>NZ_JBVHXY010000004.1:98272-220195 GCF_055569215.1 Kitasatospora sp. NPDC029312 | reverse complement strand
CCTCATTTCGCCCTCCCCCCCCCCCCCCTCCCCCTCCCCCCCCCTCCCCCCCCCCCCCCCCCCCCCCCCCCCCCCCCCCCCCCCCCCCCCCCCCCCCCCCCCCCCCCCCCCCCCCCCGGCTTCGTCCCCGTCCGTCGCGCTGCGAGGATGTGAGTTCAGGAAGTTCAGCCGGCCGAACCGGGCCGGCCGGGGCCGCGGGGGACTACACCTGTATGGCGCGCCCCGGGAGAAGCAAGGGAGGAAGAACAGCATGGTGGTCACGCTCGCCAAGGGTGGGAACGTCTCGCTCACCAAGGCTGCGCCGAACCTGACGCAGGTCCAGATCGGCCTCGGCTGGTCCGCCCGTTCGACCACGGGCGCACCGTTCGACCTCGACGCGAGCGCCCTGCTCTGCGGTGGCGGGCGGGTGCTCGGTGACGAGTACTTCGTCTTCTACAACAACCTCAAGAGCCCCGAGGGCTCGGTGGAGCACCAGGGCGACAACCTCGTGGGCGGCGACGACACGGGTGACGACGAGCTGATCCTGGTCAACCTGGAGCTGGTCCCGGCCCAGGCGGACAAGGTGGTCTTCGCGGTCTCGATCTACGACGCCGAGGCCCGGCTGCAGAACTTCGGCCAGGTCCGCAACGCCTACATCCGGGTCGTCAACTCCCTCGACGGCGAGGAGATCGCGCGCTACGACCTGTCCGAGGACGCGTCCAGCGAGACCGCGATGATCTTCGGCGAGCTGTACCGGTACGCGGGCGAGTGGAAGTTCCGCGCGGTGGGCCAGGGCTACGCCTCGGGCCTGCGCGGGATCGCGCTCGACTTCGGCGTCAACGTACAGTGAGGGAATAAACCGGACTTATCGCACCCGACCAACGATCATGAGAACAGAGGGCAGTGCGGGGGTGACCTGACCGGGCTCCGGCCCGGTCGGGCGTCTCGGGAGAGGCCGCCCCCGGCACGGCCAGAAACCCGAAAGGTAGCCAACTCCCGTGTTCATCCGCACATTCGGCTGGTCGTTCGCGATCACCGCCATCGGCCTGGTCGCGGCCGGACTGCTCTGGGGAGCCCAAGGCTTCGGCATCGTGCTGATCCTCTCCATCCTGGAGATCTCCCTCTCCTTCGACAACGCGGTGGTCAACGCCACGGTGCTGAAGCGGATGAACCCGTACTGGCAGAAGATCTTCCTGACGGTCGGTGTGCTGATCGCCGTCTTCGGCATGCGCCTGATCTTCCCGCTGCTGGTCGTCGGCCTGACCGCGAAGCTCAACCCGGCGACGGTGATCGACCTCGCGCTGCACTCCGACCAGACCCACAACGGCCTCACCTACGGCCAGTACCTGGAGGCGGCGAACCCGGCCATCGCAGCCTTCGGCGGCGTCTTCCTGCTGATGATCTTCCTGGACTTCGTGTTCGAGGAGAAGGAGCACAACTGGCTGAGCTGGCTGGAGCGCCCGCTGGAGAAGGTCGGCAAGCTGGACGCCCTGTCCAGCCTCGTCGCCCTGGTCGCGCTGGTGCTGGCCTCCCGCTTCTTCGCCGCGGAGCACGCCGAAACCGTTCTGCTGGCCGGTGTGCTCGGTCTGATCACCTACCTCGCCGTCAACGGCCTCTCCTCGATCTTCGAATCGGGGCTGGAAGAGGAGGCCGAACGCGAGGAGGAGGCCGAGAAGGCCGGCAAGTCGGTCGTCCAGGTGGCCGGCAAGGCCGCGTTCTTCCTCTTCCTCTACCTCGAAGTGCTGGACGCGTCGTTCTCCTTCGACGGCGTGGTCGGCGCGTTCGCCATCTCCAGCGACATCTTCCAGATCACCCTGGGCCTCGGCATCGGCGCGATGTACATCCGCTCGCTGACCGTCTTCCTGGTCCGCAAGGGCACCCTGGACGACTACGTCTACCTCGAGCACGGCGCGCACTACGCGATCGGCGCGCTGGCGGTGATCCTGATGGTCGGGATCAAGTACCACATCCCGGAGATCGTCACCGGCCTGATCGGCGTCGCCTTCATCGGGCTGGCGCTGGCCTCGTCCATCGTCCGCAACCGGCGTGCGGACGCGGAGGACGAACGGGAACTGGTCGGCAGCAAGTAGCGTGCCGGGCACGCGTGACGGCCGCCTCCGGGGTTCCGGGGGCGGCCGTTCGCGTTGTGGGGCTGGGGCTGGGGCGGGCGGTTGCGTGGCGGGCGGTTCGGTGTCCGGCGCCGCCGCCCCGCGCTGCCGCCCGCGTCGCGGCGGGAGGCAGCGCCGGGCCGGGTCAGCCGAGCTGCTGCTCGATGGCGCGCAGCTTGCGCTCCAGCGAGTCCAGCTTCGGCATCGACAGGGTGTCGTCGTCGGCGGTCAGGTCGACGGTCGAGCCGTGCCGGGGCGCGGCGGAGCCTCCGGCCGCGGACGAGTACGCCGAGGAGTACGCGGAGGAGGAGTCGCTGCTCGTCGAGGAGTACGCCGAGGAGCTCGTCGAGGAGTACGCGGAGGAGTAGGAGGAGCTGACCGCGGCCCGCGGGCGGCGGCCGGCCTCCAGGGCGGCCGGTTCGAACGGGTCGGCGGCGAACCGGTCCGAGGAGGTGCCCGTGGCGGAGGTGGCGCTGTCGTCCCTGGCGGCTAGGGCAGGCTCCGTAGCGCTCGGGCCGTCTCCGGCCGCCGTGAGCGCGGGCACCTGACGCCCGCCGCGGGCCCGGGCCAGCATGCCGCCCTGGCGGGAGATGGCCTTCAGCTCGGCCCGCTCGCGGCGGTCGGCGGTGCGGGCGCGGACCTTGGCGTCCAGCTTGGCCTGACGCTCCTCGCGCACCTCCTCGACCGCCTCGTCCAGGCTGCGGACGTTCTCCAGCAGCATCAGCGACCAGGCCGCGTAGGTCTCGCGCGGGGCGCGCAGCCAGCGGACGATGCGGATCTGCGGCAGCGGACGCGGCACGAGACCCTGCTCGCGCAGCGCCGCCTTGCGGGTCTGCTTGAGCGCGCGGTCGAACAGGATCGCCGCCGAGATCGACATGCCGGAGAAGAACTGGGGGGCGCCGGCGTGGCCGAAGCCGCGCGGGGCGTGCACCCAGTTGAACCAGGCCGAGGCGATCGCGAACACCCAGACCAGCAGGCGGGAGCCGAGCGCGGCGTCACCGTGGCTGGCCTCGCGCACGGCGAGCACCGAGCAGAACATCGCGGCGCCGTCCAGGCCGAACGGGACGAGGTACTCCCAGCCGCCGGAGAGGCCGAGGTTCTCGGTGCCGAAGCCCACCAGGCCGTGGAAGGACAGCGCGGCGGCGACACCGGCACAGCAGAACAGCAGGGTGTACGAGGAGATCCCGTAGATCATCTCCTTGCGGCGGCGGCGCTCCTCGCTGCGCTCCCAGGAGTCGGCCGCCTCGTCCTTCTTCGAGCTCTTGAAGCGCAGCGTCGCCATCATGATGGCGATGAACAGCAGGGCTGCGCCGCCGACGACGGTCCAGACCAACTGTATGGAGGTCAGGTTCATTGCGGGTCGGGCCTCGGGTTTCCGCAGGGGACAGGTTCACAGTGCGACACAGGTGGTCAGGTCCCTTGGTGCGGACACTGACTGACGATTCGTTCGTCTCCGCACGGAGTGCCGACCGTGCCCGCGCAGGGGCGGACGGGACACCTGTGCGGCTAGACGATATCGCGTCCGAAGGGGCGGCATGTTACGGGAGGGCGGCTTCCTCGGGCCAATCGACCCACCGGTCGGGGTCGCGGGTGGGCGCGGACCGCCTTGCGGGGTAGGGGAGTGGGGAGTTCGGGTATCGGTCGGCCGGGGCGATGCCCGATCATGGACCGGCGGAGCGCCGAGCCGGCGGACCACAGCGACCCGGCGGATCGTCAGATCGCCGGACCGAGGCAGGGGGAGAGGGCGGGATGGTCTCGATCTGGGAGTACCTGCGCGGGGACCGGAGCTACACCTTCGACAACCCGGACGGGCAGCACAAGGTCATACTCACCAAGTCGGCGCCGCAGCACGCCATCACCGGCTCCGCCGCCACCACCGGCTACCTCTACGTCAACCTGCACTGGACCATGCGCTCGGGCGCCGTCCGGCCGAGCACCCGGGACACCCTCAAGCGCTTCTTCAGCCCGCGGATCCTGCGCCCGCTGGAGCCGGACTCGCCCGGGGGCAACGAGCCGCTGAACGTCGACCTCGACCTGGCCTGCATGTACGAACTCTCCGATGGCACCCGGGGCGTGGTGCAGCCGCTCGGCGGCCTCTTCGGCGACCTGCGGGAGCCGCCGTTCATCAAGCTCAGCGGCGACGACCAGTACGGGGCGCCGTCCGGCGAGACGATGTACGTCAACCTGGAGAAGAAGGACAAGTTCAAGCGGCTGCTGATCTTCGTCTACATCTACGACGGCACCCCCGCCTTCGAGCAGACCCACGCGGTGATAACGATCGTGCCGCAGACCGGGCCGCGGATCGAGATCAAGCTCGACGAGCGGGCCCGGGCGGCGCGCTCCTGTGCGGTGGTGCTGATCGAGAACGCGGGGGACAACCAGCTGACGGTGCGCCGCGAGGTGCGGTACGTGAACGGGTTCCAGGCGGACATCGACCGGCTGTACGGGTTCGGGATGCAGTGGCAGCGGGGGTACAAGAACCAGACGGCGGGCGGGGACTGAGCCCTGCCCGCCCCGGCGGGGCCGTGCGGTCTGCAGCCCCGCCGGGGCGGGGCGCCGGGTCTGCGGCCCCGCCGTCAGGGGCGGGTGTCGAAGGCGGCCCTCAGCGCGGCTGGAACTGCGGGCCCTGCGGCGGGAGGGCGAACTCCTCGGCGGCCGGTGCCGGGGGCTGCGCCGGTACGGGCGGCTGCTGGCCGGTGCCGGGCTGGTGCTGGGGGTAGCCGTAGCCGGTGCCGGGTTGCGGCGGGGCGGGCTGATGCGGGTAGCCGTAGCCGGTGCCCGGCTGGGGAGCCGGCGGCGCGGGCGGGTACGGCTGGGCGGGCTGCGGGTAGCCGTAGCCGGACGCGGGCTGGTGCTGGGGGTAGCCGTAGCCGGTGCCGGGTTGCGGCGGGGCGGGCTGGTGCGGGTAGCCGTAGCCGGTGCCCGGCTGGGGGCCCGGCGGCGCGGACGGGGCCGGCGGGACGTTCGGCAGCGCGGTGGGCGGGGTGGCCGGCAGGGGTGTCACGGCCGGCGGGGCCGTGGGCGGCGGCGGGGTCGACGGTGACGGCGGCACGGCGGGAGATGGGGTGGCCGGGCCGCTCGCGGCCGGTGCGGGGGTGGCCGGCGCCGGAGTGGCCGGTGTCGCAGGGGCGACCGGGGGCTGCGCGGGTGGCTGCGGCCGGCCGGTCGGGACGGCCGGGGACAGGGTGAAGGTGCCCGGCTCGGGCCGGGGCGCGTGGCGCTGCTCCGGCAGCGGGGTGACGCGCGGATCGACCGCGCCCGCCGGGCCGCCGGCGGTGGACGCCGGGCCCTGGGCCGGCTCGGGCGCGGTGGCCTCCGCCTCGTCCTCCACGGTGATGCCGAAGTCGGTGGCCAGGCCGATCAGCCCGGACGTGTAGCCCTGGCCGACCGCCCGGAACTTCCAGGCGCCGTTGCGCCGGTAGAGCTCGCCCGCGACCATCGCGGTGACGTTCTCGCCGTCGGCGATCGCGAACTCCGCGACTGGTTGCGCGCCTTCACCCGTCGTGGCGTCGAACAGCAGCAGCCGCAGTCCGGGGACGGCGCGGAACGGCCCGCCCTCGGAGGAGCCGGCCAGCACCACCCGGTCCACGTCGGCGGGCAGCTTGGCCAGCTCGACCTCGACGGTGTCGATGATCTCGGCGCCGCCGGCGGTGTGCTGCTTGGGCAGGTGGCGGACCAGTCCGGAGGGGTGGCGCGGCTGGTTGTAGAAGACGAAGTCGGCGTCCGAGCGGACCCTGCCGTCGGTGCCGAGCAGCAGCGCGGACGCGTCCACGTCCGGCGCACCGGGCGTGGCGCTCCAGCGCAGCACGGCGCGGACCGCCGCCGCCGGCAGTGCGAGGTTGGCGCCCTTGGCCATCACGTGCGTCATAGCGGACCATCCTGCCTGTTCGCCACCCCTTCGGACAACGTGACGGAGACCGTCGCGGTGGGGGCGGACTTTGCCAAGACTTGTGCCGGCCGGAGGTTTGCCCTCGCCCGTCGGTGTCCTGCGGCGGGGCCTCCGGGCGGACGGATGGTGAGGACGGGGTGCTCATACGGTGCTCGCCCAGTGCTCATCCGGTGACCGTTCAAGCGGACGCCGATGCTCCGGGATGTTCCGGGAGTTCAGTGACGGGGAACCGGGAACGGCTGGAAACCGTCCGTACGATGGGCGTTCGATAGGCCCCTGGGGTCCGGCGGAGGGGAGTCCGCCGGCGGTGCCTCCAGGTGAAACGTCCAGGTAGAACGGCTGGCCGGTGGCCGTCCACCCCCGAGGAGAGCACCTTGCGCCATTTCGGCCACCTCGCCCACGACGTCCGCGCCCGGCTGTTCCTGGAGCAGCCGCGGAGCTTCAGCGCGGACTGCGAGCCCGCGGTGCTCGCCACCGCCCTCGGCGGCACGCTCTACAGCCCCGCCACCAGGCCCGCACTGGCCGCGGGCATCCGCAAGCAGGCCGCCCGGGGCGTGGTGTCGATGGTGCTGTGCCTGGAGGACGCGATCGCCGACCACGAGGTGGATGCCGGGGAGCGGAACCTGGTCGAGCAGCTGACTGACCTGGTCCAGGATTTCACCGACTGCGCACAGGATCACCCACTGCTCTTCATCAGGGTTCGCGCCGCCGCCCAGATCCTCGACCTGGCCGAGCGGCTCGGCCCGGCCGTCGCGCTGCTCAGCGGCTTCGTGCTGCCCAAGTTCACCCCCGCGACCGGCGGCGCCTACCTGGCCGCGCTCGCCGCCGCCGAGGCCGCCACCGGGCGACGGCTGTTCGCCATGCCCGTCCTCGAGTCGCCCGAACTCGCCCACCTGGAGACCAGGCGGGAACAGCTCCACCGCCTCGCCGACCTGCTCGCCGGGCACCGCGAACGGGTGCTCGCCGTCCGGCTCGGGGTCACCGACCTGTGCTCCGCGTACGGGCTGCGCCGCTCGCCCGACCTCACCGCGTACGACGTGGCGCTGGTGTCCTCGGTGATCGGCGACGTGGTCAACGTCCTCGGCCGGGCGAACGGCACCGGGTACACCGTGACCGGCCCGGTCTGGGAGTACTTCCCGGTGCAGGAGCGGATGTTCAAGCCACAGCTGCGCCGCACCCCGTTCACCGCCACCGGCGGGACGGCCGGTGCGTCCGGGGAGGAGGTCCGGCGCCGGATCATCGAACACGACCTGGACGGGCTGATCCGCGAGATCGAACTCGACCGGGCCAACGGCCTGCTGGGCAAGACCTGCATCCACCCCAGCCACGTCCCGGCGGTGCACGCGCTCTCCGTGGTCACGCACGAGGAGTACTGCGACGCCCGGGACATCCTCCGCCAGGAGCAGGACGGCGGCGGAGTACTGCGCTCGGCGTACACCAACAAGATGAACGAGGCCCGGCCCCACCGCGCCTGGGCGGAGCGGGTGCTGCTGCGGGCGGAGGTGTTCGGCGTGGCGCGGGAGGACGTGAGCTTCGCGGAGCTGCTGTCCGCCTGCCTGTGCGGCTGAGCGCGGGAGCCCGCGGGATGAGGACCGAGCACGTGAACCGACGAACACCATCAGACGAGCACCACGAGCACCACGAGCACCATGAGCACCATGAGCACCAGCGAAGGCGGGGCCGGCAGTGACGACAGCGGAAGAGACGTGGACCGGGCGCTGGGTCGCCGACCGCGCCGGGGTGGCGCTCACCGGATCGGAGCACCTCCCCGAACTCGTCGGCCTGGCCCTGCGGTCCGGCAACCCCCGACGCGCGCACCTGCTGGTCTCCAGCGTGCTCGGCAAGCACGTCCCCCAGCGGCCCGCCGTGGTGCACGGCGCCGGCCTCGAACTCGGCCGCCGGGTCGGGGAACTGCTCGGCGCCGAGGCGGCCGCCCGGGCCGTCGTGCTCGGCTACGCGGAGACCGCCACCGGCCTCGGCCACAGCGTCGCCGACGGCCTCGAAGCCCCCTGCCTGCACTCCACCCGCCGGCCCGTCCCCGGGATCGCCCCGCTCGGCGGCTTCGAGGAGGAGCATTCGCACGTCACCGGCCACCTGCTGCTCCCCGCCGACCCCCGGCTCCTCAGCAGCGGCGGGCCGTTGGTGCTGGTGGACGACGAGCTCTCGACCGGCCGGACGGTCCTCAACACCATCCGCGAACTGCACACCCGCTACCCGCGCGACCACTACGTCCTGGTCACCCTCGTCGACCTGCGCTCGCCCGGCGACCGGGCCCGGCTCGCCGAGGCCGCCGCCGAACTCGGCGTCCGGCTGGACGTGGTGGCCACCGCGAGCGGCGCCGTAGAACTGCCCGGCGACATCGTCCAACGGGCCGAGCGGCTGATCGCCTCGGCGTCCCCGGCCGAGCCGCCACCGGTGGCGGCCCCCGCCCCGCTGGTCCGGGTCGAGCTGGACTGGCCCGCCGGGCTTCCGGACGGCGGCCGGCACGGCTTCACCGTCCGCGACCGCACCCGGCTCGACGCCGTACTCCCCACGCTGGCCGGGCAGTTGGCCGAGGCCCTGCCCGACTCGGCGGAACGCGTGCTGGTGCTCGGCTGCGAGGAGCTGATGTACGCGCCGCTGCGGCTGGCCGACACGCTCGCCGAGCGGCTCGGCGGCGACCGCGTCCGGTACTCCACCACCACCCGCTCGCCCGTCCTCGCCGTGGACGACCCCGGCTACGCCATCCGCACCCGGCTGACCTTCCCCGCCCACGACGACCCGAAGGACGACGCCTCCCGGGAGCGGTACGCGTACAACGTCGCGCCCGGCGCGGATCCGTCCCGGCGGTTCGACGCGGTGGTCCTGGTGGTGGACGACGTCGCCGACACCCCGGCGCTGCACCGGGGGGAGCGCGCGCTGCTGGGGCAGTTGCGGCAGGTCACCGACCGGGTGGTGCTCGCGGTGCTGCCCTCGCACCGGCCGGCGCCTTCGGCTCCGTCGTCGCCGCTGCCGTCGCCGTCGTTGCCGTCGCTGCCGTCATCGCTGCCGTCGCCGTTGTACGGGCCGGGGTTCTCCTCGTACCGTCCCGAGGAAGTGGCCTGGCTGCTCAAGGACCTCTCCGAGGTCCCGCTCGAAGTTCCCACCGAGGAGCGCGAGGAGGCCGTCCAGAACGGCGGCGCCCACTACGCCGAGTCGCTGCCGGTCGAGTACCAGCCCAGCCCCGAGTACCAGGAACTGTTCCACCAGGCGCTGCGCGGCTCCGCCGGCCGGATCGCACTCGCCGTCGGCACCGTCGCCGAGACGCTGCTGCGCGAACGCGGGCCCGGCCTGGTGCTCGCCTCGCTGGCCCGGGCCGGGACACCGGTCGGCATCCTGATCCGCCGCTGGCTCGCCTTCGCCCACGACCTCACCGTCCCGCACTACGCGGTGTCGATCGTCCGCGGCCGGGGCATCGACCCGGTCGCCCTGCGCTACCTGGCGGCCCACCACCGGGCGGCGGACGTGGTGTTCGTCGACGGCTGGACCGGCAAGGGCGCGATCACCCGCGAACTCGCCGACGCGCTGGCCGGCACCGGCTTCGACCCGGACCTCGCGGTGCTCGCCGACCCGGGCCGCTGCGTGCGGACGTACGGCACCCGGGACGACTTCCTGATCCCGTCCGCCTGCCTCAACTCCACGGTCTCCGGCCTCGTTTCGCGCACCGTGCTGCGCGCCGGGCTGATCGGGCCGGCGGACTTCCACGGGGCCAAGTACTACGCCGAGCTGGCCGGCGGCGACGTGTCGGCGGCCTTCCTGGACACCGTGGCGTCCTGCTTCGCCTCGGTCCGCACGCGCGCCGTCGAGGAAGCCGGGCGGCTGGCCGCCGACCCGGACCGCGCGCCCGACTGGGCCGGCTGGACCGCGGTGGAGCGGATCAGCGCGGAGTACGGGATCGACGACGTCAACCTCGTGAAGCCCGGCGTCGGCGAGACCACCCGGGTGCTGCTGCGCCGCGTCCCCTGGCGGGTGCTCGCCCGGCGCGGCGCCGGTGCCGACCTCGACCACGTACGGCTGCTCGCGGCCCAACGCGGCGTCGCCGTCGAGGAGGTGGACGCACTGCCGTACACCTGCGTCGGCCTGATCCACCCCCGCTACAGTCGGGGCGCGACCGGGGCGAGCGGCCTGGCCGTGACGGGGAAGGAGTCCTGATGGGGGGCCTGGCCGACGTGCTGGTCGCCAGCGACCTCGACCGCACGCTCATCTACTCCGACCGGGCCCTGGCCCTGGCCGGCCCCGACCGGCTGGCGCCGCGGCTGCTCTGCGTCGAGGTGCTGGACGGGCGGCCGCTCTCCTTCCTGACCGAACGGGCGGCCTCGCTGCTCGTCGAACTCGCCCGGGCGGCCGCCTTCGTCCCCGCCACCACCAGGACCGTCGAGCAGTACCGGCGGGTCAACCTGCCCGGCCCGACGCCGGGTTACGCGATCTGCGCGAACGGCGGGCAGCTGCTGGTTGACGGCGAAGCCGACCAGGACTGGCGCCGCGAGATCACCGCGCGGATCGCGGCCGGTGCGGCGCCGCTGGACGAGGTGGTCCGGCAGCTCGCGCTGTCCGCCGACCCGGAATGGACGCGCAAACGGCGGGTCGCCGACGGGCTGTTCGCCTACCTGGTGGTCGACCGGGACGGCCTGCCGGACGGCTGGCTCGCCGAGCTGGCCGGCTGGTGCGGCGAACGCGGCTGGCGGGTCTCGCTCCAGGGGCGCAAGGTGTACGCGGTGCCGGAGCCGCTGCGCAAGAGCGCCGCCCTCGCCGAGGCCGTCCGGCGCAGCGGCGCGAGCACCGTCCTCGCCGCCGGCGACTCGCTGCTCGACGCCGACCTGCTGCTTGCTGCGCACGCCGCCTGGCGGCCGGGCCACGGCGAACTGGCCGACAGCGGGTGGACGGCCCCCGGCGTCACCGCCCTGACCGAGACCGGGGTGGCGGCGGGGGAGGAGATCGTCCGCCGGTTCCTGGCGGCCGCCTCGGTGACCGCGGCGGCCGTCGTGGCGGACTGACCACGGCCGCAGCGGCAAGTCGCAGTCGCAGTCGCAGCCGTCGCGTCGTGGACGGCGGTGGCCGCTCGTGCGGCTAGCCGCAGCAACCGCCGCCGCAGCAGCCGCCCCCGGAGGCCCGCTGCGGCGCGGAGCCGGCCGAGCCGGCGGCGCCGGTCACGGCGACGGTGGACAGCAGCTTCACGGTGTCCTGGTGCCCCTGCGGGCAGACGGCGGGGTCGTTGGCCTGCGCCATCGGACGGCGGAGCTCGAACGTGGCGCCGCAGGAGCGGCAGCGGAAGTCGTAGCGTGGCATACCGGCAGCGTACCGAGGCGGAGTACCGATGAGTACCAATGGGCCGCGCGGCCGGGGGCACGGGGCACGGGTGGGGGACGTGCTGGGGAACGTACCGGCTGGGGACGCTGCCGCTACCGGTGGCCGAGATCGCCGCGGATCATGCCGATCACCTGGGCGGCCGTGTCCCGTACCGCCGCCAGCTCGGTCAGGAAGTGCCAGTAGTCCGGGTGCCGACCGGCCGTCTGGAGCGTCGCCACCGCCTGGTCCAGCCGGGCCACCGCCTGGTCCAACGGGGCGGCGTGCCGCGGGTCCGGCGCACTGCGGCCGACCATCGCCAGGCGCTGCGCGTCCCGAAGGGCGAAGCGGGCCCGCTCGATCTCCCGGTTGGGGTCGTGCTGCACCTCGTTCAGCTGCCGCAGCCGGTCGTTCACGGCGAGCACCGAACCGTCCGCCGTCTCCAACAGCGCCCGCACCGTACCGATCGCGGCCGTGGCGTCCGCCCAGCGCTGCTCGTCCCGGGCCCGCGCGGCCTCGGCGAGCTTCTGCCCGGCGGCGCGACCGGTCTCGGCGACCTGCTCGGGCACCCGCTGGAGGTCCTGCCAGCAGGCCGTGCTGAACCGGCGGCGAAGCTCGCTCAGCGCGGGCTCCACCGTCGCGGCCTTGGTCTCCAGCGCCTGGATGCGGGTCCGCAGGCTGGACACCCGCCGGTCGAGCTCCCGGGCACGCTCCGGCAGCTGCGCGGCGTCGGCGCTGATCGCCTCGGCGCGTCGGCGCACCTCCTCGGCGCGGCGCAGCGTGGCGGCCACGCCGTGCCGGGCCGGCCCCTCGTTCAGCCGCGCCAGCTCCGGGGCCAGCTCGGCCAGCCGGGCCGCCAGATCGTCCGCCCGCAGACCGGCGCCACGCACCTCGTCCAGGGTGGTGGTGGCCTGCAACAACGCGCGCTTGGCCTGCTCGACGGCCGGGGTGACGCGCATCAACTGCTGCTCGGCGTGCTCGAGGGTCGGCTGCAGGCGCCGCAAGAAGTCGTTCAGCTCGGCGCGGGCGGCGCCCAGCTGGCCCTTCACGTCCTCCAGCTGACGCCGGGCCCGGGAGGCGGAGCCGGCGTCCAGGCTCTCGCTGTCGAGGTTCTCGGCGTCCAGGGCGGCCAGGTAGTTCACAGTCACCTGCTCCACCCGGCCGGAGATCGCCGACAGCTCGGCCAGCGCCCGCTGCGCCGCCCCGTCCTCCTCGGCAGCGCGCACGGTCTCCACCGCGAGCGTCACCTCGCGCTGCGTCTCCTCCAGCTCGTAGAACGCCTCCTGCGCCGCGGCCCGGGCCTCCTTGGCCTCCGCCCGCACTCCCTCACCGCCACGCCGGCCCCACCAACCGCCGCTGCCGGCCGACGCCAGCGCGACCGCCCCCACCGCGCCCGCCAGCACCACCGGCAACACCAGCGCGTCCCCGACGGCCCCCGCCACCCGACGCCGCCCCCGCCGCCCGCTCCCGCCGGCCACCGCCACTGCGCGCTCCCTGCTCCGAAACACCCGCCAACCCGCTGATCCGCGCCCATTCTCCCCGATCCACCCGCCCCACGGGCACCCCGGGCCTCCGCCTTTCCCCACCCACCGCCCCACCCCGGCCGCACCCTCCCCCCACCCCACCCCGGCCCGCCGCACCCCACCACCCCCCGGGACCAGGTACCCTAGGCACTCGTCGTGCGCCTGGTCGGCCCGCGACCGGGGGCGCGTAGCTCAGTGGTAGAGCGCTGCTCTTACAAAGCAGATGTCGGCGGTTCGAAACCGTCCGCGCCCACCTCGTGAACAGCTGAAACGCAGGCTGCGGCCCAGGTCAGGAGCATGATCCCGTTCTGGGCCGCAGTCGTTTCGGCAGTCTCCCTACAGTCTCGAACTGGTTCACCACACTCTCGACACAGGGGCGATCCTCCTAAAATTCCCCCAAACGATCATGAGAAAGTGGCAGGTCAGGCTGCTGGGCACACGCGAAGCGCCCCCAGCCGCCGAAGCGGCGTGGGGGCGCTGTCATGCCGAGGGTGAGGGGGGTCAGTCCTGCCTCGGCATGTTTGGCCTGAGCCCGTCGCGTCACTCCGTCAATCGGAGGGTGTAAACGTCGACATAGGGATGGATAGGATTCCGAGCATGCTCGGGCCCCTGCCCGCCCCAGCTCTTAGGCCCCCTTGCCCCCAGCGCCCGATGGACGCGGGCACTGCGGGAAGGGTGCAGAAGGTCGGGCCGGCCGCCGTCACGCGGCCGGCCCTGACTGTCAGCCCCAGATCGTGTCGTCGAGGGCGACGGTGCTCGCAGCACTCGCGGTGGTAGTGGGCACGGGGGGCTCCGGCGGAACAGCGCCCCAGATCGTGTCCGCGACGGTAGCCGGACGCCCCTCGACGGGCGCCCCCGCCGTGAGGCCGATGCCTACTGCAAGACCAACGACAGCCAGGAATCCGGCGATGGTCGCGCGCGTCTTGTACTTGGGCATGGCTAACACCCCTTTCGCTGTTGCTCGGCGGCCTGTGGTGTGGGTTGTGTCAGGGGTGAAAGCCCCAGAAGCCAATGTTCTAGTTGGTTCGGCTTTGAATCAAGCGTTCACGCGATAGTCTCGAAAACGTGCACTCAAGTGCATTTGGGCCTTTGGGGGATGGCGTGTCAAATACTGTCAAACCGGACACTGATGATGGTCGGCTTTTGCTCACAAGTGCATCCAAGGAGCTCTACCTGCAGATGCTCGGCGGAGCGCAGCCCGAGGAAGGCGCCGCCCTGCAACTGCTCATCCAGTCGCACCTAGTAGAACGCAACGCCGAGTCAGGGAGCTGGGAGCCGGTCGATGTCGACGTGGTCGTCCACCAGTGGCAGACGTCCCTTCAGACAATGGCAGGGCAGCTTCTGGCGGAAGCTCAGTCCGTTCCCAACCAGCTGCGCGATCTGAGCGATGCCTACCGGCGGGCGCGCCCCAAGGTGGCTCCCGTCGAATACGTCAGCGGCACCCAGGCCATCAACGAGCGCATCGCGGCGGCCGTCCGCGGGGCGGACGATGAGCTGATTAGCGCCCAGGCGTCAGGTCCGAGGCCGGCGCACGTCCTGGCCGCCTCCTATGTACAGGACATGGCAGCACTCGAGCGAGGGCTTACGCTTCGGACCATCTACCTGCCATCGGTTCGCTTCGACGAGCCCACTGCACGATGGGCGCGGACCGTGACCGAGCGAGGGGCGCAGATTCGAACGTCGCGCCGGTTCAGCCGAATGATCATCATTGATCGTCGGCTCGCCGTCACGTCGGTCCTGACCCGCGGCGAGCCAGATCCGGTGGAAGTCGATCGCGCCGTCTTCATCACGGATGAGACCGTCGTACAGATGCTCGTTGCCGCATTTGAGCGGGACTGGGCACGAGCGGACCCGTGGGATGGCACCAACAAGGGTGTCTCGCTCACGTCACTGCAGAAAGCGATCCTCGACGGGCTCGGGCGGGGCCTTGAGTGGGAGGAGATCGGAGAGGAACTGCACATCTCCAAGCGAACGGTGGCAAACCGGCTGGCCGAACTGAGGGAGGCCACCGGATCGCGTTCGAACACCCAGCTCATGTACTGGTACGGCACGCACCTGGATCAGTTCTGATTGAGAGTGCTGTCCGGCGCGATGATCGCGTTGAAGGTGCGGCCAGCCGCTTGGAAGTCGAGCTCGAGTCGGCCGTCGCGGTGGATGTAGTCGGCAGCCCAATCGGGGTCGCGGAGAAAGTGGTCGAAGGCCTCGGCGTTCTCCCTGCTGAGGGGCAGCTCTGAGAGTAGCGATCGCAGGGTTGCGACGGCGTCTGCCAGGGTGATGCCCGTG
This sequence comes from Kitasatospora sp. NPDC029312, assembly GCF_055569215.1. NCBI lineage: Bacteria > Bacillati > Actinomycetota > Actinomycetes > Kitasatosporales > Streptomycetaceae > Kitasatospora > Kitasatospora sp. NPDC029312. The sequence continues at coordinate 205,112 of NZ_JBVHXY010000004.1, read as the reverse complement.
GCCGGCTCGATCAGGCCCTCGATGGCGAGGGTGTAGGTGTTCAGCGTGTGCTCCCGGTTCGGTCCCCCCGGTTGCATGTACCAATCATAGCGAACGCAAAATCGAACAAGTGGGGACTTTGGTATGCAGACATTTGATCTTGATCGGGCGACGGTCAATGCGTGCCGACCCCACCACAACGCCAGCCAGATGCCCGTCAGCTGCGGGAACGGCGCGAGGTCGGCGACCGGATCAGGTTCCTGCGCCGTCAACAGGGCATCAGCCAAGAACGCCTCGGCCAGATGATCCACCGCGATCGGCAGTCGATCAGCAACTACGAGATCGGCAGAACGCCGCCCGGTCTCGATGACCTCGTCGCGATTGCACGCGCGCTCGGCGTCGAGACGTGGCGGCTGTTCTACGGGTAATGGCCGGCCGTACCGCCGTACGGCCGGCCAGGCGCCGCCGTTACTCGGTCGGCGGCGGGTTCGGCGGCGGCGGGTTGGACGGGCCAGCGGGCGGCGCCTTCGGGCCGCCGATACCCCCGGAACCTCCCGACGCCGGGTTCTGTCCGTCGTCGTGCATCTCGTCCTCCTTCTCTAGTGCCGCCAGGACCGTGTCCGGCGGCGGGAACTGGGGGTGGCGTTTCTGCTCCGTCGGAGCCGCAGCTCCCCGGCGACGGCCAGGCCAACGGCCTTGACGGTCAAACGGGACAACACCGCTCATGTCGTCCTCTCCGAGTCGGAAGTGGGACCCACCATCGTGGCGCGCACGATGCGCCGACGGCAGAGATTCACGCTGTCCGGTGCATCGCAACCTGATGGCGGCGCATCCTGACTCGGACGTCGACGGCACCTGAACGGTCGTACGCCTGCTCGGCCGTGGCGTGCGCTGATGCCAGCTCGGCGCACTCCTCACAGCCGTCGTGGGGCGTCCGCAGTTTCGGGATGTACTGATCGGTCGCGATGCTCACCGGGCCGCCCCAGACCCGGGCAGACCCCGGTAGCCAGCGAGGTACCCCTGACGCCGACGCCACTCCTCAGCGCTCGCTTCCATGGGGAACGTACGTACGGTGCCCTCGTCGTCCTGGACCAGGTCCCCGGTCTCGGCATCGCGGATCGCCCACGAGCGTCCACCACGGGGTCCCGGGGGCAGCTGCTCGACGGCGTACCTGGCGACAGCGCGCTGTGCGCGGGTGAGGCTGGCGCCCCGCCAGATGCGGATGGTCGTGGTGCCATCGGAGCCAAGGTCCAGCGGCATCTCGACCGCACCTTCGCCGTCGAGCAACTGCTCGACGGCCAGTGTGCTGCCGCCCCCCAGCAGGCGGTGCATGTACCGGCTCTGATACTCGCCAATCGGCAGCTGGAGGACCGCCTGCCACAGAACGTCCAGGGCCTCCAGTGTGGGCTTGGTGACCCGCTTCAGGTGGCCGTCCACAGCGACAGTCAGGGTGTCATCGATCCTCATGCCCTCGTCCTCCTGCGGCGTCATGGAAGGGTTCGTTCAGTGCGTCCGTCGCGACCGCGCAGGGCCACGGGGTGTCGCACCGCACACACCGGCCACCGTCGCTGCGATGCTCGTCCAGTCGCATGCGGGCCGTCGTCGCGGCAACGTGTTCCTGGGAGTCCGTGCGGGTTCGCCGGCGGCGGCCGCGCGGGTCGATGTTCACGAGCTCGGCGGTCACGACGCGTCCGCAAGACAGGCGCGATGGGCCACCACGGGCCAGCCGTATACGCGTTGACCGGCGCTGGTGGAGGTGTAGACGTGGCCAGCGTCGACCAGTTCGCCGCCCGCGCACTCCGCGCCGATGACGCACGTTCGTCCGTGCAACTGCTCGCCAGTCACCCTGATCTGCCGGGGCTCGCCCTCGGGGGGCCGGTACTCGACCAGCACCGTCATGTCGACCGTCATGGGGGAATCGTCGTCCCTCGAGCGGACGTCCTGAAGGTCTCAAAGAGGACATCGAGAGGACGTCCAGAGGACGTGAGTCTCCGTCATATGCCCTGCGGGTCCCCTAAGCGACCGCCGAGACGTAATGTTGGCTCATCATCGGCTCGTGCGGAGGACACCGTGCCCAACACCGCGCTCAAGGCGGCCCGCCAGGCCGCCGGCTATGCCACGCAGCAGGCCCTTGCCGACGCGCTCACGAATGCGGCCCGCCAACTCGGCATGAGCGGCATCGACGTCAGCGTCCGACAGGTCCGCCGCTGGGAGTCCGACACCCCGCCGTGGCCAGGCGAGGACTACCAGCGGCTCCTCATCCACGTCCTCCACCAGCCCGTCGAGGATCTAGGATTTCGCGCCCCGTGGAACCGGGCCCATCCCGCCACACTTGCCCGAGCGACGGCGGCGGCAGCAGCCGCGGTACCCACCGCACTACGCGGCGCGCTACCCCGGCCGTATGGTCACTCCGGCACCCAGCCGGGAACGGTGGGCGCCGACTATGCCATAGTCACCGAGGCCCACCGTCGGCTCTATCTCTCCGTGGCCCCCGCCGCCCTCCACCGGGCCGTCGCCGAACACGCAGGCTTGGGCACGGCCCTACTCGGCGAGACGTCCGGCGTAGCCCGCCGCATCCTGGCCGCAGCCCTCGCGGAATCGCTACTGCTGCTCGGGCGCATCGAGTTCTTCGACCTGCGTCAACCGACTGCGGCCGACACCACATTCGTCCGCGCCCTCCAGGCCGCCGGCGAGGCCGACGACCACCTGCTCGGTGCCGCGATCCTCGCCCACAGTGCCTTCGTGCCCGGCTGGGACGGCCGCATGGACACCGCCCGCGAACGCATCCAGGCCGCCCGCACCTACGCCCGTCGGGCACCGACCTCCGTGGAGATGCTCGCGTGGCTCGACGCGGTCGAGGCCGAGTGCCTCACCCGCTGCGGTGACCACCGAGGCGCGCTCGCCCTCCTTCGCCACGCCGAAGACGTGCTCGCCGAGGGAAGCAACTCCGTCGTCTCGCCCGACTGGTTCACCTGGTTCTCCGCAACCCGACTGCACGCCTTTCGCGGCAACACCGAGCTGATCGCCGGACTCCTCCCTCAAGCCCGAACCACCCTGGAGCAGACGCTCGCAGACCTGCCCAACACCGACGGGAAGCAGAGAACCGTCGTCCTCGCCGATCTGGCCGCTGTCGAAGCCGCAGCCAGGAACCCGGAAGCTGCATGCGCCTTGCTCGAGGCGGCCCTCGACCAACTCGCGGTGACTTGGTATGCCACCGGGATGGAGCGCGTGAGGGACGCCCGGCGGGCGCTTAACCCGTGGCAGGATTCGGCGGCCGTCCGGCGCGTGGACGACCGCCTCTACTCCTGGTCGGCGACGCTCAGCTCTCTCCAGCGTTGAACTTGGCGATCAGTTCCGGCAGTTCCGTCAGGGAATCGATGCGGAATGTGGCCTCGGCGGCGGCCGGGTCGTGCTGCTGGATCCAGCCCCACGGCCCACGCCGGATGAGCGCTGTCTGCATCCCCGCCGCCCGGGCCGGGAGCACGTCGTTGTCGAGCCGGTCACCGACGTAGAGGATCTCGCTGACGTCCGCCGGCGTCACCTCGGCGACGCGCTCGAAGAAGAGCGAGTCGGGCTTGCTGGCGCCCCAGTCGTCCGAGGTGCCGATCAGGTCGACATCCGCAGTGAACAGCTCGCGGAGGATCCCGCCAGCGCGAACCGTCTGGTTCCCGGCAATAGCCAGCCACAGGCCGTCCGTCCGGAGCTGAGCGAACGCGGGCCGGACGTCGGGGTAGAGGTCGTCCTCGCCGAAGTGCTCCGGCTGGCCGGCAGCCGCCCGCTTCTCGCGCTCCTCATACAGGTCGAAGCCGGGCTGGAAGACCTGGAACACCTCGCGGTAGTCGCGGCCCTGGGCGATCACCGCGCCGAACTGGGCCACGAACGTGTGCCGCGGCACCCCCAGCCAGTCAGCCCAGGTGCCGTACTCCCGGGTCTCATCAACCAGGCATTCCCCGACGTCGAACACGACAGCCTTGATCGTCATGTCTGCAGCCTAGCGAGGAGAGGACGTCCTGTCGGCACCTTCCGGACCTCGGCGATATCGCCGTCAGTCCGTTCGAGCCGGGTCGTACGATGGCGCCATGTCCGACATCGAGATCCCTGTTGACCTGCTGACCCTCCACGTCGAAGCCCTCCGGGCCGAGCGTGCGATGACCGAGGCGCGGGAGACCGGGGGCGACATGGAGGCCGCACGCGCGTCCTACCTGGCCGCGGCCGCCGCCCTGCACGACCTCCCCTACTGGGACGAGGTCCGGCAAGCCGGCGGTCACTACACCGCCTGGCAGGCCAGTCTGCAGGCTGCGAAGAAGGCGCTCGACGGCGAGACGACCGCAGCCTGACCTGCGGCATCATGGGGCGCATGGAGACCTGGCAGACAGTGGAGCTGCACGGGGCCCGCTCGACGGGTACCGCACCGTCGTGGACGTGGCCGACCCCGACCCCGGGACCGCGCTCACCAGCCCCCACTCCGCCTACGGGCCCGGTGGCCGCTCCTGGTACCGGCCCGACGAGGGCGGCGTCTGGCGGTGGACCGGCGACACGCCGTGATCACTCGTCGTCGATCCGGTCACCGGGCTGTAGCCCCATGAAGAAGGCGAAAGCCTCCGGGGCGGCGCGTTCGGCCGCTCGCATCTCCTCCCGCGTCGCCCGCGGCACGTCGTAGCAAGCCCAGCTGCACCGCCCATAGGGCGTCCACGGGCGCACCTGCCCGCAGCCCTCGCACACCATCGTCGCCGGATCGGTCATGTCTCCACCGTACGACCAGGCCGCCCCGCACGGTCAGATTCGAACGCGTGAGCGATACTGGTCGTGTGCAGTACCACCAGCCACGCCAGCACCACCCCGGCGACGCCCCACCCGCCGACCCCGCCCAAATGGCACTCCCCATCATCGAGGTCCGACAGGCCTGGCAAATCGTCGCCATCCGGATCATGGGCGACTGGCGGCTCGGCCTCCTCACCGAATGGCGCCGGCCACCCAACGGCCAATGGGTAGCCCACGTCCGCTGGGGTCCCGACTCCCAACCGGGCTGGCAATGGGCCTGGGTCAGGTACGAGCCTGAAACGCTGCGGCCGCTCGCCGCCGCCGACATGGACCTGCCCGGCCCGCGGACATGACGAAGCGCCCCCGCCCTCCTGAAGGAGGGCGGGGGCGGCCAGGCTAATTCGGAGTGCCCGGCTCACCATCCAACAGTGTGATGTTGCCGTCGCTGTGCACATGGCCCAGAACGAAGCCAGGAATCCCTATCCGTGTAGCCAAGTCCTGGAGACCTTGCCTGACATATGGAAACAAGTCGATCATTGCTCGGCCCTGGCCAAACGAGTGGTAGGTGACTTCAGGGAGGCTTCGCCCCTCGCTCACGGTGTACCGGCCAGCAACGACTACCCGGATGTGCGCAGTCTCGGAACCGTGCTCGTCGTGGAACTTGCACTCTGCAGCCAGCTGATAGTCAGCCCAGCCCTCACCCAAGGCGAGGGCTGGTGCCAACGAGAACCCAAAGCCCGTGGGCAGTACAGGGGCCGCGCGCACTGCGTACAACTCCTGAGCTGCAACATGGACAAGCGTCGCCCGCCGTTCCAGCTCCAGTAGGTCTTCGGGGCGAGCCGTCGCGTGGTCGGTCATGGGGTAGTTGCAGCCTTAGGGTCGATGGGTTTGAACGCAGCAGGTGGCGCGATCTTCGGGAACGTGTGCATTGATCCCTCGAAGTAGGTTGATTCCACGGCCCCTGTTTTATGCCAGGTCGTGAGGTCCACCACCACGTGCCGTTCTCCGCCATCAAACATAAAGAGTGCGTCAGCCTTTTCCGTTTCCTCCGTGTGCTGAGGAGTCTCAGGCGTGACGGTCGACGGGAATGCAGGGATCACCTCACGGTTCTCAACCATCGCGCGGCGGGGTTCGCCTGCGTCCACCAGGCGAATGTCCAGCTCGTACCCCATGGCGTGCAGGTACTCGGCGATGGTCTTGACCCGCAGGTTTCCGTCCCCGCGCAAGACCTGGCTGACGGCGGACTTGCGAATACGGAGCCGCTTGGCGAGCTCGACTTGGGTGATGCCGGCAGCGTCGAGGGCCATGTGAAGAGCACGAAGGGCTTCGTGCCGGAGACGGGACACCGCCAGACGTTTGGCGCCGTCGTCAGTGCGGGCCAGCCGGTCGTAAAGGGTGGTCATGACTCCAGATCCTTCCGTCTGACCCACTTGGCCTTGTCGAGGTTTGCCCGTTCCGTGAAGAGTTGCCGCTTCATGAACCCATGTGTGAGCCGGATCGCGGCAGCAGGGCTGCCAGCGAGGTGGAAGAAGGGGAACCGGTGCGTCCCGACCTTGATCTCGCGCAAGCCGTCGACAAGTTCGTTTAGCTCGCGGGGGATCTCGAGCTTGCCGCGGTGCGCGAAGCGCTCGAACACGATCGCGATGTCGGCGAGCTGGTCACGGTCCCGCGCCTTCCTCGACCCCTCGAGTTTGGCCAGCCACTGATCGGCCAGGGCGCCGTCTGGGCACACCGCTGCTTCGATCATGTGACAGGCCCCTCGCTCGTAGTAGACGCGTCCACAGTCCGGGCAGTCATCGCGGCTAAGTTCAGTAATGACTGTACCTCCATACCCCATGGCCGTCATGAGCGCGAACAAGTCGATCACCCGCTAGGAGCAGATCCGTGAGATGCGCCACTGTAGCGACTGATGGCAAGCATCGGAGATCGTTTGCGCAACAAAGCGCCCCCGCCCTGCCCTCCCACCGGGAGAGCTGAGCGAGGGCGCGGTGTTCAGGGATGGACCATGGCGTACACGGCGGCGGCCGCCCCGACAATGCCCCCGATCGCGCCGATCGTCGGCAGCGGCCAACGGCCGGCCTCCAGGCGGCGGATCCGGGACTCGTGGTCAGCGATCGTCTCGCGGTGCTCGCGCTGGTCGCCGAGGATGGCGTCCAGCTTCGCCTCCATCCTGATCTGGCCGTCAGCGATCCGCCTCACCTCCGCGTGCGTCTGAGCCGGGCTGATGTACACCCCGGCGTCCGGGGCCGGGCTCGTCACCCCGCGGTCCCGATCGGCGGGACGGGCGGGACCGGCGGCAGTTGGGCGGGCGCGGGCACCGGGGCGGTCACCTGCGTCCGGGTCCACATCGCCACCGCGGCGGCCACCAGCGACATCGCCACAGCCTGCTGGTCGGCCGTCCAGTCCAGGCCATAGCCGACCGCAAGGGCGATGGCCGCCTGGACGAGGCCGAGTATCGCGGCGGCGGCCCCGTCGTGGACGGTGTACGCCACGATCGCACCGACCAGCGCTGCGGCCAGGGCGTTGATGAGCGCCTGCTGGTCCGGCGTGACGTGCAAGCCGAACGCGGCGCCGGCCTTGACGAGAACCGCGACGAGACCGAGCCACAGGGCCGGCTCACGGCCGAGGATCTTGGGCATGGTTAGTTTCCCTTCGGAGTGACGGTGAGCTGGATGCCGCTCGCAAGAGCCTGGGCGACTGCGGGGCCGACTGCGGCCTGCACCGCAGCGGCGATCTTGGCCGCCAGGTCGAAGGCGGCGAGCCGGTCGTCCACGACCGCGCCCACGCACGTCTGCGTGGTCTGGTGCAGCCAGCCGGCCATCTGCGCCACGGTGTCATCGGAGCCGGGCGGAACCTGCCCACCGAAGGCGTAGGCGAACAGGTTCGCGACGGCATAGGCGTCCCGGTCGGACGGCGGTCCAGAGCGGACCGTGTTCCGGATGAGGTCTTCGATGGCCGCCTTGTCGGCGTCATTGAGGGGCATGTCGGTCTCCTCGGTAGGTCGTGGCGCCCCGGCCAGGACCCAGGAGTACAGGGCGGCGCCGGGGCAGTCGGTTTGGTAGCCGTCCCGGTGGCCCCGGATCTCGGGGCCGGCCGGGCCTTGCTGCTGGCAGTACTCGATGGCGTCGCGCAGGCCCTGGAACTGGTCCTGTGTGGGCTCGGTGGAGCCGGACGAGCCGAGGAGCGCGCAGACGGCGTAGTGGGCTTCGTTGAGCGGGACGTCGCCGTTGGCCGAGTTCCGGCGGGTCAGCCCGCGGCCCTCGAAGACGTAGCCGTGCTCGCACACCAAGAAGCTGTAGCCGATGTCCGACCAGCCGTTGCCGTCCATATGCTCGGCCTGGACCTTGCGGACGTAGGCCGGGCAGGTGTCGTGGGCACCGAACTGGTATGGCGCGCCGAGGTAGTGGATCTTCACCCCAGCCCGCGGACCCGCGTACGGGATCGAACCGTTCGGCTCACGCCACGGCCGCGCACCCCACTGGGCGCGGGTCACCAGCTGCATGCCAGGCCACAACGCCGGCTGGACGGCTGGCGCCGGCGGCTCGGAGCCCCCTGCCGCCCAAGCCCGCAGGTCGTCGAGCGTGCCGTGGTAAACGTTGCTGTCGACTGGGCTGTCCGTCCACTGGTGGAATCGCCACGCCGACTGAACGCGGGGAGCGCCAGCCGGGACCCCGTAGTCGGCGATCCAGAGGAACGCCCCCGCGTTATCGTCGGTCCGGTGCCACCAGTCCGTGTTGGTGTACAAGCCCACCCGGTTGTTCGGGTAGCGGGCCTGGACCGCGGCCAACCACGAGTTCTTCGCTGCCGTTGCCTGGGCGTCGCCCACCGGCTGCCCGTACGGCTCGAAGTCGAGGACCAGCAGCTCGCCGAGCGGCACGTCGCCGACCACGCGGCAGAAATGGTCGATTTCGCCCTGAACGTCGTTCTCCGCGTGCAGGAAGTGGTAGTGGCCAACCACGATCCCGCGACTCCGGGCGTCGGCGAGCTTGGCCGCGTAGCCCTGCTGGTTGGTGCGGCCGCCCTCCGTGGCCTTGATGATCACAAACTCGGCGTCGTCGGGTATCGAGGACTGGTAGTCGGAGACGTCGTAACCTCGAGCGTTCGCCATGAACCCTCCTCTCACAGGCCCTTGGCAGTCAGCCAGGTGTGGGCCGCAGCCGCGAACACGGCGTCCGCGTCCGCCGGGGCCGGCGTGGGCTGCGGGGTCGGTGCGGCGGTGAGCACGGGCACGGTCACGTCGCCCTGCTGGGACAGCAGCCACTGCAGGTCCGCAGCGGTCAGGTAGCCGCGGCCCTCCAAGCCCCAGCCGACGCCCCAGGAGTTGGTCAGCCAGAATCGGTCGCTGTCCGCGTCCCAGCCGGTGATCTCGATCTCGTGTCCGCCGGCCACCCCCGAGGCCGGGTCGACCGGGATCTGGCCGTCGCTGGCGGGGGTGAACATCGACTGCAGCCAGGGGATCCCCAGCAGGACTGGGCCGGTCTGTAGGGCGGTGCGGGCCGCGGACAGGCTGAACGCGTGGGTGTAGCTGCTGGCGAGGCCGAGCGCCTTCAGTGCCTTCGCGACACCGAGGCCCGACGACCCGGTGTCGGTGGGCGGGTACTGGCCGGGGATGCCGTCCAGGGCCGTGGCCAGCGAGTACATGGCGACCGCGAAGGCCTCGTCGAGCTGGTGCTCGCCTGCCGTGAAGAAGCCGTGGGACGCTGCGGCGCCGGCCGGGCTGATGGTGACGGTCGTCGTGCCGGTGCGGGTGGCGGAGTCGGTGCCGAGCAGGCCAGTGGCGGCGTTGCCGGTGCAGCTGCCGAGCTGGCCCTGGTCGAGGACGCCGATGCGTCGCTGCCACGACCTCGACTGCAGGGCCGAGGCGGGCAGCACGTGGTGGGCGTACGAGAGGGACCGCGGGTCGTGGTCGACGTGGCGGCCGAGGGCGGGAGTGATCAACAGATCTCCTCTGTGGGCGATGTGGTGGGCATGCGTCGGTGTGGCCCGGTACCGTCGGGGGCACGCAGACCGAACTGGGCCAGGGGGTAGGGACGTTGAGGCTGAACCGTCAGACGTGGGCGATCATGGGGAGCGTCGTGGTGATCGCGGGTGGCAGTGTCACCGTGGCCGCGCTCACCCGCGGCGACGACAAGCCGGCGGCGCCGGCACAGCAGGTGGCCGCAGAGGTCAGCCCGACGCCGAGCGCGACGGTCAGCAGCAGCCCCACCGCGCTGGTCGAGGCCAGCACCGTCGCCTCATCGCCGGCGGCCGTACCGAGTGCGCCGGTTGCCTCGGAAGTCACTGCCCCGGTGCAGCGCACGAGCCCTGCCGCTTCGGCCAGGCCGAGCAGCAAGACGAAGGAGAACGCCGTGACTCAGCCGCAGCAGCCCGCCGCCCCCGATACGCCGGTCGACACTCAGCCGCCCGCGCCGACCCCGCAGCCTCCGGCGCCGGCGACGGCCAACCCGGACAACCAGAACAACGGCGGTTCCGGGACCGTGGACCACGGCCCGTACTCCACTGAGGTCCCCGGGGCACCGATCCCTTCGCAGACGGCCATCCGCCCCTGATCAGGACGTCGTGCCGTAAACGCTGAGTCCGCGCACCCCAATGTTGCCGGTGCTGCCTGGCAGGACCCGGGCCTGCCAGCGCAGGTACAGCTGGGTCTCGTGGCTGCCGGCCACGGGGCCGGATGTGCTGCTGTAGTAGAACGAGCCGCTGCTGATGGAGATCACCGGGCTGATGGCGGTGCCGCTGTCGTCCGTGAGTTGGATCTCTCCGGATGTCGTCGCGTCGGAGCATCGCACCAAATAGAACGCGGTGACGTTCGGCTGCTGTTTGATCCACGGCGAGCGCATGAGCGTGGTGAACGATGTAGAGGTGGTGGTGTACTGCGGCTGCTCGGTGATTCCGAACCAATTGCCGCCGCCGATGAATGGGCGGGCGAGTCCCTGGCCGGTGGTGCGGTCATCGGACATGATCATGTTTCCGCTGCGGTCCCAGACGGAGTACGTCTGGGCCCCGCCGGAACCGTCCCACACGGCCATCGCCGCGCTGTTGTCCTCACGACGGACCACGAGACCCGTCTGGCGGCTGCCGTCCGGATGCTGCGGGTCGATGTCCCCGATGTACAGGACCGTGGTGCCGCCCGGCGTCATGACGAACAGCTTCCCGCCGTTGCCGATCACGACCTCGCCAGTGGCGACCTGGTTCATCGCCGGTCGCTGCCCGAGCCGCCCGTACAGGTCCCGAAGCTGCTGCTCGACGTCGCGGATGCGGTCGAGGATGTCGTACGGCACCTGAGGCATCAGGCCACCTCCAGATACAGGTCGGCGGATTCGGCGCGTCCGCGTTCCTCGGGCGTCAGTCGCCAGCCGACGACGCGGTAGCGGGCGTTGTAGCCGGTGGGGTGCCAGACGTCCACGATCCGGAGGCGGACTGTGGAGCCCAGGGCGGGTAGACCGTCGTCGCCGGGCCGGATGGTCACCTGCGGGATGACCACGGGACGGACCTGGCGGGCCAGGTCAGCCGCGGCATGCTGCTGCAGCACGGTTGGGTCGGTGACGGACGAGTAGTCGCTCGACCCGTCCAGTCGAGGCCAGCCCGCGGCGTAGTCGGCGTCGGTCGTCAGCGGCGTCGACAGGATGGGGTAACTGGCCGCGGCGAGGTTCGAGTTGGGCGTTGCTCCTCTGCTGATCCAAGCGTTGGCCTGCACCGACGCGTCGCGGTTCATCTTGTAGCTGAGGATCTGGCCGGGCATGCTCAGCACGGTGTCCGAGCTCCCGACGGTGATCTTCGGGTAGCCGAGCTGGAGGACCCGGTGTCGGGCGCCGGTCGCATCCCGGTAGTAGTTGATCCGCCACTCGAAACCGCCCTGGGTGGCGGCGAGTTCGTCGAGGCGCTTGCCCACATTGGCCAGGTCCCACATCACGTACGTGCGGTCTCGCAGCACCCCGGACAGCGGTGTGGCCGGCACCTCGATGCCCAGGTTCCCGCCCGACTTGCCCTGCGTGTAGGTGACGAGCTGGCGGGCGATGTCGAGCTGATCGGTGCTGGTGTAGACGAGGTTGTCGACGATTTGCCGGTGGTCCCGCAGGTACGACTCGGCTGTCGACGCCTGGATCTGTACGGAGGCTGCCCCGCGGTCGACGGACACCTGCACGTCCGTCCACATGATCCCCGACCACACCACGGCACTGCCACGCAGGAGCCAGAGTGCGGTGCGGCCGGAGATCAGCGAGTCCTGGACCCGACGGGCGGTCACCTGGTCCGGCACCGGGATGGTGCCGCTGAACGTGCCGCTCTTGCCGATGTAGTCGTCGCAGGTCACCTGCTGCACTGGCAGGCGGTCCATCAGCGAGTCAGAGCGCAGATCGGTGACCAGCAGCTGGTACGTCGTCATCAGCTAGCGGCCTCGTACGTGAGATTCCAGATCATCGTGTAACCGGAGGCGATGTTGATCGGGGTCGTGGCGGTCATGTTCCCGGCCGTCGCCGAACCGTTGTTGTCCTTGACGACGAACGTCGCGCCTTGGCTGTCCGTCGGGTTGGCGGACACCTCGCCGATGTAGTTGTTGCCCGCGGCAACGTAGTTCATTGGACCGAGCCTGGTGATGCCATCCTGCACCTGCGGGACGGGCAGGCTCATGAACCAGAGGCCGGCGCCGCCGTTTGTGGTCGATCCGATGGTGAGCTTGCCGGCCCAGTGGATCGTGCGCCCGATCCGGCACCAGCGGCTGGTGAGGGTGCCGTTGCCCAGGCTGGGCTGGGTACCGCCGAGGCTGGCCCAGGTCGGGGTGAACGACGTCCAGGCGCCCATGCCCATGTTGGCGGCGCCAAGTATGTTGCCGCCGACGCTCAAATCGTCGTCGGTCTTCAGCTGGTTCGCGGCGCCCCGGTACAGGTTGACGTCCGTACCGATGACGACCTGACCGGCCGTGCCGAGATAGAGCCGGGACTCCCACGCGGAGCCGGTGTAGCGCTCCAGGCCGGTGGCGGTGCCGCCGTCCCGGTACTGACCGGCGTACGCGCCGGCGGTGCCGCCGTCGGGGTTGATGCCGCCGATAGGCGTGGTGTAGACCCGGCGGTCGGTCAGCAGGCCGGCACCGGTCCAGTTCGGCGGGGACCCGGCGGACGCGCCAGCCGGAACCCGGATGTCCCACAGCCTGAGGTAGGCGGTGCCGGTGGCAGGCGCGGTCGGGGCCGTAGGCGAGGAGGCCGGGGTGCCCTGGGTGTAGGCGATTGCGGCGGCGGTCTGGCCGGAGGTGTCGTACAGCTGGTCGTACGCCACGATCCACAGGGTGTCGATCCGGTCCAGCGACGCGTGCCCGGGCGCGATCGTGACGGCCTCGGCGGCGGTGACGACCACCGGGTACGCGCCCTGGGTGGAGGTGCCCTGGACGACGGCTCGTCCGGTGGAAATGGTCGCCGTCATCCCGGACATGGTGAGCGCCAGTGGGGTGCCGCCGGGCAGGACCCCGGAGCGGGTCTGGGTGGCGTCGATCGGCACCATCGTGCCGACGGGCGACAGGCGGGTGTCCTGGCGGCTTTGGCCGGGGTTGAGGTGCCAGGCGGAGCGCACGGTCATGGGGTGGTTCTCCTGATCACCAGTAGGCGGAGCGCCAGCGCACGGTGGCGGACGCGGCTGCGTTGACGAATCCGGGGGCGGCCCGGAACGAGAGCGTGGTCGAGCCAGGGGGCAGCACGAACGAGCCTTCGGGAGCGGATCGGAGAGAAGCGGTGCCGATGCGGGACTGGCCGGCCAGCAGGACCGTGCCCGCCCAGGTGTCGATCGTGAGGACGTCGCTGGCGGCGAGGCTGATTTGGTACTCCAGTACCAGGCCGGTGCTCGGCATGGTGATCGCCGGGGAGTCGATCGGGCCCCGGATCTCGATGAGCGGGTGCACGGGGGCGTCGCCCGTGTTGACGGCGAGGATGTCGCCCGTGCTGCCCGGGGTGCCCCAGTTGAGGCCGGTCTCCGTCGGTGAACCCCAGTTGAGGCCGGTCTCGGTGGGCGAGCCCCAGGACAGTCCGGATTCGGGTGCCGGCAGCGCGGTGCTGGCCGTCTGCTGGGTGAGCTGGTAGCGGCGCGGGTCCGTCGCCTGCCACTGCAGAGCGCCACCGGCCGCCCATCCCAGCTGCCATGCGGGGTCGACCGGCAGGCTCCTGCGCAGGAGGCGAGCGTTGATCAGCATCGGCCCGCGGTCGTCCAGCCACACGACCAGGGGCGCCTCGTCCTGGCCGAGCGTGCAGGCGGCGTTGAGGGTGCGGACTGCGGTGCCGATCTGTCCGGCGGCCGCCCGCACCATCACCCCCTCCACCGTGACCGTGCGCGGCTGGGCGAGCAGCCGCCCCGGCCACGCGCCGTCTTGCTGGGAACGGTTGACCGTCCCCGAGTCCAGGCCCGGGGTCTCCTCCCAGCCGCTGATCGTGCGCCACCGGTACGGCGTGATCGTGCCGGTGGCCTGCCGGCGGCCGAGGAGGAGAGTGCCCCACTGGATGAGGCCGGGCCCGGTGACCAGCTCACCAGCCACTCCGAATCACCCCCGCCCCTTGGCCATCCACGCGAGTTCCTCCGCGGTCGAGCGCGCGGAGCCGCTGTCGGACTCGTAGTAGTTCTGGATCTGGAGTCCGCCGAACCCACCGCCACCACCAGCGAACGCGCCGCCGGCCATCGCCAGTTGCGGGCCACCGAACCCGCCGCCGAGCGCGAGGCCGCCGTTGAGCGGGCCGTGGGCCGCGGACATGAGACTCGTGGCGGCGGCGCGGACCTGGCCCTGGCCGCCGAGGATGCCGTCAGCGAGCGCCCTGGAGATCGACTGTCCGCTGTAGAACGTCCAGCCGCTGCCCGAGAAAGGGCCCTCCTTCGCCGGGCTGAACGGCAGCAGGTTGCGGGCCGAGGACAAGATGCCCTTGACCCCGTCCACGACCGCACTGGCCTTGGACTTGATGCCGTCGACCAGCGAGCCGATGATCTTGGCTCCGGCGTCCCAGAGCTGGGAACCGAACGAACCGATCGCCGACAGAACCTTCCCCGGCAGCGACCAGAAGACATCGACCACCAACCCCACCAGGCCGGAGAACAGCTGTTTCACAGCCTCGACTGCGCCGGACAGGTCGCCTCGCATCAGGCTGCTGACCAGCCGCAGCGCAGGCACCAGGATGCTGGAGATCGCCTGACCGAGCTCGCCCGCGAAGACGCCCGCCAGGCGGGACGCCAAGTTGATCACGGGCGTCAAAATCGGCATCAGCGCGGTGATGAACTGACCTGCCAGTGAGGCGAGTTGAACCAAGACCGGAGCCAGCGCGGTGGCGATCTGCACGAACGACTGGGCGAGCTGCGGCAGCGGTAGCTGCTGGATCAGCTGCGTCAGCGGCGGCAGCAGGGCGCCCACGAGCGTGGTGACCAGCTGGACGAACGGCGTCAGCAGCAGGGGCAGGGCCCCCAGGATGGGCGACAGGGTGTCGCCGACCACGGTTGCCAGTGCGCTGACCAGCGGCGTGATCTGCTGGAACAGGGTCGTGGCGCCTGACAGGAGCGGGGTCAGCAGCGGCAGGGCGGCGCTGACCAGCTGCCCAACCACGGTGAGCAGGGGTGCTGCCGCGACCGCCAGCGCCGATACTGCCTGGCCGGCTGCCAGCAGCACAGGACCGCTGGCCGTGAGCGCCTGCTGCAGGGCCGGTCCGAGCGCGGTGATCAGCGCCTGCAGCCCGGGGGCCAGCGCGGCGATCACAGGTCCCAGCACCTGAAGCGCCTGGCCGAGCAGCGGTGCTGCTGTGCTCGCCAGTTGGCTCATCGTGGTGAACAGGGCCTTCAGGCCCTGCTGGACGGCGGGCGTCGAGAACGCCGCCGCCATTGCCCCGGTCAGCTTCTCCAGTGTGCCGAGGAATCCGGCGCCGGTCTGCTGGGCCGCGCCGAACACCGCGCCGATGACGTCTCCGACGTTGCCGAGGACCCGGCCGAGCTGGCCGACTAGGGTGACGGCCTGCTCGATCGCCTTCTGCATGCCGCCGTTAGCGAAGGCGGTGTTCATGTGCTCGGACAGCCGGGCGATGGCCCCGCCCGCCGAGGCGTTGACCTTCTCGAAGGCGGGGCCCGCGGCCGCGCCGACCTGGACCAGGCCCTGCACGATCGTGGCCGGCAGCCGGGACATCGACCCGAGTCCGGCGTTCGCCGAGGCCAGGGCCTGGCCGAGAACACCGGACTGGGACAGGTGCCCGGCGGTGGCCATCGTCTGCTTGGCCATCTCGTTCAGGTGCCCAGCGCTGGCGACCAGCGCGGTGTGCAGCACCGGCAGGGTGCTAGTGGCACTGGCCCGCAACGCGGCGTCCAGACCGCTGAACAGCTGCTGTTGGACGTCGAGTTTGAGGCTCTCCAACGCGGGGCGGAGGCGGATGATCTCCTCGACGAACGCCCGCGCGTTGGGCGCTAGCTTCGCCAACGCCTTGGCCAACGGGTCAACCCCGCCCGCGGCCGCCGACTGCCCCGCCTGCTGTAGGGCCTCCTGAGCCTTCGCGATCGACTCAGCGCCCTGCTTGGCGGTGCGGGCCTGCTGTTCCTGAGCGTCCGCGAGCGCCCGCGTACGATCCTCGACCTCACGGTCGGCAGCCGCCACACGCTTCTGTCCGGCGATCTGTGCGTCCGCGAGCGCTTGGCGGCGATCGCCCAGCTCCCGCTCCGCAGCCTCGATGCGCCGCTGTGCGTTGATCTGGGCATCGGCCAGGGCCTGGGTCTGGTCGCCGACTGCCCGCTGGGCGGCGGACAACCGGTCCTGCGCGGAGACGACCTTGGCGGAGCCGTCGACCCCGGCGGCGTTCGCCTGAGCAGCCTTGGCCTGAAGCCGCTCATAGGAGACCTGCTGTTCCTTGAGATGCTGCTGGGCCTCGTCAAACGCCAGCTGTGCCTGCTGCCGGGAGTAGGCATCCGCGATCGGGTTCGCCATGACCCGGTCGAGGTCGCTCTTGGCCTGGGCCAGCCGCATGATCGCCGAACGCTGCCCGAGTGACGCGTCCTGGACCTGGTTGTTCAGGTCCTCCAGGTCCCGGGTGGCCTCGGCACGGGCGTCGTTGAGATCCTGCTGAGCCTGCAAAGACGCCTTCTGGGCGTCGGCCAACGAGCGCTCGGCGGATGCGACCTGGCGGGCCGCCTGCACCTGGGCATCGGCGGCCGCCTGGACCGCATCCCCCACGGCCCGCTGCGCGGACTGCACCTGACGGGCGGCCTGCACCTGCGCTTCGGCAGCGGCCTGGACCGCGTCGGCAACCGACCGCTGAGCGTCGACCACCCGCTGTGCAGCCTGCTTGTTGGCGTAGGCCGCGTTCTCCGTCGCGTCCTGCACTGCGCGTTGGGCGTCGGCCACCTTCTGCGCGGCGTTGGCCGCGCCACCGGCTGCCGCCGGGGCATCTGCGAACGCGGCCTTGAGCGCGCCGCCGACGCCCGCGCTGCCGATCTTGATGGCGGCGCCGGCCGAGGCCAGTGCCAGTAGACCCGTCGCGGCGATGCCCGCTGCCGGTGCGATGGCCACGAGCGCGGCGGCCAGGCCCGCCACCACGGGGATCGCTGAGCCGATGACACCGGCGACCGTGCCGATCCGGCCGGCCACTGCACCGATCGGCCCGGCAGCGTCGCCGATGCCGGACAGGATCCGGCCGAACCGGTCGCCGTCGTCGCCGCCCCGGCCGAGCTCGTGGGAGACTCGGCGGCCCGACTCCTCGACCCGCTCGGCCGCGTGCTCGGCGCCGCCCCCGACGTGCTCGGCCAGGGCCTCGCCGATGGTCATGGACTCGGAGACGAACCGGCCGCGCAGGTCCCGGATTCGGCCGTCGGCCGACCTTGTGAAGCCGTTGACCGCCAGCTCGGCATCGGACATCGATCCGACAAGGCGCTGGGCGCCTTCTTGGGCGCCTTCGGCCAGACCGTGCTCAACGGCCTGCCCGGCTTCCTCAGCATGCTGGGCGACGGCCTGGGTTCCAGCCTCAACACCGTCGGCCAGGGTCTGGCCGAGCAGCAACGACTCGCTCGCGAACCGCCCGCGTAGGTCACGCAGTCGGCCGTCGGCAGAGCGCTGCAGGCCGGCCATGGCCAGTTCCGCCTGAGCCATGCCGCGGTCGGCACCGGATGCGTCGATGTCGAAGGTGGCTACCAGCTCGCCGACCTGCACCGCGACCACCCCCATCCGGATCAGCTACGGAGCGGAGTCACCGCCGGGGGTGGAGCCGGCTTCGGGGCCGAGGTAGGTGCCGAACACGCTGGCGATGTCGGCGGGGTTGTCAGCGCGCCGTGGCATCTGGTTGTAGGCCTCGAGCCAACGGGACTCTGGGGACAGGCCTGAGAGGTAGACCAGGAACTCGCGGTCGCTCAGCGCCGCGAGCGCTTGCGGCCCGATCGCGTACTCCCGCCGGAAGTCCGCTTCGAGGAGGGCCCAGTGCCGGAGGACGCCCCGCCAGAGGTCCCCGACGCGGTCGGGGCTTTTCCCTCGGCCCGCACGGTCTGCTGCTGGTCATACGCCGTCGCGGCCTGGGGCAGCGAGATCGAGCCGGGGGCCTTGATGTTGGCGATGGACCAGGCCAGGACGATGCCGAGCTGCCGGTCGTCGATGCCGCTGTCGAGCCAGTGCTGGAGCGCCTGCGCGCCGAAGAGGGGCGCGAGGACGCGGGCGAACGCGTCCATGTCCTCGTCCTCGGCATGCCGCGCGAGCAGCAGGTTGAACGTCAGCGGCACGCGGGAGGGCAGCTCGTAGTCGACGCCGTACAGGCGGATCGTGGCCGGGCGGGCCTGCTCGACCTCGGAGGCGAAGAAGGCGTCCGCGTCGGCGAACACCTCCGCAGCGTCCTCGGGCTCGTCGTCGAGCAGGTCGTCCAACTCCTCGGGGTGGGTGATGTGGTTGGTCACGGCGCCGCCATGTAGGTTTCGGCGCCGGTCCGGCTGATCTCCATGCCCCATTTGCCGAGGTCGTTGGTGCCGCCGCCCATCTCCGCTGCCTTGGCGGTGACGTTCCAGACACGCCACTGGGTTTCGGTGCGGTAGCGGAACCGGATCTGGCCGACGCTGGCGTCCACCAGGCCCTGCGCGAGGGTGTCGAGGGCGGCCTGGCCCGGGTCGGCGAGGCCGGTTGCCGGGTCAACGCGCCTGATGCCTTCGAGCTTGAGGGAGCCGCCGCGCTGGAGGACGATCTCCTCGTACTGGCCCTGGGAGTCGAAGTCCGTGCTCTCGGTCCTGGCGTCGTGATCGCCGAGGTTGACGGTGATCGACTTGATGCCGGCGACGCTGGTCCATGTGGGGGTGGCGCCGACTGCGATCTGGAACAGATAGCCGCGTGCCTCGATCTTCTTCGTGGCCACGTCGGGCCTCCTTACGTGCGGTTCGCGGTCGGATTGACCACGGTGAGGCGGTAGTTGGTGACGTGCTCGTGGCGGCCGTTGCCATCGACACCGAGCGGGCTGGGCGTTTGCTGGGCGACAGCGAGGATCAGCCAGGTGCCATCTGGGAGCTCGACGCCGGCGAGGCCGTGCAGAGCGCTGTAGATGGCCATCGCCCGGCGGCGGGACACCCTCGGATCGGGACCGCCGCGGGCGCGTACCTGGAGGCTGACCTCGTCGTCCTCGTTGAGCGGGTCTGGCTCAGCCGCCCCGTAGGCGCCGAGGGCAACGGCGGCGTCCGGGACGGGCGGCATCGTGTCGATGAAGCAGTCGCCACCGGTGCCGTCGGGTTCGTAGGTAACCAGGCCCAGGCCAGCCAGGTACCGAGCGACGCCGTCAAGGAGGTCAGCCACGGTCGGCCCTCCGGATCGCCGCGGCGATCAGCGCCAGCACCGTCTGGCGCGAGGCGTTGAACGGGGCCTCGAGGTACTTGGCCTGCCTGCCGGGAGCGTGCCTGTAGTCCAGCTCCTCGTGCTGCCGCACCGCGTACGGGGTGTCGTAGGAAACGGCACCCTTGAGCGCGGCCCGGTCCACCTGGGCCTTGCCGGAGCGTTCCAGGGTGCCCTCCTCCAGCGGCACGACCCGCTTGGACTCGGCGAGCACGTACTCCATGCCGTCGGCCAGGCCGCTGGCGGCTTCCTCGCGCGCTCGCCGGAGCCACTCACCGCCCGACCAGCTGAACCGGCTGACGTTGACCGCCATGGTGACCTCCTAGACGAGCTGGACTTCGACGTGGTCGGGGGTCGGGAGACCGCCGCCGTCGCGGTTGAGGGTGGCGATGACGGTGGTCTGGCGGCCGGATGGAAGCGTGACCCGGCTGCCGGCCGGAACAGTGGTGCCGGGCAGGCAGTACGCCGTCGACGTGGAGGTGATTTCGCGGCCGTCCTTGGCCCGGACGAGCCGGGTCTGGTCGTCGAGGAAGCAGCGGACGCCGGGCTGCGGTGGCCCGTACTTGGGCCCGTAGGCGGAGTCGCCGAGGTAGGGCTCAACGGTGATGCTGTGCCGCATGAGAAAGGCGATCATGCTCACCAGCCGAGCCCCGTCCACTGCGAGCCGACCCGGAAGAAGTCGACCAAGTCGGGGTTGTTGAGGTAGTCCCAGACTGCGGGGGCGACCTCGCGTGCCGGGCTTGCCATGCCCGACACGGCGCCGTCCGGCCGCTGCATGTGGGCTGTTCCGATGCGGACGGTGCTCCAGCCCGCGCCGACTGCCCCGGTCATGTCGCCGACGCCCTGCCACCACTCGACCTGTGCGCAGGTGGCGTTGGCGAAGGCGTCGGCGACCGGCTGGTCGGTGGGCATTCCGGTGGTCGTGCTGGCGTTGTAGACGGCCAGCCGGAACACCTGCGAGTCCAGGAACGCGGACGCACGGGCGAGGAGTCGGTCCGCGTCCGGTGGCGCCGCCTGGCCGAGGTAGGCGGCGAGTTGGGCTGCGGTGGCGTAGACGCGGGCCACAGGCCACCTCCTACGCGCTGGAGCCGATGACGATCACGTCGTAGGTGACCGACGTCCCCGAGCCGCCGTTGGTGACCCGCAGGAGGTCTGCGGTTCCGCCAGTGACCGGGTAGGCGGTGGCGTCCGGGGCGAGCAGGGCGAACACGCCACCGGGTCGGACGTTGACCTTGTCGGTCGCGGACCCGGCCCAGGCGAAGAACCCGTTCGCCGCCGCGGCGCCGATTACGACGTTGTTGGTGTTGGCGGCGGACGCGGCGATGATGATCCCCTTCACCCGGGCGAGGGTGAGCGTGCCGCCGAACGCGTCGAGCAGCGTGCCGGCGAGGTCAAGGTCCTCGTTTGCCGACGCCGCGAGAGTGCGCCCGCCGGAGACCCAGAGCTTGTCAGCCTGGCCGGCGCCGGTGCCGGAGCCGAGTCCGAGGGCCTGCTGGTAGGTGACGGGCAGCTGCGGGGTGGCGCCGCTGATTGGCGCGGTGCCGGTCAGTAGCGTGCTGAGGCTGACCAGGAGCTGGGTGTTCTGGAGTGCCACGGTCGCCTCCTCAGGTGACGATGACGAGCGGCACCGTGGCGACCGCGGTCGGGGTGGCGATGGTGGCCGGCGCGGTTCCGGTAAGCGCGGAGCCGGACGTCTGCGCGAGGTTCTTCTCGCCCGTGACGATGCCGGCCGACGCGGTCGTGGAGACTCCGACCAGGCTGGGCGGGGTGGTGGCCTTGACCATGATCGAGGCCCAGTACCAGCCGTCAGCGGTGATCGTCACCGGGGAAGCGAGCGGAAACGTCTTGTTCGTGGTCGCGCCCCACGCCGTGGTCGTCGCGTCAGCGGACTGGGCGAGCAGCGCCGGCGTCGCGGCCGAGCTGTACAGCGCCGCCCACTGGTTGGTCGGGACGGACGCGGCCGTCGCGCCAGAGCGGAACGTCAGGTTGGAGACGACGTCGCCCTTGCGCAGGTAGATCGGCACGCTCGTCATGACCTGCGTGGTCAGCGCGCCCGTGTCCGCCGAGGCGAGGAGCCTGGGCATGTTGGATCGGTAGTAGGCGGAGCCGGGGTCGGCGCCGCCGAGCTCTTGGCGGACGACGTCACTCGCGTACGAGAGCTCGTCGCGGATGATGCCGACGTAGCGGCCCATGGTGGTCACGACTGACTCCCCTTCCGGGACTTGGTGTCGGTGGCGCTGGCCTCGTCGGCCGACTCGGACGTGTCGGTGGCGTCTGTTGCCGTCTCGGCGCCGAGCTCGCTGATGTCGGGCACGGCGTCGGCGCCCGGGTCGAAGCCGACGGCCTCGACGCGCTCGTCCGCCGCGACCAGGCCGTAACCGGCGCGCTGGAAGTAGCCGTAGGCGGCACCCTGGTTGGCGCTGTCGATGGTGGCCGTGCCGCCCTCAAAGCGCACGCCCACGATGTCGCCGCTGAACTGCTGGTCGGGGTGCGTGACGATGATCTCGGTCATGGTCAGCTCACCTTGATGTTTCGGAGGACACCGCACGCTCGGGTGTTGCGGATGACCGCAGCAACCGGGCCCATCTCGATCTCGCCTGACTTGATTGCGCCGGGCAGGTTGAAGTCGGGCATGTAGGTGTTGACCAGCGGCTGGCCGGCGACGGAGGCGCCGTGAAGGGCGTCCAGGCCGAACGAGACGGCGTACAGGTCGGTCAGGCCGGTGATGTTGCCGCCGGCGCCGGCGCCGTCGGGGTCGCGCGTCTGGATCGGGATGATCGGCCCGGTGCCGAGGGCGACGTCACCCATGTCCACCAGGACCCACTGCCCGTACGACTCGATCTTGCGGCCGAGGTCGTCCTGGACGGCGGTGTACATCGCGGCCCAGCGGGCGAGTGCGCGCACGCGGGTGATGCTCTGGGTGTTGCCGAGGATGGCCTTCACACCAGGCGGCAAGGCGCCGGGCATGCCCGCGTCGCCGCCGCCGGTGTGGCTGGGGACGATCTGCGAGAGGAAGTTGTCGAGCTGGTCGAGGGCGGCCATGGCCAGCGACTGGCTGTTGATCGTGCCGGGGGTCCAGTCGAGGTAGCCGGTGGTGGCACCGTTGTTGAGCGGCAGGTACTCGGTGTTCTGGCCGGTGAGGCTCTTGTCGAGGCCGTCGAACCCGCCATCGGTGGAGCTGTCGCCGCGGATCAGCTGCTGCTGGAACGTGGTCCGGGTGCCGGTCAGCAGCTGCTGCATCTGGAAGCTGATTTCGTTCGTCGCGGCGGGGCCGAGGCGGGCGAGAGTGCGGTCGATCGTGAACGCCCCGCCCAACGGCTTGAGGTCGACGGTGTACCGCTGGCGAGCTGCCTGCGCTGCGGTGTACTCCTCGTTGTAGTTGCGGAATGCCGCGTTGCGGGCGGTGGTGAGGCGGGTGTAGCCGTAGGTCAGGGTGCCGCCGCCGGTGCCGGGGGTGACGGTGTCGTCGAAGACCATCTGGTCGAGGACCCAGGAGTAGCGGCGGAGGTTGTCGATGACGGCGAAGTCGATGTCGGCGAGGGTGTTGACCTGCGCCTGGGCGAGGGTGATGGGCACTGCGGCCCCTCCTTACTGCTGGTAGGCCGCCTTGATCGCGGCCCCGAGGGATGTGGAACGTGCTTTGCCGGTTTCACCGGGCCCGCCGGTGAGGTCGGCGCCGCTACGGCCCGCCTGGGGCTGCGTGCGGAAAGTGGGGTTGTCAGCGACGGCCTGCTTGATCGCGGCATCAAGCTGCGATCCGAAGTCCTTGGCCGAGGGGTCGAGCTCGCGGATCGCGCGGACGAAGGACCGCGAGTCGAGGAGGGCACTGGTCTTTGCCTGGTGCTTCTCGGCGGCGGCGTGCACCGCGAGCTCGACGTCCTTCGCGCGGAGCGCGGACTCCAGCTCGCCGATTCGGCCGGTGTGCGCGGCGATCTGCTTGGTCAGCTCGGCGGGGTCCGGTGGGGTGTCGTCCTTGACCAGGCCGAGCGCTCGGCCGATCTGCTGGGCGAGTTCGGCCTTCGCCTCCTCGGCGGCCTGCTGCTTCGCGTTGACCCGGGCGGCGCCGGCGTCCTTGCGGGCGTCGGCTAGCTGCTTCTCCAGGCGGGCGATGGTGGCAGTGCTGTCGTCGGCAGCCTTGGTCGGCGGAGCGGGCTTCGGTGCCTCCGCCTTCGGCTGCTCGGCTGGGGTGTTCGTCGCCTCGGGCGTCTCGGAGGCCGGCGCGTCGGGGACGGTCTCGCCTTCGCCGTTGCCGCCCGCGATCGGGTAGATGGGGCGCCCGTCGCGGCGCCAGCCGAGGACGGTCTGCGGGGCGTAGGTGGCGGACGGGTGCCGGACAGGGGCGTGCATGATCGGCCCTCCTGGGGGCGGTCGTGGAGTGCCCGCACCTGGCGGGCATGCAAAAGGGCCCGTCCCCTTCGTGGGGCGGGCCCTTCAGATCAGGTGGTGCCGGGGTGTTACCCCTGGGCGTATCCGCGCACCAATGCGGTGCGGAGCATGGTGCCGCGGGGGTGCGGGCACACGGTTACGGGCTGGCCAGTACGGGCGGCCTGCAGACCGGCCTGAATGGCGCGCACAGAATCATCGCGGAATCCCACTTGTCTCCTCAGAACTAGACCTACCAGCAAGCAGCGTAGACCATTAGTGCCTAGTTCGACACTGATCAAGATTCCTTTCCTGTGGATCGTCTCGTGGGACGTCCGGATCCGATGATCAGATTTAGGGGAAAGCTTGGCGGTCCCTCAATAGTCCGCTCACGGCTAATGCATCCCTCCACAAGCATGGCGACTCCGAAAAGGGCGAAGTAGATCCCCGTGGCTAGCCAGGCTTTCGATGCGTCACCGTGGCTTGCTGCCACGCCGTAGAAACTGGATCCGGACAGAATGAGTAGGAAGATGCCCGCGCCGATGCCCGCCGGATCGCGCCGCCGCGCATCCTCAACGGTGACGATCTTCCTGATCGTACTATCGATGTGGCGCCCCAGGAGGACCCTTACCTCACTGTCGTGTGGCAGCAGCTTCAGGATCTCAAGATCCACCTTGACTCGATGTCGGCCCTGCGGTTGCTGGTATTGCCGATTGATAAGAACGCCAACGGTCGTGAGCAAGGCCACCACTATAGGGGCGAGAAAGGTCAAATTCATGGTCCCACGGTAGGCGGTTTGAGATCCCTCTCGGCATCCGCCACACAGACCGACAAGTACCGGCGGCCTGGTTGCTGGTCAGTGGTCTAACGGTCTGTCCCGATTACAGGCTAGAGCCATGTCTGATCAGAACTTGTTGCCTTGGTCGCTCTTGGCCTTCCGCGCGGTGTCGGGCACCTGCTCGCGCTCTCGCTTGCGCGGGAGCTGCTTGTCCTGGGTCAGGTCGCGAATCAGCTTCTGGTAGTCGCGGATCCGGGTCCCCGCCTTGCGGCGGGCACCGTCGTCCATGGCTGCGGCCTGACGCCGCTTCCAGGCACGTACCTGCCGCTCGTAGTAGCGCTGCTGCTGCGTGTCCTCGTACGTCGCACCACCAGGATGTGGGGGCGCCTGCGGTCGGATGGTGACGCCGGGCAGGTACAGGCTCAGGGAGTGGCGGCAGTTCGGGTGGAACAGGCCAGCCGCGCGGGCCTCCGCCAGGCTGCCGGCGACGTGCACGACGACCGGCCTGCCGTCCACGGTGGCGTGCTCCTCGGTCAGTGTGTGCGGGCCGGACTGTCCGCCGATGGACAGCACCTCGCCCTCCCACGGGGCGCACAGCGGGCACTCCAGCGGGGCGTCCGAGACGATGACGAGCTCGCGGCCGGCGGCCTGCAGGTGGTCGACGTGGCCCTGGATCGCGGCGCGGCCGGTGACGGAGCGGACGGCCATCTCGGCGTAGGAGGCCATCTGCCAGTTCCGGCCGGCCCGGTCGACGAACCCCGTGATGCCTCGGCCGGCGAACTGGTCGAGGGCTCGTTGGGCAGCCTGGCGGCGGGTCAGCCCGCCGAGGAGGACGGAGCCGGAGACGCGTTGCACGATCGCCTGGTAGGCGTCCGGGATGGCTCGCAGGATCCGCCGGTAGATCGGCCGGGTGTCGTCGAGGGCCTGGTGGGCGAGCCGGTCGACAGCCGCCGCACCGGGCAGGGCCCGCGCGGCAACGTGCCGCAGCCCTTCCGGGAGGGCGCCGAGTTCGGCCACTGCGGCCTGTCCGCCGCGCTGGTAGGCCTCGTGGACGGCCCGGCCGATCGCACCGTCGGCGTCGCGCTGCAAGCCGCGGGTGACGTCCTCGACGGCGGCCCGCAGGTTGCCGATCGCCGCGAGCTTGAGCTCGGCCCACCGCGGGGACTCGATGCCCTCGGCGA
This sequence comes from Kitasatospora sp. NPDC029312, assembly GCF_055569215.1. Classification (NCBI taxonomy): domain Bacteria; kingdom Bacillati; phylum Actinomycetota; class Actinomycetes; order Kitasatosporales; family Streptomycetaceae; genus Kitasatospora; species Kitasatospora sp. NPDC029312. The sequence continues at coordinate 179,266 of NZ_JBVHXY010000004.1, read as the reverse complement.
GGGCGCGCGCGAGGATGGCCAGCAGGACGTCCTCGGCGTCCTCGTAGATCCGGCCGATCGCTCGGGCCAGGTCGACACCGTCAGAGGGGGATGCGGACACTGCACCCCCTACTGCTCGGGTTCGTCGTCTTGGTCTGGCTCGGGTTCGGTGGGCGGCGCGATGGTGTAGCCGCCGGCGCCGATGCGGGCCGGGTCTGCCATCGGGCCGATGCCCGTCTCGGCGAGAATACGCTCGACCTCTTCCTCGACCCGTTCGTCGTCCCAGTCCGGGTTGACCAGACGGACGCGGGTCTCGGTGCTGGCAGACTCCGCGGCCTTCAGCAGGTTCGCGGTGGTGGCGAGGTCTTGCGGTGACTCGCTGATGGAGTCCTGCCAATCGATCGTCGGCCGCTCCACCACGATGTCGCGGGCGTTGAACTGCGGCCCGGCCTCGACAGCGAGGAGGGCCTCGATGATGTCAGCCAGCGCCGGGCTGGCGTAGAGGACCTTCCGGCCGCGGGTGGTGAGCGTGCGGGCCTGCCGGGCGCGGACTTCGGTGGCGGTGATCGCGGATCCGTCGGGCTCGCCGAACGTGGCGGTGGAGTAGCCGGCCATGCGGATCGCCTGCTCGATGAGCGCGTCCGCGGTGGCCTTGTGTTCGGCGTGGCGAATCGCGAACTGGCTGACGGTGATGCCCTCGTCGCTGGTGGGCGGGATGTTCAGTGCGGCGTAGACCTCGCGGTCCTCGTCGAACGAGGCGCCTTGGCCGGGGCCGGAGCTGGTGAGGTACTGGCCGGACAGCATGATGCGGCCCTTGGCGAGGCGGATGTCTCGCATCCACGACGAGTAGGTCTCGTCGAGGGCGTCGAACAGGGCCTCGACGCCCTGGTAGTCGGACTGGCCCCAGTACGCGGCGCTGGGGATGTCCCGCCAGGAGCGGGCTGGACGCATGTTGGGGATGTACGCGGCGGTCAGGTTGTTCGGGGCGCCGGTGGGGATCGCGGACTGCTCGTCGACCTGCTCGGCCAGCGGGGCGGTGGCGTCGTACTCGGCGAGCGGCACGGCCTTGCCGAGATTGTCGACGGTGCCCTCATAGAGGCCGTGGAGGATCTGGCCGCGTTCGTGCCGCTCCAGGTGACGGACGAAGCTCTTGCCGTCGCACTGGATCACGGTCCAGAACGTGACGGCCACGAGGACGCCGTACCGGAACTCGGGGACAGCTCCGTCTCCCGCGACCGCGGTGATCCACGGGCGGGGCCTGATGTCCGTGTCCCAGACGACGCGCAGGTAGGAGCCGCCGAGAGCGGAGCCTACCTCGCCGGCTTCCAGGAGGCTGGCATGCAGGCCTTCGCCGATGAGGTCGTCGATCCGTTCCTGCGTGGCCGAGTCACCCACGGTGATCTTCGGTGGCTCGGAGAACAGCAGGTCGGAGGACGCGCGGGAGATGTCCCCCGCGAGTGGTACGTGGATCTTGGTGCGGCGCTCGCCGATCGGGGTCGGCTGGCCCCACCACCAGCGACTGAAGCGACCGATCATCCCGCCTCGCAGCTGCGACGGCCGGGTGACCGGCTGCCGGATGCCGCGGTTCAGGTACTGCAGTTGCAGCTTGTCCGGGTCGCCGCTGTACCAGGCGGACCAGTCGGCCAGGGAGGTGCGGACGACGGGGTCGATCGGTGGCCAGGCGGTGTTGTTCGCGGGCAGGGGCACAGTCACCTCCTGCGGGCGTGTCAGGACCGTCAGGCGGCCTGGCTGAGGTCGGTGCGGATGAGGCCGCGCCACTCGTGCGCGGTGGAGTGCAGGACGTACCGCAGGGCGTCCACGGAGTGGTCGTTGACCTTGAGGGGCTTGTCCTGGCCCTTGGCTGCCGCGCTGTCGTCCCACGCGTAGCCGGGCAGTTCGTCGATCAGACCGCGGCATGAGCGATGCACCAGGAGCCGGCCGGAGCCGAGCGCGACACCCACGGAGCGGATGCCGTCCAGCACTTCGTTGTCGGCCTTGGCCACGTTGCTGAGGCCGTCGGCCCACAGCTGGGTCATGAACGAGGCGGCCGAGGGGTCGACGAACAGCCAGTCCGGGTGGGCGTCCTGAGCGGTCAGCCAGTCGCGCAGGCCCTGGGAGTACTGGGCGTCCGTGAGCTGTCGGCGGGTGATGCGGGAGTCGTGGCGGTACTCGGAGACGACGTACAGCCGCCCATCGATACCCAGGCCCAGCAACAGGGCGGAGAAGGCGTTGACGGTGCCGTAGTCGACGCCGACGCCAAGAAGACGCTGCATCGGAGGCAGCACGTCGGCGACCATGGTGTCGGGCTGCCACATGTCGTAGACGGCGCCCTCGGCCTGGACCCAGGCGCCATCGATGAACCGCCGGTACCAGAGCCCGACATACTCGGCCTTGAGGGAGGCGACGTAGGCCGGCGCGAGGGACGGGTTGTCGTCGAGCGTGAAGTGCCACGACCGCAGGTCCAGTTCACTGGCGCGGTCGAGGAACCGAGTCTTCAGCCAGTGGGCCGGACCGTCGGGGTTCGTGGTCGAGAACAGCCGGGCGCCCGGAACCGACAGCCGGCCGAGGAGCTGGTTGAAGAACCCTTCGGGGATGAGCGTCGCCTCGTCCACGTAGGCGAGCGAGGCAGTGAGGCCACGCAGCCGGCCTTCGGCGCGGGCGTCGGCGGCGCCGATCAGGTGGATCGTGCGGCCGAGGATCGTGGCGGTGGTGGCGCCGCGGGTGTGCTGGACCTGGCGGGCAAGCGGGCCGAATAGCTCGGGCGTCTGCAGCGGGTCGAGGACGTTGCGCTCGATCGTTTGTAGCGACCGGCCGACGATGACGATCAGGCCGGTCGTCGGCGCGGTCGAGACGGCGATCAGGAACGCCAACAAGCTGGCGATGGTCTTGCCGGAGCGGATCGCCCCGGACCAGATGTTGATGCGGGCCGTAGCCTGCGCGACGGAGCGGAGCTGCTTGCGGGACAGCGGCAACTGATCGAGCATCAGCCCTCCCCGCCGGTGTCCTCCTCCGCGTAGCGCGCGATGCCGGCTGCGAGGGCGCCGAGCATGGACAGGGCGTCGTCGGCGCCGGTGCCGGCGTCGATGGCTTCGAGGCGGGCCGCGGAGTTCAGGTAGCCGGTGACCGCGCTCGCAAGGTGCTTCTCGTCGGAGGCGGGCGGGTACTCGTCGGAGACGGTGACGACCATGCCGGTGTGCGTGACGTGCTGGTACCGGTACTCGTCCTCTTCGAGGCGGTCCTGGATGCGCTCGACGCGGTCGTAGAGACGCTGGACGGCTCGGGTTCGGCGGTCCCGGTTGTCGACCTGGCGGGCGGAGGTTGCAGCGACGACCTGCGCGGAGCGGGCGAATGTGAGCCCAGCGTTTTGCACGGTCTCGGTGACAACCCGGGCGGACCGGTCGACGCGCCGCATGATCTCGTTACGGGACAGGCCCTCGGCGTGCAGGCGGAGGATCTCGGCACGAATCTCGTCGGTGACCGGGCCGAGCTGGCGTCCGGGCATGGTCACCTCCCAGTGATTAGGCAGCGGCCCCGTTGGGGGGATGATGGGGCCGCTGGGCTCAGAAACACGGAAGCCCCGCAGTCAGCGGGGCTTCCGGAAGAAAAAACGAGGGGCCGTCACGGCTTGGCACCACTCGTTAGGCTCGGCCCATTCGCCAATGTAGACGGCTTGCGCCGCCGCCGTGTTCTGCGGGCTAGCGGGACCTATATGGCCGACCGAAGGTCTGTCGGCGGTCTGTGGTGTCCGGCTTGGCCGAACGTCGGCAGTTTGACAGGCATGGCATCCACCACGCAAGCATCGGCGTTTCGTTCGCTTACGCGGCGGTTTGTCCGACGCGCCAGTCGGGTCGGCGTCCGCCGCGTGCGGGCCGGTTGGCGCCGTTGAGCCAGCAGTGGTACTCGGCCTTGGCGGCGGTGGGCAGGTGGTACAGGTGCGGGCCGCCGGGGATGGGAAGTGCCTCGATCAGCCCGAGCATCGCCCACTTCTTCACCGCAGACTCGCTGACTCCGAACGCGGCGGCGGTGCCGGCTCGGTCGGCGATGTCGGCCGGGTGGATCTGGTCGAGCGGCGGGTTGGGATAGCGGGTCATCGCACCTCCCCGGGTAGCACGAAGGCCCCGCGACGTTGGTCTGCGGGGCCTTCGGGGCGTTTCTGGGCAGGGGCTACCTGCTGCAGCTGAGGTTACGACGGGAAGCGATCACTCCGCAAGCGGTCCCTGCCGGTCAGGCGTTGGGCGCCCACTCGGGCCGGTAGTCGGGGTGGTCGGCGTACGGCAGCGGGAGATCGTCGGTCACCCGATCGCTCGCAGCGCGATGATCAGGCTGCACCAGAGGGCTGCGGCGAATACGGATTTGGCCACGACCTCCACGAATCCGGGGGCCTGGATCCAGCTGCGGATGATGCGCGTCATGTGTCCATCCTCTCGCGGAACCGCCCGCCCCGGTAGTTCCTGGGGCGGGCGGGTTGGTTACTTGCCGGGCTGGGGCTGGGGTGCGGGCTGGGGCCAGACGACGCTGTAGCCGTCGCCGCGCTCGACAACGCGCGGTTCGGCCTGGGCCGTCGTGGGCTGCTCTCCGTCGCCGTTGCTGTACGCCATGATGGCGGTCTCCCTGCTCTGTGTTGGGTGGTGGAGGCCCGGGGCGGCCGGTTTGCTGGCAGGCGTGGCGGCCGCCCCGGGGCGTGGTCAGGCCGGCAGGAGCTCGTACAGCCGGGTGATCTCGTCGCGGATCGCACGGATCTGGTCGACGAGACGGCGACGCTCGTCCGCGTCGAAGACGCACTCGATGAAGCGCTGCTGGAGTTCGGTGAGGCGGTTGTGCGCGGCGTCGAGCTGCTGGTCGATGGTCACGGTGCCGTTTCCTCTCGGGTCAGGGGTCAGTGGGCGTGCGTGTCACAGGGGCGCACGCTGGCCTCCCCGTAGCGCACCGAGGTAACGGCACACAGGCAGGTACCGCAGACGGCTCCGGCCACGGGCAGGGTGTCGGTGGCGTGGGCGACGCGCGCGGGCTGACCGCAGCAGACGAGCTCGTCGTACTCGGCTCGGGTCAGGACGGTGCTGGCCCCGAGGGCCTGGATGACGGTCATGATCTCTCCGGTGTCGGTAGGTCGTCGGGTAGGACGGCCCGGTAGGGGCCGGGTAGGACAGCGGTAGGGATGGCTCTGACCTGCGGTTCCTACCGCCTACTGGTCGGCTTCGGGGTGGGCCGCGGGTGGCTCGGGGGACCGCTCTCATGCGGCGCTGTGGACGATGGCCGGGACGGTCGCGGGGTCGGCCTCGGGGAGGTCGGCTAGGAGGACAGCCGAGCGGTTGTACTGGCGGCCCCCGATCGTGAGCTTCTTCTGCTCCACCACGGCGACCCCGTGGGAGGCCAGTTCGTCGGCGAGATCGGCGACCTTCCAGTCGGTCATCTGGCCCCGCTTCTGGCCCTCTTCGAGGACCGCTTGGAGGTGTGCGGCGGTGCCCTGTTTGGTGAGGCCGGCGGTGTGCCGGATGAGGGCCCACAGCACCTCGGGTGCGGGGGCTTCCTGGACCCACTCCCCGTCGTCCGGCTCGTGGTCGTCAGCGTCGTTCCCCGGGCTTGCGGTGGCCTTGCCGGACGAGTCGCTGTTGTCCTGGCCGACGATTAGGGCGGCCAGGACCCACAGAGTTGCTGCTCCTGCGAGGAGGGCGGCTCGGTGGCCGTGGAGCATCGGCCACACGATCACCGCCGCGACGACGGTGCACCCGGTGGCGACGAGCAGAGGGTGGGTGGGGCGCTCCCCCTGCAACTCCTCCAGGGCCTTGGCGCGCTGGTCGGGGTCCTTGATCTCGCGGGCCTTGGCCCGGCGTTCCTTCCACGCTGTGAGCGCTTCGGTGTGGCTGGCCTTCGCGTCCGCGTGGCGGGTCTTCAGTGGGGCCAGCAGGCGCCGGTTACCTTGGGCGACGGCTGTGAGCGACACCCCTTCGAGGTAGCGCTTCATCAGGCACCAACCAGGGGCTTGAGCACGGAGCCGAGCACGGCGAGCGGGAGGGCCCAGAGTCCACCGGCGGCGGCGTACACGCTCGGCAGGGTGGGCCCGAGGATGCTGTCCAGGATGGGCCGGGGCTTGGTGCCGAACAGAACGATCGTCAGGATCGCGGCGACGGCGCCAACGCCGACGTTGCCGAACGCCTGGTTCTGCGAGGAGAAGGCGTGGGCGAGAGTGTCACCCACCGTGCCCGGTGCGCTGAACGCCTGGCCAGCCCCGGCGGCGAATACGCCGAAGAGGATCATCCACCAGGCGGTGTGGCTGTCCTTGTGCTTCTCGGCGAGCTTGCCTTTGCCTCGGTGGCCGACGATCACCCAGACCGCGATGGCCAGGCAGACGCCACCGGACCCAAAGGCGCCGAACAGCGAAGTCATGATCGGTACTCCTAGTGGTGGAAGAGCTGGCTGGTGGCGGACAGCAGGGGGCCGAGGTGGAGGCTGGCAGCGAGCGCGGAGCCGAAGGGCACGCGGGTGAGAGTGATCGCGATCAGCGGACGCACGCCGTGCAGGTCGGCGATGCGCACTGCCGAGAACCAGCCGCCGCGCAGCCAGACGTCGAGGCAGTAGGTCCCGGCCAGGGCGGCGACGGTGACGCCGTAGGGCAGGTGGCCGAGCCACTGGACCAGGCCGATCGAGTAACCGGCGGAGGCAGACAGGGCGGTGAGGATGCACCAGCGGCGGAACCGGCGGGCTCGCCCGGTGCTGTCCTGGCGCCACAGAGCGGATGCCGAGCGCTTGCGGGCGGCGGCCTCGCGACGGTGGCGGGCTTTGCGCTCGGCGTCCGTCTCCCCCTCGGCCGCGTAGCGGGCTTCGCGGTCGGCCTGGGTGCGGGCTTCCCGTTGTTCGGGAGTCTCGTTGATCAGCGTTCCGATGGTGTGGCCCATCTGGTGCGCGAAGGCGTTCCAGTCGAAGGGCTGCTGTTGGGCAGCTTCGACAGGCGCCGTGGGCTCGGTGTGCGTCTCGGGCTGTTTCGGGGGCCAGCTCTTGCGCCACCACTCGAGGACGGGTTCCTGTTCGGGGGGCCGTCCGATCGTGGGTGGGTGGGCTGGCGGAGGGGGTGGCGGCGTCATGGTCAGCTCCGCTTCTTGGGGGCGAGGCCGCCGGATCGGAGCCACTTGGCGGTGTTGGTGTCGGCCTTGCGGACGTTGTCGCTGTCGCGCAGGCGGTCCTTGGCGGTGCGGCCGGTCGGGGTGGTGCTGGCGGTCTTGTTGCCGCCGGTGAGCAGGGACCTGAGGCCCATGGCTGTCTCCTGGCGTGGAGGGTTGTCGGGGGCGTCGTGGGTGTGCGGCTGGCCCGGCGGTGACCGTCCGCGCGGTGATGTCCTTCAGGCGTAGCCGCCGTTGCCGTGGCGGCGCTCGTGTTCAGCGCGCTGCTGCTCGGTCTGCATGGCCGTCTCGGCGGCCTTCTTCTTGGCCTTGGACAGGCGGTGCCGGATGTAGGCCAGGTCGGCCGTGACGTCCTGCTTGGCGAGGGCGATGGCGATGGATTCGGCGGGGGTGTCGAGGCCGCCGAGGTGCTGGGCCATGGTTGTGATCGCGGCTGCCTTGGACAGGCCGGTGACCTGCGGCGCATTCGGTGCCGCATGCGGGCGCATCTGGGCGCCGATGGCGGGTGCGGGCGCGGCCGTGGGCTGGGGGACGCGGTCGAGGGTGACGGTGGGCACGGCGGCCTCGCCGAGGATGAGCGAGACGTCGAGGGTGGAGACGGTGATGCCGTAGGTGGCGAGCATCTCCGCGAGTTCGGCGTGGCTCTTGTCGGGGTGGGAGGCGGCGGCGATCTCGACGGCGTCGGCGGGGTCCATGGCGGCGAAGCGCTCGCGAAGCAGGGCGCGGTGATCGGTGCGCCGGACGGCGGATGCGGGCGGATGCGGCATGGATGCGCCGCTGGTCACGTGGGCGACGGCGCGCTTGCGGAGGTTGGTGATGGCCTCGTCTCGGGCGAGGGCCCAGCCGAGGGCGCCGTAAGCGGGCAGGCGCATGGGGGTCTCGCCGCGTTCGGCGCGGGCGGCGGCTCGTTCGGTGGCCCAGGCGAGGGCGGAGACGAGGAGGAGGCCGACGGCCGGTGAGGCGTAGAGGACTTCGGCGGGTCGTCCGCCGCCGGTGAAGCGGGCGTGGACGAGGTTGAGGTAGATGCTGGTGGCGGCCATGCCGAGGGTGGCGAGGACGGGTCCGGCGGCGGAGCGTCCGGCGCGGACGGCTTCGCTGGCCATGCGGAGGCACATGTAGGCGACGCCGTCGAAGACGAGTCCGGCGGCGAGGGCGAGGGGCCGGGGGACGTCGTAGTGGCGGGCGACGGTGTAGAGGGACCAGCCGGCCATGAGGGCGGCGGCGGCGCGGACGAGTCCCATGGCGGTGCCCCAGCCGATGGCGCCGGTTGCGGTCGGCGGGGTGGGCTTGGTGGTCATGGTGGTGTGCTCCGGGGAAGCGGCGCGGGTGGTGGTGGGCTCGGCGTCCGGGGTGGTCACGGCCGCCGAGCCAACTGCGAGGGTCAGGCGGTGGGGTTCTGCTTCCAGCTCTCGACGATGTCGACGTTGCGCGCACCGAACTTCTCGCGCAGCCTGCGCCGCAGGGACGCGAGGCCGGTGCCGTACTGGCAGACCGGTCCTCCGTCGACCGTGTAGTCGTAGCTCCACCGCCAGGCCGGACCGGGCCGGGCGACCTCCGGGTAGAGCTGCGAGCGGGTAATGACGATGGTGTGCTTCTTGGCGGTGGTCATGCTGACTCCTAGGCGGCGAGGGCGAGGCGGGCGAACAGCTCGGCGGCGGCCTTGTTGGTCTTCGGCCGGTACACGGCGAGCGCGGCGGTGATCTGGGCGGGCGTGAAGGTCTTCGCCGGGACCTTGAGGACGACGAGCTCGCCGGTGGACTTGGACCGGCGCGGCTTCAGCTCGGTGACCGAGCCGACGCCCGGGCCGGCGGCCTTGGAGAACGCGCTGGAGTAGCGGGCGGCGGTGGCGGCGTCCATGCCGCGGTCGATGAGGGCAGCCTTGGCGGTGAGGGGCTGACCGGTGCGCAGGGCCTTGGTGGTCTGGCGCTGGTTGTGGGTGCGCGCCTTGATGATCCGGCGCTGGCTGCGGGTACGCTGCTGCATGGTCCTGCTCTCCTCGGCTTAGCGGCATGAGGGTGGGACTGGCCCCGGCCATATGGCGTTCGCGCGCCGGCCGGGGCCTTCTTTGTTGCCAGAACCAAGGTAGCGACTTCCTAGCCATATGGCTAGTAAGTCAGGAAGAATGGTGCCAGTGGCCGACGACGAAGGAGGGCCCGACATGGTGTCGTTTCGTGAACTAGCGCGAAGACTCGTGGCAGAGCACATCGTCAAGTCGATGAGCCATCAGCGCGTGTCCCAGCTCCACCGCGAAGATCCGAACTTCCCGCCCGTGATCACGGTGGGGCGGTCAAAGGTGGTCGACTGGAAACAGGCGTTGCCGTACTTCCAGACCCGAAAACCGCAGCAGGGCCGCAGGACTGACCTACACCCGAAGTGACGTTTCTGCTGGCGCATCACGCACGCATCACGGCCCCGCCCGGAGTATCCGAGCGGGGCCGTTTCATGTCGTTGACCAGGGGCGCATCCGCCACGCATCCGGGCGCATCCGTGGTTGGCCCGGCGCTGGTTGGCAGCTCAGGCCGCGGTGAGTTCGGCGATGGTGCGCTCGGCGCGGTCGGCGTACTCGGTGGCGGACAGGACAGCCTGGCAGTCCACGTCCGAGCACTCGCGCATCCCGTCCGCCCGAACGGTGACGGTGAGGAGCTGGCAGCGGGGGCACACCTGCCGTCGAGCCGGCGGGGCTATGGGCTGGCCGGCGGCTCGGTTGAGGTGGCCGTGGAGGCGGCCGATCTCGTCGGCAAGGTCACGGGCGTACGGGCGGCCGGCGGCGAAGTCGAGGTGGAGCCGCAGGTAGGCGACGGCGAGGCTGACGGTCGACTCCCGCCAGTCGAGCGGCATGAACGGCGCGCTGACCCGCAGCCATCCGCTCCAGTCGTTGGCGCGCTGCCGGTCCTCGATCACGGTCCGGGCCCAGGTGGTGAGGAGGTCGAGGCCGGGGGTGTCGTCCTGGTCGCCGTACTCGTCGTGGACGGTCGCGGTGGCGGTGGGGCCGATCAGGGAGAGGGCGCCGGGGTTGCACGGCAACGGTGCGGTGCGGGTGGCGCCGGAGACGCGGGCCCCACGCCGACTCGCACCGGGCTGGAGAGCGAGGTGGGCCAGGGTGATCAGCTCGGGCAGCTGGCCGAGCTGGGTGCGGAGGCGGTCCAGGTGCGGGGTGGGGAGCATGTGCGGTCTCCTGGTGCGCTGTTCTTGGCGGGTGGGTTAGTAGGCGGCGATGAGCGCGGCGGCGGCGATCCAGCCCTTGTGCCAGGCCTGGTCGAGGAGGTAGGGCGATCCGGGGTCGCGCTGGAGCCAGGCGCTGCTGCCGGTGGCGTGGGCGAGGCGGGCGACGCCGCGGGGGTGCGTGTCGCGCCAGTGGCCAGCCTGCCGGTCAGCCGCGTAGTGGGTGATGGCGGAGATGGCGAGCGCGGCGGCGGTAGGCACGGGCCGCAGGTGCGTGCCCAACAGGCGGGCGCCGCCGATGAGGGCGATGGCCTGGGTGGCGGTGTAGGTGGCGACGTGTGCCGCGCAGCTGCGGGCACCATCGGGACCGGGCTGGCCCTTGGCGGCGGCCTGTCCGTCGGTTTGGACCCAGTGGTCCGCGACCTCGTGGGCGGCGGTGAGGAGCGCGTAAGCGGCGGCGAAACGGGCGGTACGGCTGGTCATGCTGTCCTCCTGGGCTGGTAGTCGGCGAGGTCAGGGATGACGTCGTGGATAGTGCGGGGCGGCGGGATGGGGTCCCACTGGTCGGGGTCGAGGTCGTCGAGTAGGGCCTCGTCCTCCCAGCCGTCCCACAGGTCGTCGGGGCAGGTCACGACGACGCGTCGGCCGAGCGCAGGACGGCGAGGTTCTCGTGGCAGGTGATGCCGTGGTGATCGGGCCAGAGGCAGGTGGGGCAGGACGGCGGCCGGGCCTCGAAGCTGGTTCCCAGCTCGGCAGCGTGTCTGCGCAGTGCCTCGTCCACGATGGCTCGTGCGCCGTGGCCGCTCCGCATTCCCCACTGGGCGAGGAGATTCAGGAGCATGGATCGGGCGTCCTGGCTGGCGTGGGCGCGGTGGGGCTGCGTGAGCGCGGCCTCAGCCTGCTCAGCGCGGGCCAGCAGGTCGTGGGCCATGCGGCCGAGGTCGTCACAACCTTGTTCGGCCGCGGCAGCCACATTGTTGACGGCGACGCGGGCGACGACGGCTCGGCGGCGCGCGCTCTGCCAGGCGGCGCGGTAGCGGTCGGCACGTCGGCCCTGGCGCCGCCACCGGGCGAGCTCGTCTTCGGCGGCGCGGAGTTCCGCGGCGGCACGGTCGCGCTGCTTGATGAGGTCCTGCGTGTAGGCGCTGGTCATGCTGCATCCCGGGTGAGTGCGGCCTGCAGATTGGCCTCGGCCTGGCGGGCCTTGGCCTCGGCGCGACGGAGGGCGGCGCCGGTGCCGGCGAGTGAGCGCCGGACGGCAAGGAGTTCGGTGCGCTGGTTCTCGATGACCTGTTCGTAGTCGGCGGTGAGGGCGCGGAGCCGGTCGTTCTCGGCTTTCTGGCGGGCGGCCGCCTGCTGGTCGAGGCGGCCGACGGCGGCGGCCTTGAGGGCTCGGCCGAACGCGCTGATACCGGCGCGCAGGCGGTCGGCCTCGTCGGGGGTGAGCATGCGTCGGTCGGCGATGTTGGCGAGGATGCCGAGCTGTTCGAGGGTGGGGACGGTGGTCACGGCTGGGGCTCCTCGTGGTCGGCGGCCTCGCTGTCGACCTGCCGGGTGCCGCGAACGGCGTGGAACTCGGTGGTGTTGCCGTAGCGGGCCCAGAGGATGGCAGGCCGGGTGCCAGTGGCGGGGGTGACGCCGATGTCGTCGGGCATGTCGGGCATGGGGATCCTCCGGGCGGTGGCGATGCGGCAGGCGAACCAGAAGGCGACGGGGCTGCAGGCGAGGACGGTGGCGAGGTCGGGGTTCATGTGCGTCTCCAGGGGTGGAGTGCGTAGAGGGTGGTGGTGAGGCCGGCGCCGCCGAGGGCGCCGGCCAGGACCAGCCAGGGGCTGAGCGTCACGCGTCGGGCCGACGGTCTTGGCGCACCAGCAGCCGCAGTTGCCTGTGGGCTCGGGCTGACCGGTTGCGGCAGCGTGGGCGTGGTCCTCGTCATCGGCCCAGGGGTGCGGGGCGGGCGGGGTGTAGTGCTGGCCGAACTGGCAGGGCCAGCAGAGGGTGGGACAGACGATGGCGCCAGTCACTGCTGGCCGCCGTCCTGGCCGAGCACCGCGCGGGCCAGGCCCCAGGGCTCGGCGATGCAACGGCACGGGTGGTCGTCGCCGTGGACGATGCAGTAGTCGACGAGGTCGATGTTGGTGGCGGTGGTCTCCAGCCACAGGGCGAGGTACTCCGTGGCGTTGGGGTTGAGGACGACGGCCCTGCCGGTGGCGATGTGGTCGCGGAGTTGCTGGGCTGCGGCGGCGAGCAGGTCGGCGGGCTGGTCGGTCACGGGTTGCTCCTTCGGGGTTGGTCGCCCGGCGTGGGACCGGGCGGCCAGAAGGTGGTCAGTCGTCGGTGTCGTCACCGGCGAACATGTGGTCGTAGTACGAGCAGGCGGCGGCCCAGAGCGGGGAGGCGACGTCGTGGCCCTCCTGGGCGTACAGGCGCTCCCACAGGGCGATGGAGGGGTCGGGTTGGCCGGGCTTGGTGTTCTGCTCCAGCTCCCACATGAGGCAGGCGAGGTCGCTGGGGCTGGTGGGGATGCGTTCGACGGCGTGAACGATGGTCACGGTGGTGGCTCCTGTGGCTGGCGTGGCGGCCTCTATGTGGGCCTGTGGGCGTTCGGGTGGCACTCGGGGGGTGCCTGTGGGCGTGCGCGGCCGCCTGTGGTCCGGTCCTGGCCGCGCGCGGGGCCTCAGAGCTCGTCGAGGATGATCCGGCCGAGCCCGACGAGGAAGCGTTCGCGCTCCGGGTCGGGCATGTCGGCGGCGAAGGCGACGTGCAGCCGCACGAAGGGCTCGTCGTCGGCGTCGAGGGTGATGGCGCCTTCGTACGGGGTGAGGCCGGCGTCGGCCATGTCGGCGGCCCAGCCGGTGAGGGCGGGCTCGGCGGGCTTCTGCTCGGCGGCGTAGTGCAGGGCCGCCTCCCAGGAGCAGTTGCCGATCGAGTGTTCGCCGCGGACGTCGATGGGGGCGACGACGGCGGCCAGGCGGTCGGCGCAGTCGGTGGCCCGGTCACGCTCGTCGATGGTGCTGTGGTGGGCGGCGCGCTCGCGGCGGAGCTCGGCCTCGGCGGTGGCGAGCTGATCACGCAGCTTGTCCTGCTGGGCGATGGCACGGTCGCGGAGGTCGGTCATGCCGGCCAACTCGGCCTCCAGCTGCCGGACCCGGGCGAGGAGGGCCGCGACGTCGGTGTGGGCGGCGATCGTGAACTCGGCGTCAGCATCTGCCTCGTCGCCGACACCGAAGGTGAACGCGCCAACGATGGCGCCGTTGAAGCCGATCACCGTGTCATCGCCGAACGGGCCATGCTGCTCGAAGCGCCACGGCCCGGGGGTGGCGGCGTCGTGCCGGGCCTGGATGGCGTCGAGGTCGAGGGGCGCGTCGGGCCCGGCGGGGGTGCAGCTGCAGGTCGGGCAGGTGCTGCGGTCGATGGCGTTGCAGTTGCTGCAGTCGGCTTCGGGCTGGCTCTCCTCAGGACCGGGTCGGTTGCCGTCGTAGGTGCCGGCGGGGGTGCTGCAGGTGCAGTCGAAGCCGTCGTAGACGTAGCAGTGAACGAAGTGCCGGGGCTGGGGCTGGTTCATCGGGTGGGCTCCTCGGTGGCGGTGAGTACGTGGGTGACCTCGTCGCCGCTGGCGTTGCGGAGGGCGTCGTCCCAGTCGACGTAGTCGTCGGCCTCGCGGGCGTCCGCGTAGCGGGTCCAGCAGGTGGTGCACAGCGGGCTGGGGGCGTGACCCCAGTCGGGGTTGGCGGGGTGGACGACCCGGCGCTGCTGGCAGCGCGCACACCGGACCTCGACGGCCTGGGTGGTCATCGAGCGGTCCCCTCGGTGGCGCCGGCCGCGACAAGGACCAGCTGGTCGTCGTCCGGTTCCGCCGTGGCCGCGGCGGCCTGGACGGGTGCGGGCTTCTCGGCCTTGGCGCGGTCGTAGGCAGCGATGCCCCAGACGATGGCGTGGCAGCACCACACGTAGTGCCAGGCCCAGTCGCGGACGTCCCACTCGGTGGGGTCGAAGGTGAACGGCTCCTCACCAGCGGGCCGGTACTCGAACTGGCGGATGCCAGCGAGGGCGTTGCCCTCGTCCTCGATGCACCAGATGGGAAGCTCGCCGAGCAGCTCATCGTCGAGTTCTTCGCGCAGGCCGGCCAGGTACTCGGCGGAGACGGTGCCGGAGTCCGTGAGGTCGGCCAGGTCGTCGGCGATGTGCTGGCGGAGGAGTTCCTCGGAGTACTCGCGGACGCCAGCGTGCCGGTCGACGGCGTCCACCTTCTCGGCCCAGTACTGGAGGTTGGGGCCGCCGTCCCAGGCGGAGCGGCGGAAGAAGTCGAGCATGTCCTGGGTGCGGCTGAAGGTGTAGCTGCCCATGTCGCCCTTGATCACTAGGGTGCCGGGCCAGGTGACGATGTCGAACCAGTGCGAGCTGTCACCGGGGGTGGCGTACCGGTAGTGCCGGTAGAGGCCGTCCTCGTGGAGGACGGTGAGCTTGTGCTGGGCGACGTCGAGCCGGAAGCGTTCGGCGACGCGCTGCTCGATGGTCGGCTGGGTGGTCATGGTGGCTCCGTTCAGGCGGCTGTGCGGATGGGGCGGCGTTCGGCGTCTGCTACCAGGGCGAGGATCTGCGTGCGGACCGGGGACCGGTTGGGCCGGCCGTCGGGGAGGCGCTCGGGTGGCAGGTAGCCGGTCCACTGGCTCGGGCTGGCGAGGGCGAGTGGCGGCTGGGTGAGCTGCTCGGCGAGGTCGGGGTGGGCGAGTATCGCGGCCCGGCGGGCCTGGTGGGTGGCGGTCGAGGCGGTCGAGGTGTCGCGCATCATCCGCCGTAGGTCCTGCTGCTGGCGCAGGGCCCGCACGTCGTCCTCGGACAGCTCGGCGTTGACGGCCGGCGAACGCCTCGGACCGATCGCGGTAAGGGCTGGCCGTACTGGAACGTCACCGCTCCCGGCTGCGTTCTCCTGCGCTCGGCGGCGAGCCAGGTACTGCTCGGGGGTCTCGTCGGGGTCGCCGTCGTAGACCACTGCGCCGTTGCTGAGACGTTCGGCGCGGATCTTGCGACGAACGGTGCGAAGGTGGTGGGGCTCCATCCAGCGGCGACCGCCGGGTTCGGTGCCCGTCGATTCGGAGTAGAAGCGGCTGACTGCGGCGAAGGCGTCGGCGTCGGCGGGGACGTCGTGGAGGGCTTCGGCCCAGGCGGTGGCGGCGGCTTCGCTGCTGGGGTCGCGTCCGTCGAATGCGGACGCCTTGGTCAGGATCTTTGCTGCTTCGGCTCGGTTCATTGGTTGTCCTCGGCTTCGAGTCGCGCGGCGAGGGAGAGGCCGGCGGCGAACTTCTGATCGGTGCGGGACAGCTGGGGCGGTAGGCCGCCGACCGCTGCGGGCAGGTAGGCGACGCCGTCCTGCTGCACGGGTGCTTCGAGGGAGCGCCAGCCGTCGACCCAGGCGGCTGCGGTGGCGGGGACGCCCTTCAGGCGGGCGGAGTTGATCGCGTACGCGACCATCGCGGGGATGCCGACGCGTTCGACGGCCTGGCGGGTGTACTCCCACTGGGATTCGCGGAGGGACCAGCCGATGCCGGCGATCCCGGCGTTGGCGATCGCGGCCTTCAGGTCGCCGAGCCGGTCGGGGTAGGCCGCGGGCCGCTCTGCTGCAGCAGCGTTCCTTCCGAAGGAAGGAACGGGGGATGGGAGGGGCGGGGAGGGGACCACCGTCGCACCCTGGAGGGTGTCACGCCGTGACGAACCCTCCTGACCTGCAACGGAATCCGAAAACCGGGATTCGTTTTGGGGGTCAACCGGATCCCACCCGGACCTCAGGTGAGTTTCACCTGAGTCTCGGGTGAGGCCCGGTTGAGCTTCGGTTCGCTCCTGTTTCTGAGCGTCGCGGCCCTTCTGCTGGCGCTTCCGGCCGGCCTCCCGCGCAGCCTCGACCTGGCTCCGCGACCGGTTGTAGAAGAGGTAGTCGTGCAGCGCGTACCCGTCCTCCGGCGGCTGCGGGCAGCGCTTCGGGTCGCAGTTGTGCGGGGCGTCGTGCAGCATGCCGACTGCGACGAGCTTGGCGAGCTGGGCGGCGGTGCCGTAGCTGCGGGCCACGATGCCGTCGATCCGGCCGTCGGTGGAGTGTCGGGCGCTGAACGCTCCGAGCCGGCAGAACAGCCCCGCGGCGGCGTTGCCCGCCTTGCGGACCTTCGGGTGGCTGTCGAACCCATCGTCGACGGCGAACCACGGCATGTGCTGGTCTCCGGTCAGTTGGTGCGGGTGGTTGGTGGCCTGGGGCGGGGGCGGTGACACCCCGCCCCAGGCAGTCAGGCGGGCGTCAGCCCTGCGCGTTGGCCTGCTCAGCCGCCGCCTCGGCGCGCTTCTGGCGGCCCTCGATATAGGCGTCGATCCAGGCCTGCGGGTCGTGTCCGAGCCGCTCGGCTTCGTCGAAGGCGGTCTCGGCGAAGTCGCCGCTGTCCAACTCGTCCGAAATATCGGCGAGCGCCAGCTCGGTCGTGCGCGGGTCGATCACTCGCAGGACCTGCAGCAGGCGGTGTGCGATCCACGCGTGGGACCCGGCCCGGCTGTGGGCGCCGATGGCGGCGTAGTTCGTGCCGCCGATCACGTCGTACAGCTCCTGGGATGAGATGAGTACCTGCTTGAGGAGGTCTTCGGTCATCGTCGGGCCGTGGTCGTTCTCGGCCGCCAGCGGCAGGTCGACGCCCGGTTCGACGGCGAAGCCGAGCGAGCCGGCCCATTCGGCGGCAAGGGCGGCCCTGGACGGTGCTTCCCCGCGGACTTGCCGGATCGGCATCTGCATGCCGAGGAAGTCGGGGCCGGCCACGATGAACGGTGCCTCCGCGGAGGACTGGGTGATCTGCAGGTGGCGACCGGCCTTCGCCCAGCGAGCCAGGTACTGCGTGTCCAGCCCGGAGATGTCGACCGTCTCCGCCTGACGTTCGATGTGCTTGTTGATCAGTGCCTTCCACGGGGCGTGAGCACCGTCCATGGTCGGCAGCACAATGCGGCCCATGTTGCTGACCGCGGTCATCTGCCCCGGGGTCACGGTCAAGTCGACGGTGTCGCTGTAGCCGTGGGCAGCAGCCCAGGACTGCAGGTAGGTGGCGTGCATGGCGCCCACGGTGGCGGTCCATTCGCCCTCGCTGGACCGCAGACGGCGGCGGGCGACGGCGAGGGTGTAGCGGTCGGTGGCGACGGCGTGGAGGTAGGTGCCGTTGTTGTCGAAGTAGACGCTCGACAGGATCGGGGTGCTGCTCTGCGGCTTGGCCATGTGCGGCATGACCTGGTCGAGGGCTTCGGCGAGCTGGTGGGCCGGGAGGTTCGTGGTGGTGACGGCCACGGTGGTCATCGCGTCTCCATTGGAGTGGTGGGTGGTTCGGGGCGCCCGTTCTGTCGGGCGGGGGTGTGGTTGGCGCACCTGGCGCCGCAGGGGTAGGGCCGGGTGGGCTGCCCGCAGTAGCGGTTCACCGCGGGCAGCCACTGGCCGCAGGTCACGCCGGCTGGTCGAGGCCGAGGATGGCCAGCAGCAGCTGCTCGTCCGCGGCGTCCCGGGCCTGGCTGGCGATGTACCGGCGGGCCGCCGACCGGGTCTCCTCGGGCAGTTCGGCCAGCGTTAGCGAGGCGCCGTACGACTCCGCCCGGTCCGCCGGGTCCTTGTACCGGTTCGCGGTCACGCCGCCACCTGCTTTCGGGCCTGCACGATCGGGTCCGCCGCCGCGCGTTCCTCCGGGGTCATGGCCCCGAAGACGCCGTACCGCATCTGCGCTGGCTGCCCGGCCTCGAGCCGAAGGGCCTCGGTCCTGCACTGACGCCGAACCGGGCACCGCCGACAGGCCTCCTTGGCCGCCATGGTGGCGAGGTGCTTCGCCGACTGCGGCCGGACCTCCTCCAGGAACCAGCTGTCCGGGTCGTCACCGCACAGCGCCGCCGCGCGCCAGTCGATGGACCTGCTCATCTCGCCACCTCCGGGCCTCGGTTCGAGGGCCTGATCAGCCCGGGTCTGCTGGTTACGCCAGCGGCAGATCGTGCGGTCGGAGACGCCCAGGAGTGCGGCGAGTGGCCGGTCGGGGGCCTCCTCCTGTGGGCTGGTGATCAGTCGCCAGGCGAGGTGGGCCTCCAAGGCCCGGAGCTGCGGTCGGGGCATCTCGCCGGTCAGCGCCCGTTCGACGGCGACCAGGTCGAGGCCGTCGTCCGTGGTGACATGAGCGGTCACGGTGGCGGGCGAGCGGAACCGCAGCAGGATGTCGATGTCGGCACCGTTGCGGACCTTGAGGATCAAGACGCCACCTCCTGCCGGGGGATGAGCGGCCAGTGGCCGTTCACGACCGCGTTCGGGTTGGTGCGGCGCTGATACGCCTGTCGGGCCGCTGCACGCTCCGCCGCCCACCGCACCTGCGCCTCGTGGACCTCGGCGAGGGTCATGGCCCGCAGCTGGGGGTGGTAGCCGGTGATCTTGTACGTCACCGCGGCGGCGGCCACAGCGTCCGCGTCAGCCCGGTGCGGGCCGTCGTGATCGACGTCGTAGTAGTCGCAGAGGTCTTCGAGCCGTCGGCGGCCCTCCCGGTACGGGGCGAGCTTCCAGTCGAGCAGCAGCGGGTCCAGAACCAGGAGGCTCGCCCGGGACTTGAGACCCCTCCACACGTTGGCGCGCCACAACTCCCGACTCAACAGGGTCAGGTCGTACGGAGCGTTCGCCACGACCACCGGGACCCCGTCGTTGGCGGCCTCGACCACGGTCGTGCCCACCGCACGGGCGACAAGCTCAACATGCTGCCCGTACCGGTGCGCGTGCCGGGTCGGGATCCCGTGGATCTTCGTGGCCTCCAGCGGGATGTCCTGCCGCCCGGCGTCAGCCAGCCACGTTCGGGTCTCGCACGGCACCCCGCGCGTGCAGCGCGCGGTTGCCGCCGTGACGATGCGGTCGGACTCGACGTCCAGGCCCGTGGTCTCCAGATCCAGCGCGAGCCACTCGCGCTCCCACCAGCTCACTCGGCACCCCCGGGCTGTGCGACCTGCGGCCACGCGGCCGACTCGGTCGCGGCTGCGGTCGTTTCGGCGGGCTGCGGCACGGGGAGCTTGGCGATCTCGGCGATGGTCACCCGGTCGGCCGGGAACTCCTCGTCGAGGGTGACCTCGCCGCGTTGCACCGACTTGTACGTCACGCCGAGCTGGGCGACATCGAACTCCGTCCACTTCCCGCTCGGCCGGCCGAGTTTGGCCTCGATCCGGTCGACGGTCACCCCCATGCCCTCGAACATCCGGACAGCGTCGGCGATGCGCTGCGGCAGCGGCTTGCCGCCGCCACTGGTGATGGTTCGGGTGCAGATGTCCTTGGCCTCCTCAACGAACCAGGCAGGCAGGACGGAGAAGATCGCCTCACGCAGGCGCCTGGCGCCGTTGTTGGCGTTGTTCTCGTAAATGTCGCGGAGGTCGACGAGCTTCTTCGGGCCGCCCTTCACGTCGCGCTTGTGCGGCACGATGAACACCTGCGACGACCGGGCGTTGGTTTGCACGTCCCAGGCGAAGGCCTGCATCTCGGACTCGCCGTACTCGTCGTCGCGGCGGAGCTCGGCGAGGCCGTACTGGATGTTGCCCCAGCAGCGGGCCAGCTCACGAGCCAGGTGCACCGACGGGCCGGAGACCGTGGACCCGCCGCGGGAGTACCGGAAGAACGCCCGCTCGGCGAGGCCCTTCTGCTGGCACGACTGGCGCATCTCGGCGACGGCGGCCTGCACGTTGCGGGGGCACTGCTGGGCGACGACGATCGCGGCCTGGACCTCGGCGACGGCGCGGGACTGCTCGACCGCGGTGCCCTGCCCGATCCGGGCCGGCGCCTGCGGCATGAACTGCTCGATGTTGCTCACTGGTTCTCCTGCTTCTCGGCCCAGGCGGGCAGGGAGACGATCTCGACGCGGTCGGAGTAGCCGGGCCACTGCCCGGAAGCGGTGCACGCCTGGTAGATCGAGAGGGCCTCGCGGTTGCGGCGGCGACCGGCACGGAGCGCGACCGGGTCGAGCTGCACGACGTGGATCAAGAAGGGGGCGGTCTTCTCCTGGAACACGAAGACCATGACAACGTCCTCGACGCCGAGCACCGCCCGGATACCGTCCACGTACCACGGGTCCTGCTGGTAGTAGCCGTGGTCGTACACCGCCCGCTCGATCGACCGCGGATCCGCCGACACGCACGTCTTGTAGTCCGGGACGATCAGCCGGCCACCGGTCGGATACGGCAGCCAGTCCGGACGGCACCGCCGCCACACACCGGTGGCCTGGTCGGCCCAGAACAGCGACTGCTCCGGCAGCCCGCTACCCGGGGCGAACAGCCGGGACGCCACAGGGTGCTGGCGGATCGCGGCCGCCATAGCGTGCACCTGGTCCCACTCGGCAGGCCGCAGCGGGATCGCGCCCCGCTCACGGACCTCGGCAACCTCGGCCTTGATGGCGTTGGTCCGCCACTCGTCCGCGTCGATCCGCACCAACTCCGGGCCCGCCCCGAGCACCACCATGTGCGCGGCCGAGCCGAAGTCGAACGCCCGCTTCGGCGCCCGGCCGTTGGTGCGCTCGTGCTGGAACAGCGCCGGGCAGGACGGGGCCAGCAGCCTGCGGGCCCCGGTCGAGGAGAGGCTTCCGCCCGGGACCGGGTCGGCGTGGTACTGCTCGTTGGTCATCTCGTAGACACCGGGCTCGGTAACGATGGGCCCGGCGGCCGGGGCGAAGTGCCCCGGCAGCTCGGTGATCGTCATCGCGTGGTCACCGCCCCCGCGTTCAGCAACGCGATCTCCTCGGCCGTGTAACCGAGCCCGTTGTCGAGCTGCGAGTTCAGCGAACGGATCGTGGTTCGCTGCTGGTCGACCAGCGCCCGCAACCTGGCGTTCTCCTGGTGCTGCCCTTGGTGGGCGGACCGGACGGCGGCGATGGCACCGGCGTTCGCGGCCTCGGCGGCCGACAGGCGGTTGGCGAGGCGCCCGTTCGCTCGACCCTGCTCGGCGAGGTCCGCCTCCAACCGTCGGATGCGGTCGCGAAGCTGGCTCATCGCGGCGGCGGCCTCAGCGGCCGCGCGGCGGGAGATCCACGGCATCACGCCACCTCCCCGCGCTGGTGCTGGTGCGGGAACGCGATGACCTCGGGCGCCCGAGCGGTCTCCTGCCGGGCCGACATCGTCAACGGCGCCGCCGCCAACAACTCGTCCAACAACCGGTAGGCGTCCACGTGCGTCAACTCGACCTCGGCCTCGCCCATCTGCAGGTCAGCCTCGACGTTCTCGACCGCCGTGTCCCAAGCCGGCCCGCCCTGCTCGACCACCGCCGCGAGCTCGTCCAGCGCGTCGATCACCCGCTGCCGCGAGTCACCCCACGCCTCAGCCAGCGTCCGCAGCGTGTCGTAGCGCGGCCCACGGGCCCGCAGCACCACGTGCATCCACATCGCGTCGATGCGGGCGTGCAACATCCCGTCCTGGGCGCTCATCGGGCCCCTCCCATCAGCCGGTTGTGCTCGGCCGCGTACAGGGCGGCCGTCGTCTCGTTCCACTCGCGGGGGTCGCCGTGGTCGTCCATGAACCGGCCCATCAGCAACAGCTCCGGGTTCAGCCCCGACTCCAGCCAGTCCTCACCCGCCACCGCAGCAGCGGCCTTCTCGTCCGGCGTGTACTCGGCCATCACGCGGCCTCCTTGACACCCAGCAGGCGTTCCAAGCCCTGCACCTGCAGGCGGGACACGTACAGCTCGTGCATGAGGCCCTCGATCGTGGCCTGCATCGAGCCGAAGAGCCCCGCGGCCTCGGTCGACTCCATGAACGGTCCCGGGCGGGCCTGCAGCGCGTTCGCCCGGTCCACCACCGTCTGGGCCCGCACGATCAGCGACCCCTCCAGCAGGCCGGCCTCCACGGCCTCCTGCAGCGACATCACCTTCGGCGCGTTCATCGAGCACCGCCCGTCCGCGCCATGTACTCGGCAATCAGGGCCTCCGTCGCGGGCGACCACGCCGGCAACTCGACGGCGTCGGACACCGGTCCCTCGACCACCAGCACGTCGACCGGCACGGTCGACTCCGCGACCAGGGCGTCGATCAGCACGTTCAGCTCCAACTCGCCCATCAGGCCGCACCGCCGATCGCGTCACGCATCTCCGCCTGACGCCGAGCGATCCGCTTCTGGACCAGCTCCATGCCACGCGGCGTGATGTGCAGCGTGTAGTGCGCGCAGTCCCCCCACGTGTGGGTCACCACCCGCACCACCGCGTTGAAGTGCGGCGCGTGCGCGGCGTAGAAGTCGTACTGGCCGGCGCCGCACGTCGCCTGTCGGCGGTAGATCAGGTGCTCGTCCAGCAGGAACGTCCGGAGCTGCTTCTCCTGCCAGCCCAGCACCTTCGCGGCCTCACGCACCAGGACGTCACCGTCCTGCGCGGCCATCAGCGTGTCGTGAGCGAGCGCCTTCGGCTCCAGCTCGCGCAGCTTCGCGTCCGCCTCGACCAACTGCTCGGCGGTCCGAGCGAACTGCTGGGCCAACGCCAGCACACCCTGCGGGGTGGTGATGTCCGGCAGCACCGGCGCGGCCGGCGCCACCGAGTACGAACCCACACGGCGGATGCTCGGCAACACCTCGGCGGTGATCCACCGCCGGAACGCGCGGGCCTGCGGGCGGTCGGAGCGGATGATCAGCTCGTACAGGCCAGCCTCGTTGACGATGGCCGCGACCTGCGTCCTGCCCAGCGAGTCGATGACGTCGGTCTGACCGACCCCATCGGCGTCGAGCCGGGCGACGGCGTCGCGGCTGTTCTTGATGTCGAGGACAGTGCACACGTCCTTGGCGACCCACCAGGGCTCACCGTCGAGGGTTACGATCCGGACCGGGGTTCCCGTGTCCGGGAACGTGTAGGGGATGATGGGGGACACGACGTCCACCTCTTCTCTGGTTGGGGTGGGGTCCAGGGCCTTCGCGGGCGGCATCCGGGTGCGACCGGGTGACTGCCGGGCGGGGGCCCGACCCATGTCAGGGGTGGTTTAGGCGGCGCGGCGACGGCCGCGAGTGGCCGGGTCAACGTCACCGGCCTGCTGGATCGCGAACACGTGGTCCAGACGGAAGCGAATCTTCCCGGCGACCTTGGTGTGCGGGATGCGCTTGTTGTACGCGGCGTCCTTCAACGTTCGGACGGTGTAGGGCAGGAGCTTCATCTCGATCACCTCCTCCGGCGTGTAGAGCCGGAGCCGGTCCGCTGCGGAGAGCACGGGCGGCTCGACCAGCACGGTCACGGCTGTTCCTCTCGGTTGATAGCGGCTACGGGCACCGTCAGCGTCGCGGCGATTCGCCGAAGCGTCTCCTCGCTGGCTCCGGATAGACCCCTCTCCAAGCGGGAGAGGAAGCCGACGTCCCGGCCAGTTCTGGCGGCGACCTCGCGGAGGCTCAATTGTTGAGATCTCCGTATGGCCCTGATTGCGGTGCCGTTCGGTGTCACGAGAGAAGCTCACCACACTGAGCCTCAACTTTCAAGGCCTCTGGCTACATGATGGCCACACTTTCTACCGGTGAGAGTTGAGGCTCGCTGGCCGTGTGGGGCTCCTGATGCAACACTTCGAAGGTCGACTTGAGTCTTAAGTGCAGCTCAAAAGGCTTGATCCTGGCGTCGGAGTTGCATGAACATGGGGCATCATGGGGCCATGGACAGAGACTGGGGCCGCCTTGGACGCGCCATGAAGGCGGCGCGGCAGAGCAGTGGCATGACTCAAGACGACCTTGCCAAGGCCGTTGGCGTAGGCCTGTCGACAGTCCAGACCCTGGAAAGGGGATCGCGCTCGTACGCCAAGGTCACTGCGACACACAGGGCTATCGCTACGGCCCTGGGCTGGACCGAGGACAGCGTCGAAACCGTCCTGGCGGGTGGCAACCCCACGACGCGCGGGTCGCACGGCGACGCCGCACCGAACGCTGAAGCCGAAGACGGCGAGGTCGATGAGCTCCTTGACGACCTGACCGGGCGGGTGCGGGCAGCCCTGCTCGGTGGCCGGGTCGCGGACGCTACGGCGATCGCCCTCGACACGCCCGACGAGGGCGACGTGGTGATCATCTGGAAGGAGGGCGAAACCCGGGACCTCACGCCCGAGGAACGGCGCAAGCTGCAGAAGAAGTGGTCGAAGCTGCAGAGAGCCGCGCACGAGATCTTCTCCGACGACTCGGAGTAAGTCGACAATCACACGACACGCCCGCAAACCCGTGCGCATATGCCAACCGTGTGTCAGGATTCCGCTACCTGAGTGAGGGGGGTCACCCAACCAGGTAAGGGGGACCGCTCCCATGCGGCTGCGGATCGAGCGCGTACCGGACATCCCCCACGGCGGCCTAGCGGTCGTCCGACGGAAGGCCGGCGCGTGCCCGGTGGTCCTGCTGAACGCCAACCTCGTGACCGAGGCCCAGGCGCTCAAGCTCGGCCAGCGGCTCCGCGAAGACCCGGACCTCCTGAGGACGTTCGGCGGGACCGACGTGTAGCACCCTTGGCACGGCGGGGTCTTGCGGGACGGCAGGCCCCGCCTGCCAGGACAAAGAGGGGTGCCCCTTGGCGTACGCCGAGAAGGTCTACAAAGTCCGCAACGGCAAGAAGACGAAGCAGTACACGTGGCGAGCCCGGTACCTGCTGCCCGACGGGATCAACTACGGCAGCGCGCCCGGATTCCCCACGGAGAAGACCGCTAAGGAGTACGGGCAGGAGCAGGAAGCCCTCATTCGCGCTGGCCGTTGGATCGACCCCAAGGCCGCACAGATGCAGTTCGGCCAGTGGGCCCGGGAGTGGATGGCTGCGAAGGCCCCTCGAGGCCGCACCAACACCACGCGGTGGGACCGGCTGGACACTCACATCCTGCCGCGCTGGGAACACGTGCCGCTCAACCAGGTCAACTGGTTCGAGGCGGAATCCTGGGCCAACTCCGTCGGCGAGACACACGACGACACCACCGCCTCGCACTGCCTCACGCTGATGAGCCAGATCATGACTGGTGCGGTCGACGCGGGGAAGCTCGCGGTGAACCCGCTCTTCGGCCGACGTAGGAGCCGCACGGCCGCCATCAAGGCCAAGAACCAGGCGAAGTTGGTCAAGAAGCAGGCTGCGCCGGCAACGCCCGAGCTTGTGCTCCAACTGGCCCGTCGCGTTGGCCCGCTCGACGGCATGCACATCCTCACCACTGCCTTCCTGGGGCCGCGCTGGGGTGAGGGCTGTGCGCTCACCCGAAGCAGCCGCGGGGAGCGACGCGAGGCCCACGGCAACGGCATCTGGACGTGCCCCACGCTCGAGATTCGGCTCGAGGTCGCCGAGTACCAGACTCGCGGTCCGGACGGCACGAAGGGGCCGCTGTACTTCGACCTGGAGCCGGTGAAGAACGACGGCTCGCTGCGGGACATCGACGTGCCACCGTTCCTCAACGCCCTGCTCGACGAGCACGAGAAACGAATGAACCCCACGCATGACACCCTCTTCTGCACCCGGAAGGGAGTGTGGTGGCGCAACAGTAACTTCGGCCGGCAGGTGATGAGGCCCGGCGCGGACGGCCGGACGGCACTTGCAGCGTCGAAGGGGCACGCGCCACGCAAGGCCTGGGCTCCGCTCCTGCCAGGTCTTACGATGGACTTGCTGCGGCACTTCCACGACACTCTGCAGGCGCAGATAGGAGTGGCGGACCCGCTGGCGCACGAGCAGGCCGGCCATGTGAGGTCCGGCATCAAGGCTGTGTACCAGCACCCGACGGTGCCGATGCGGATCGACCGGCTCAACGGCCTGCAGGCGGTCTTCGAGCAGGCGATGGCGAATCTGGGGTGGGAGAGGGTCTGGGAGAGTTGATCTCCCATATTTCCCCTAAATGATCTCCATTCGACGCATCGCAGCAGGTGAGAGGCAATCAAAACGGTGCTCTTACAAAGCAGATGTCGGCGGTTCGAAACCGTCCGCGCCCACCGCCACGAAGGGCCAGTTCGGAGGCTTGATCCTCCCGAGCTGGCCCTTGATCGTTTCCAAGGTCCGAGTCGGTCCCCGGCCACGGTCAGGCTGTGATGCCCGTGCCGGCCACGCATCCCGCGGCCAGGGCCGGGCTGTCGGTGTCATTGCCGAGCGCCCGCCTGGCAGCGACCGAGGCGGCTCCGACGGCACGCCTTCTGTCGTCCTGCGCTGTGATCACGTGATCGAGGGGAGCTTCCGGCGCGGTGGGCGCAGGCGGAGCGCAGCTCGGCTGTCAGGCAGTCCCGGCCCCAGTGGGCACCCCGGTACACCTCCTCCGGTCCCTCCACGCTCACCAGGGCCAGGGTGGGGACGAGTGCCGAGGGTGCGGTCCGACACTCGGCGACTCGGTTGACGAAAGCCGCGTCATCGAGATTCCTGTCCTGGATTTCCAGAATCGATCCCGCGGGGGAGATCGCCTCGGTGAGGAACTGTGTGTAGGCGGCGCGCTCTCCGCCTGACGACCGTGATCACCAGTGTTTGGCTCATCCGGTGGTCCCAGGAGAGAAGGGCAGCTGGACGAGTTGAAGGACCGCGCGGGACGCGCTGGCGGCCCGCGCGCGAGCCGAACTGGGCAGCGGCCCCGGGGTGTTGACCAGTCCCTGGCAGGCGGCGCTGGTCAGTGCGGCGGCGTTCACGCTGGGTGCGCTGGTGCCGCTGCCGGCGGTGGTGACGTACGGCGCGGGCGTGCTGCTGGACGACGTCACAGGGTGGGTTCCGCCTGCGATCGCGCACCGCCGAGCGGGGCCCCGCGCCGGCTCGCGCTCGACAGGCGGCCGGACGCGCCCTGTGTTTGTGTGGCTGCAAACCGTTTGGGAGAGGTGAACCGTCGTGTCCATGCCCCCGTTCGGATCGAGCGATCCGTTCTCCGACCTGCTCAGCCGGTTCTTCGGGATGAGTCCGATGGCCTCCCCGCCCGCCGTGCAGCGGGTGCCGATCGGGCGGTTGCTCAGTGAGTCCTCGCAGGAGCTGCTGGCGCTCGCCGCGCAGCGTGCGGCCGAGGACGGGAGCAGTGACCTCGACACCGCGCACCTGGCCTGGGCGGCCACCCGGGTGGAGCCCTCGCGCCGGATGCTGCAGCGCGCGGGCGTCGACCCGGAGGAGCTGTCCGGGGAGTTGGAGGGCGCGTTGCCGTCCGGCGGCCCGTCGTCGCCGGAGGGGCGGCCGGCGCTCACCCCCTCGGCCAAGCGCGCCCTGCTCGCCGCGCACGCCCGCTCGCGGGAGGCGGGCGCCTCGTACATCGGTCCGGAACACATCCTGGGCGCGCTGTTGGAGCAGGAGCGCTCGGGCGCGGGTACGGCGCTGCGCAACGCGGCGCAGTCGCCGGAGGCGCTGAAGTCGGTGCTGGAGGGGCGCGGTGCCGGCGGGGAGCGTGGCGGCTCGGGTGCGCGTCCGACCGAGACGCCGACGCTGGACGAGTACGGGCTGGATCTCACCGAGGAGGCGCGCTCGGGCCGGCTGGACCCGGTGGTCGGGCGGGCCGAGGAGATCGAGCAGACCGTCGAGATCCTCTCCCGGCGGACCAAGAACAATCCGGTGCTGATCGGCGAACCGGGTGTCGGCAAGACCGCGATCGTCGAGGGTCTGGCCCAGCGCATCGTCTCCGGGGACGTGCCGCAGAGCCTGCGGGACAAGCGGGTGGTCACGCTGGACCTGACGGCGTTGGTGGCCGGGTCCAAGTACCGGGGTGAGTTCGAGGAGCGGCTGAAGAACGTCATCGACGAGGTCACGGCGGCCGAGAAGAGCGTGATCCTGTTCCTGGACGAGTTGCATACCGTGGTCGGCGCGGGCGGTGGCGGCGAGGGCTCGATGGACGCCGGCAACATCCTCAAACCGGCTCTGGCGCGCGGCGAGTTGAGCGTGGTCGGCGCGACCACGCTGGACGAGTACCGCAAGCACGTGGAGAAGGACGCCGCGCTGGAACGCCGGTTCCAGCCGGTACTGGTGCCGGAGCCGAGCGTCGAGGAGACGGTCGAGATCCTGCGGGGGCTGCGCGACGCGTACGAGGCGCACCACCAGGTGCGGTTCAGCGACGAGGCCTTGGACGCGGCGGCGACGCTCTCCGACCGGTACGTCAGCGACCGCTTCCTGCCGGACAAGGCGATCGACCTGCTGGACCAGGCCGGGGCGCGGGTGCGGCTGCGCAGTCTCAGCGGCTCCACGGAGGCCACGTCGGTGCAGGACCGGATCACCAAGCTCAAGCGCGAGCTGGACGAGGCCGTCGCGGACGAGGAGTTCGTGCGGGCCGCCAACCTGAAGACCGAACTGCGCAAGACCGAAGACGAGTTGGCGGCGATCGCCGAGTCCCGCGAAGAGGTCGTCGATGTGACGGCCGACGACATCGCCCAGGTGCTGTCCTCCCGGACGGGTATCCCGGTCGCCGAGCTGAACGCGACCGAGAAGGAGCGGCTGCTCAAGCTCGAGCAGCACCTGCACGAGAAGGTGATCGGCCAGGACGAGGCGGTCACCGCCGTCGCCCAGGCGGTGCGCCGCGGCCGGGCCGGGATGGGCGATCCGGAGCGGCCGACCGGCTCCTTCCTCTTCCTCGGGCCGACCGGCGTCGGCAAGACCGAGCTGGCGAAGGCGCTGGCGGCGCTGCTGTTCGGCGACCCGGACCGGATGATCCGCTTCGACATGAGCGAGTTCCAGGAGAAGCACACCGTCTCCCGGCTGGTCGGCTCCCCGCCCGGGTACGTCGGCTACGAGGAGGCGGGGCAGCTGACCGAGGCGGTGCGCCGCAAGCCGTACAGCGTGCTGCTCTTCGACGAGGTGGAGAAGGCGCACCCGGACGTCTTCAACCTGCTGCTCCAGGTGTTGGACGACGGGCGGCTCACCGACGCCCAGGGACGTACGGTCGACTTCCGCAACACCGTGGTGATCATGACCAGCAACATCGGCTCGCAGCGGATTCTGGACCACTCCGGGAACGTGGACGAGATCCGGGACGACCTGATGCGCGACCTGCGCGGGCAGTTCCGGCCGGAGTTCCTCAACCGGATCGACGAGGTGATCGTCTTCCACGCGCTCACCCGGAAGGACCTGGTGTCGGTGGTCGACCTGCTGCTGGAACGCTCCCGGCGGCGGCTGCGGGCGCAGGACGTGCGGCTGGAGGTCACCGAGGCGGCCAAGGAGTTCCTGGTCAACCGGGGTTACCAGCCGGAGTTCGGGGCCCGGCCGCTGCGCCGGACGATCCAGTCGGAGCTGGACAACCGGATCTCCAACCTGTTGCTGGACGGCACGGTGCGGGAGGGGGACACGCTGATCGCGGACGTGAGCGAGGGGGAATTGACGGTGACGCTGGCGCGGCCCGAGGCCTCGGCGGCCTTCGAGGAGGCGGAGGCCGGCGCCGGGGGCGCCTCCGCAGTCACCGAGAGCTGAGTCGGTGAGGCCGTCGGCGGCCTTGCCGGGGCCTGAGGCTTCGGGCGTACTCCAGCGGGAGTACGCCCGAACGCCACTGGTGGAGGACGCGCGGGGGCGGGGCGTGGGTCTAGCGTTCCGGGCATGATGCCGCCCACGTCCCAGCCGCCGGAGCCGGAGCCGGAGCCGGTGCCGCCTCCGCAGCAGCCGTCGCCTCCGGGGGAGTCGCCCGCGCCGTGGCGCCCGCCGTGGGCCCGCGCGGCCGCGGCGGCCCTGCCGGTGGGGCTGGCGGCCGTGGTCGCGGTGGTCCAGGTGGTCGGTTCGACCTTCGCCGCGCACGACGCCAAGGGCAGGGTCCCGCTGGACGCCTTCGGCTACCTGCTGTTGCTGGCCGGCCCGGCCCTGTTGGTGTTCCGCGGGCGCCGTCCGGCCGCGGTGGTGGCCGGCACCTCGGTGGTCACGGCCGGCTACCTGGCCGCCGGGTACCCGTACGGGCCGGTCTTCGTCAGCTGGCTGATCGCCTGCTGCGCGGCGATCGGCTGCGGGCACCGCCGGGCGGCCTGGCTCGGCCTGGGCGGGGTCTACCTGGCGCACGTCCTGACCACCTTCGCCGTGCCCGCCGGCTGGCAGCGGGCCAGTCCGCCGTCCGGCAACGTCTGGCTGCCGGAACTCGGGCTGCTCGCCTGGCTGTTGCTGGTGCTGGCGATCGCCGAGATGGTCCGCTTCCGGCGCGAGCGGATCGCCGCCCACCGGGCCTACCGGCAGCAGCTGGAGCAGCGCCGGGCCAACGAGGAACGGCTCAAGATGGCGCGGGAGTTGCACGACATCCTGGCGCACAGCCTGTCGCTGATCAACATCCAGGCCGGGGTCGCGCTGGCGCTGCTCGACCGGCGGCCGGAGGAGGCCCGCACCGCGCTGGTCACCATCAAGTCCACCAGCAAGGAGGCGCTCGGCGAGGTCCGCCAGGTGCTCGCCACGCTGCGCGGGCCGGGAGCGGCGCCGCGCGGTCCCGCGCCGGGGCTGGCCCGGCTGGACGAACTCACCGAGCAGGCCGACCGGGTGGGCCTGGCGGCCGAGGTGCACGAGTACGGCGAGCGCCGCCCGCTGTCCGCCACCGTCGACCTCACCGCCTTCCGGATCGTCCAGGAGGCGCTGACCAACGTGGTCCGGCACTCGGTGGCCCGGGATGCGGTCGTGGTGCTGGACTGGCGGGATCCGGCCGTGCTGGTCGTCCGGGTCGAGGACCCGGGGCCCGCGGTGGTCGGCGACGCCGGCGGTTCCGGCAGCGGGCTGGTCGGGATGCGGGAACGCGCGGGTGCGTTCGGTGGCACCATCACGGCGGGGCCGCTGCCCGGCGGCGGCTTCCGGGTCCGGGCGGAGCTGCCGACACCGAAGGCGGGGAGTGAGTGATTCGGGTACTGCTGGCGGATGACCAACTGCTGGTCCGGGCGGGCTTCCGGGCCCTGCTGGACCTGCAGGACGACCTCACCGTGGTCGGCGAGGCGGACGACGGCGAGGCGGCGCTGCGGCTCGCCCGCGAACTGGTGCCGGACGTCGTGCTGATGGACGTCCGGATGCCGCGGATGGACGGCCTGGAGGCGACCAGACGGATCGCCGGTGATCCCGCGCTGTCCTCCGTACGGGTGGTCGTGCTGACCACCTTCGAGCTGGACGAGTACGTCTTCGAGGCGTTGCGCTCAGGCGCGGCGGGCTTCCTGGTCAAGGACACCGAGCCGGCCGACCTGCTGCGGGCGATCCGGGTCGCGGTGGCGGGGGACGCGCTGCTGTCGCCGGGCGTGACCAGGCGGCTGATCGGTGAGTTCGCGGCCCGGTCGAAGGGACCCGAGGCGGCGCCGGAGGGGCTCTCGGACATCTCGATGCTGACCGAGCGGGAGCGCGAGGTGCTGGCGCTGGTCGGGATGGGGCTGTCGAACGAGGAGATCGCCCGACGGCTGGTGGTCAGCCCGCTGACGGCGAAGACGCACGTCAGCCGGGCGATGGTGAAGCTCGGGGCGCGGGACCGGGCGCAGCTGGTGGTGCTGGCCTACGAGTCGGGGCTGGTGCGGCCGGGCTGGTTGGGCTGACGCGTCGGCCTGCGGGTACTCCCCACCCGGCGTGTCGCGGGGCGTCCGTACTCCCCGGGGAGTATCCCAACTGCCGCTGCTGGGAGGACGCGTGATGAGGCCCGTCGGCGGGACGCTCAAGGCACCTCGGGAACCGACCCGAGGTCCTGAAGGCCCACCACCGAGGAGTTGAACCGCGATGTACACGCAGCTCGCAGACTGGCACGGTCCCGGCCCGTGGATCCTGCTCGTCCCCCTGGTCTGGATCGCCGTCGTGGTCCTGGCGATCGCCCTGCTGCGCCGGACGCTCTGGCGGCGCCGCGGCTGCGGATTCGGCGTCGGGCCCGGATCCGCAGCGGAGCACCGATCCGCGGCGGAGCACCCGCTCGCCGTCCTGGGCCGCCGCTACGCCGAGGGCGACATCGACGCCGAGGAGTACCGCGCCAAGCGGGCCGTCCTCACGGAGCCGACCAGGGGCACGCCCGGGGCCGGTGGCGGCACGTGACCACCCTCGACGTCCTCCGCGGCACCGCCGCCCGCGTCGCCGACGCCGGGAAGGCCTACGGCGTCGGCGGTACCGAGGTCCGGGCAGTGGGCCGCCGTGGCCGCCGGCTACTGGCCGGCGGCCGGGCCGGTCGGGGCCCGCAGGGGCACCTCTCGCAGCAGCGGGTCCGGGAGCCCCCGCTTGCGCCACTCGCGCGGGTAGCCGAGCGAGACCTCCTCGAACGGGACGCCGTCGTAGCTGGTCTTGCGCGGGATGTGCAGATGGCCGTAGATCATCGCGGCGGTGTTGAAGCGGCGGTGCCAGTCGGCGGTCAGCTCGGTGCCGCACCACTGGGCGAACTCCGGGTACCAGAGCACCTCGGTGGGGTGGCGGACCGTCGGGTAGTGGTTGACCAGAACGAGCGGGACGTCCGGGTCACAGGCGGCGAGCCGCTGTTCGGTCAGCCGGACCCGCTCGCGGCACCAGGAATCCAGGTCCGGGAACGGGTCCGGATGGAGCATCCGCTCATCAGCGCAGACCACGCCGCTCTCGTAGGCGGCCGCCAGGGACTCCTCCTTGGTGGCCGTGCCGGGAGCGCGGAAGGTGTAGTCGTACAGGAGGAACAGCGGGACGATCCGGACCGGGCCGCCGGCGCCCTGCCAGAGCGGGTACGGGTCTTCGGGGGTGACGACTCCGAGGCCGCGGCACAGCTCAACCAGGTGCTCGTAGCGGGCCACGCCGCGGAGCTGGACCGGGTCCTGGGGGTGGGTCCACAGCTCGTGGTTGCCGGGTGCCCAGATGACACGGGCGAATCGCTCGGCGAGCAGGCCGAGCGCCCACTCGATGCTCGTGGTGAGCTCGGCGACGTCTCCGGCGACGATCAGCCAATCGTCGGGGTGGTCGGGCTGGAGCTTCTCCACCAGGTCGCGGTTCTCCTGGTAGGTGATGTGCAGATCGCTCACCGCGAGCAGCCGCCCGCCCGCCCCGGTGGGCGTCGGCTGCGCGGCGCTGTGGATCTCGGTAGTCACTCCTGCCCCCTGTGGTCACACGGCCGATGTGGCCACCCTACGTGGCGGGCAGGGGTCGTGGGCCGAGATGACGGGATCGGTCGTTCGAGTGCTGGGGCGGCGAGTTGGGGCCCGCCCCGGAGGCTGGCCTGGCGGTCGGCCCGGAGGCCTGTCCGAAGGCGGGATCGGAGGCCGGCGCGGACGTAGCTCAGGAGCTGATGTCGATGAGCACACCGTGGGAGGTGGCGGTGGTGACGGCGAGGATGACCAGCGAGGTGATGCCGAGGGCCAGGCCGAGGAAGGCGCGACCGCGGCGGCTGGTGCCGCGGACCAGTGCCAGCGTGGCAAGGGTGACGGCGATCGGGCCCAGGACGATGTTGAACAGCAGCAGGCCCGGGAGGCCGAGAAGGAAGGAGGCGACGGCCAGGTTGTCGGCCTCGGCGACGCGCTGAGGGCCGGTGGTCGCGGGCGCGTCGGTCGCAGCGCTGGTCGCGCGGTCATCGGTGGCGGCGTCGGTGGCCCGGTCGGTGGCGCGATTGGTGTCGGTGCCGGCGCGGTTGGTGACGGCGCCCTCGGTGAAGGTGCTCATGGCGGTGGTGGTCCTCTCGATGGGAGCGGACGGATCGGCGGAGCGAGCAGGGCCGCCGGGCCGGCTGGGGCGAACGGGTCGGCCGTAGCCGCCGTAGGCCCCTCAGCCCGGTGGCCGCCAGCTCAGCGGTGCCGGAGGCGGGAGATGCCCTCGCGGGCGCCGAAGCCGAGCAGCCAGGCGCTGATCGCGGCGGCGGCGGCGAGGAAGACCGGGAGGGGCAGGTGGGCGGCGGTGCCGATCAGGACGCCCATGGCGACCAGGGCGGAGAACAGGATCATGGCTGACTCCTTCAGCTGCGGATGCGGCTGCGCCGGCTTCGGTTGACAAGTGTTCACTGACTTCGAGTCCCACTGTACGCCGACTGGCCAAGTTCGGCAAACGACTGTTTACTGAATGACGTGAGTCACACCATGGGGGTCAGGCAGGCCCAGAAACAGCAGAGTCGGCGAGCCTTGCTGGATGCGGGGCTGCAACTGCTCGCCGAGCAGAACCTGGCGAGCCTGGGCGTCCGCGAGGTCACCCGCGAGGCCGGACTGTCCCCGGCCGCCTTCTACCGGCACTTCCCGGACCTCGCCGCGCTCGGAGTCGCACTGGTCGAGGAGTCGCTGGCCAGCCTGCACGTCATGATCCGATCGGTCCTCGCCGAGGCCGGGGGCGCTGAGGAACTGATCGACCGGGCGGTAGACGTGATCCAACAGCACGTCCGTGAGCACCGGCCGCACGTACGCTTCCTCGCCCGCGAGCGGCATGGCGGGGTCCGGCGGGTGCGTGAAGCGATCGACGCCGAACTGGGCCGCTTCGCCGCCGAGGTGGGGTCCGCGCTGGCGCTCCAGCCGGTCTCGCGGGGGTGGAGTGAGCGGGACGTGCGGATGCTCGCCGAGTTGTACGTGGATCACATGGTGTCGACGGCCTCCGCCTTGCTGGAGGCCCAGGAGGCGGACCCCGAACGGGAGCAGAAGATAGCCGCCACGGCCCGGCTGCAGCTGCGCCTGATCAGCCTGGGTCGGCGTCACTGGCAAGGGAGTTGAGCGATCGGCGGCCCTGGTGGAGTTGACCGCGAGCCGGTCGGCGGCTTTGCGGTCAGGGGCCTTCTCTTTGTGTCGTCTTGACTCTTGACATCAAGTCATGTCCGCGACAGCTTTGGTGGACCCCCACATCGAGAGGTCTCTCATGAAGAAGCCGCTCATCGGCATGCTCGCCACGCTCCTGGTTGCCGGGGCCACCGCCCTCACCGGTGCCTTACCGGCTCAGGCCGCCGACACCGCCAAGGCCCCCGCCACCACGACGACAGCCGCCACCACCCAGACCACCCAGACCACCCAGACCACCCAGACCACCCAGACCACCCAGACCACCGACACCACCACCGCCGCCCCGGCCGAGGCCGCCCCTCTCGCCGCCGTCAACTTCGCCGGAACGGTCGCGCTCAGCAACTGCTCCGGCTCGCTGGTGCGGATGCCGGGTTCGGCGGCGACCGACCCGGCGCTCGTGCTCTCCAACGGTCACTGCCTGGAGTCCGGTATGCCCGGCCCCGGCGAGGTCGTCCTCAACCAGCCGTCCAGCCGGACCTTCACCCTGCTCAGCTCCACCGGTGCGCGCCTCGCCACCCTGCGCGCGAGCAAAGTGGTCTACGGCGCCATGACCGACACCGACGTGTCGATCTACCAGCTGAACACCAGCTACTCGTCGATCAAGTCGCGGTACGGGATCTCCCCGCTGACCATCGCCGACACCCACCCCGCCCAGGGCGCGGACATTCGGGTCGTCTCCGGGTACTGGAAGAAGATCTACTCCTGCTCGATCGACGGCTTCGCCTACCGGCTGCACGAGGCCGACTGGACCTTCAAGGACTCGGTCCGCTACACCTCGGGCTGTGACGTGATCGGCGGCACCTCCGGCTCGCCGGTGGTCGACACCTCGACCGGCCTCTTGGTCGCCGTGAACAACACGATCAACGAGAACGGCGAGTCCTGCACCCTCGACAACCCGTGCGAGGTCGACCAGAACGGTGCGGTGACGGTGCGCCAGGGCATCGGCTACGCCCAGGAGACCTACGGCATCCCCGCCTGCTTCGCCGCCGGCAACCGCTTCGACCTCACCCTGCCGGGCTGCACCCTCCCCCAGCCGTAAGCGCTCGACCCCACTGACCAGCACCTCCCCCCGATGGGCCACCTGCCACCAGGCGGATGGCCCATTCGGCCGTCCAAGAGGCGGCCGCCGCTCCACCCGCACTACGCACGCTCCACCCGCACTACGCACGCTCCACCCGCACTGCAGACGCACCACCGCAGACGCACCACCGCAAAAAAACCGCACCGCCCGTACCGGGAGTCGTGCCGCACAGGCCGGTTCCATCACCGTTGAAGTCATGGAGAGTTGATGACCGCCAGGCTGAGAAGACTGCTGGTTTCCGTCCTGCTGATACCGATGTTCGCGATCGGCGGTCTGGCCACCCCGGCCTCCGCCGCCGGCCCGGGAGCCGGTCCGGGCGCAGGGCCGGACGCCGGGGTCGCGGGCGCTGCCCACGGCCGTAGCCCGGCCGACGACCCGAACGCCGACATCAAGGATCGCCTGGCGGCGATCCCCGGGGTGACCATCACCGAGGAGAAGCCGACCACCACCGGTCACCGCTACTTCCTGGCCACCTACACCCAGCCGATTGACCACTTCCGCCCCTGGCTGGGCACCTTCCAGCAGCGCTTCAGCGTGCTGCACCGCGGCTACGACCGCCCGACCGTCTTCTACACCAACGGCTACACGCTCGGCACCAGCCCGTCCCGCACCGAGCCGACCCGGCTGGTCGACGGCAACCAGGTCTCCATCGAGTACCGCTACTTCACCCCGTCCCGCCCCGAGCCGGCCGACTGGACCAAAGCCGGCATCCGCCAGCAGGCCGCCGACTCGCACAAGCTGGTGACCGCGCTGAAGCGGATCTACCAGCAGGAGTGGCTGTCCACCGGCGCCAGCAAGGGCGGGATGTCCTCCACCTACTACCGCCGGTTCTATCCGGACGACGTGGCGGGCACGATCGCGTACGTCGCGCCGAACAACACCGATGTCACCGACTACTCGGCCTACACCGAGTTCTTCCGCACCGTCGGCACGCCGGAGTGCCGTGCCAAGCTGAACGCCGCCCAGCGCGAGCTGCTGGTGCGCCGCGACCGTCTGGAGGCCCGCTACATCGCGGACAACAACGCGGCCGGCTCCACCTTCAACACCCTGGGCACCCCGGACCGCGCCTACGAGGCCGGTGTGCTCGACGTGGTCTGGGCGTTCTGGCAGTACAGCCTGGAGTCGGACTGCGCGAAGGTGCCGGTCGCCGCCACCGCGACCGACGACGAGCTGTACGCGTGGTTCGACGCGCAGTCGGGCATCACGGGCAACAGCGACCAGTCGCTGGCGAAGTACACCGCGTACTACTACCAGGCCGCGACCGAGCTGGGCGCGCCGTTCTTCGACGTCTCGTATCTGAAGGAGCAGTTGCACTACGACTACAAGGAGCTGTACTCGGCCCGCTCGTACGTGCCGAAGGAGATCCCGACCGTCTTCAACCCGTACGCGATGCCCGATATCGACCGCTGGGTCAAGCGTGAGGGCGAGCGGATCATGTTCGTCTACGGGGGCAACGACCCGTGGGGCGCCAAGCCGTTCCACCTCGGCTGGGGCAGTGACGACAGCTACGTCTACACCGTGCCCGGTGGCAACCACGGTTCCAACATCGGCAAGCTGCCGGCCGACCAGTCGGCGGAGGCCACCGCCAAGGTGCTGGAATGGGCCGGTCTGGGTGACCAGGACGCCGGCAAGTCGTTGGCCACGTCCCCGCAGCTGATCCCGTCCTTCGGCCCGCTCGACATCGAGGGCCAACGGCTGGAGCAGGAGCGCCGCCCGCTGTAACCGCGTGTAGCCGACATCCGGAACCGCCAGTAGTCGGCACCGGCAGAATCCAGCACGCCGGTAGGCCGCCCCACCCCCGGGGGCGGCCTACCGGCGTACCGGCGACCGCGTGCCTGCCCCCTCCCCGAAGCAGTGAATCAGTGCTTCAATACTTCCATGGCCTACCGACGCACCCCAGCCGTGCAAGCCCGCCTGGACGCCCAGCGCGAGACGGTCCTGCAGTCGGCGGTCGGCCTGCTCGCCGAGCGAGGCTACGGCGGCTGCACCATGGCCGCCGTCGCGGACCGCGCGGGGATCGCCACCGGCAGCCTCTACCAGCACTTCGCCAACAAGGCCGAACTGTCGGTGGAGCTGTTCCGCCGGGTGGTGACCCGCGAGATCGAGGCGGTCACCGCCGCCGTCGCCCGCCGGGACACCCCGCAGCAGCGGATCGCCGCCGTGGTCGAGACCTTCGCCGCCCGTGCTCTGCGCGCCCCCAGGCTGGCGTACGCGCTGCTGGTCGAACCCGCCGACGCGGTGGTGGACGGTGAGCGACTGGTCTTCCGCCGGGCGTTCCGGGACGTGATCGCCACCGAGATCGCCGCTGCCGTGGCGAGCGGCGAATTCCCGGAGCAGGACCCGGTGTTGACCGCCGCCGCCCTGGTCGGCGCGGTCGGTGAGGCGCTGGCCGGCCCGCTCGCCGCCGCCCCGAACGGAGCCGCCCCGAACGGAGCCTCGCGAAACGGAGCCGCGCCGGTCGAGCCCGCCGGGCAAAACGACCCCACGGAGCCGAGCGACCCCACGGAGCCGAGCGACCCCACCGAGCCCGAACACAGCCACGACGTCACGGTGCACAGCGACAACGCCACGGTGGTCCCCGCCCTGGTCTCCTTCACCCTGCGTGCCCTGGGAGGACGCGATGACAGCGACGCATGAGGTCACCAACCAGGTGCCCCTGCCGTACGGACACGACACCGCCGCCGACCCGACCCTGCTCGCCGCCCTGGATCGGGCCGGCGCCGGCTGGGCCGAGCCGGAGCTGCGCGAGCTCGGCCGCCTGGCCGGCTCCGAGCAGGCCGCCGAGTGGGGCCGGCTGGTCAACGAGAACCCGCCCGTGCTGCGCACCCACGACCGCTTCGGCCACCGGATCGACGAGGTCGAGTTCCATCCGTACTGGCACGAGCTGATGCGCATCGCCGTCTCGTACGGTCTGCACGCCGCGCCCTGGCGGGACGACCGGCCCGGCGCCCACGCCGCCCGGGCCGCCAAGTTCTACGTGTGGAGCCAGGTCGAGGCCGGCCACACCTGCCCGATCTCGATGACCTACGCCGCGGTCCCGGCGCTGCGCCAGAACCCAACGCTCGCCGCCGAGTTGGAGCCGCTGCTGGCCTCCACCGAGTACGACTTCGGGTTGCGCGAGCCGCGTACCAAGCGCGGACTGATCGCCGGCATGTCGATGACCGAGAAGCAGGGCGGCTCGGACGTCCGCACCAACACCACCACCGCGACCCCGCACGCCGACGGCACCTACCGGCTGACCGGTCACAAGTGGTTCACCTCGGCGCCGATGTCCGACCTCTTCCTGACCCTCGCCCAGGCGCCCGGCGGTCTCAGCTGCTTCGTGCTGCCGCGCGTCCTCCCGGACGGCAGCCGAAACCGGCTGCACCTGATGCGGCTCAAGGACAAGCTCGGCAACAAGTCCAACGCCTCCGCCGAGCTGGAGTACGACGGGGCCGTCGGCTGGCTGATCGGCGAGGAGGGCCGGGGCGTGCCGACCATCATCGAAATGGTCAACATGACCCGCCTGGACTGCACCGTCGGCGCCGCCTCCGGCATGCGCTACGGTGCCACCCGCGCAATTCACCACGCCCTGCACCGGCGGGCGTTCGGCAAGGCGCTGGTCGACCAGCCGTTGATGCGCAACGTACTGGCCGACCTGGTGGTGGAGTCCGAGGCCGCCACCACGGTCGCGATGCGGCTGGCCCAGGCCACCGACCTCGCCCTGGCCGGTGACGAAACGCAGGCGCTGGTACGGCGGTTGGGCCTCGCGGTGGCCAAGTACTGGGTGTGCAAGCGCGGTCCGGCGCACGCGGCCGAGGCACTGGAGTGCCTGGGCGGCAACGGCTACGTCGAGGAGTCCGGGATGCCCCGGCTCTACCGTGAGGCACCGTTGGTCTCGATCTGGGAGGGATCAGGCAACGTCGCCGCGCTGGACGCGCTGCGCGCCATGGCCAAGCGGCCGGAGACGGTCGAGGCCTTCCTCGGCGAGCTCGACGCGGCCGCCGGCGCGGACCGCCGACTGGACGCCGCCGTCGCCGAACTGCGCAAGCAGCTCAGTGACCTGAGCGATCTGGAGTACCGCACCCGGCGACTGGTCGAGTCGATGGCGCTGACCTTCCAGGGCTCGCTGCTGGTCCGATACGGCAGCCCCGAGGTGGCCGACGCCTTCTGCGCGTCCCGCCTGGGCGGCGACCACGGCGCCGCCTTCGGCACCCTGCCGTCCGGTGTCGACACCGCCGCGATCATCGACCGCGCCCGCCCGGTGCCCGCGTGAGCACCGCTGACCCGGGCGCTCGGCACCAATCTGCCGAAGAGACGGCCGAAGAGGCAGCCGAAGAGGCGGCGGGAGTGCGGGAGTTCTGGCAGGCCCTGGGACTGCCCGGCCTGGTCGACGTGCACACCCACTTCATGCCGAAGAACGTCCTCGACAAGGTGTGGGCGTACTTCGACGCGGCCGGCCCGCTGGTGAACCGCCCCTGGCCGATCACCTACCGCGAGGCCGAGGAGCAACGGGTACGGCGGCTGCGGGAGTTCGGCGTCCGGGCGTTCACCTCGCTGCTCTACCCGCACAAGCCCGGCATGGCGGCCTGGCTGAACGCCTGGTCCGCCGACTTCGCCGCCCGCACGCCGGACTGCCTGCACACCGCGACGTTCTTCCCCGAACCCGGGGCGGCCGGGTACGTGGCGCGGGCGGTCGAGGACGGCGCGCGGGTGTTCAAGGCGCACCTCCAGGTCGGCGGCTACAACCCGACGGACGAGCGGCTGGACGAGGTCTGGGGGCTGCTCGCCGAGACCGGCACCCCGGTGGTCACCCACTGCGGCTCCGGACCAGTGCCGGGCAAGTTCACCGGGCCCGGCCCGATCGGCGGCGTACTGGCACGGCACCCGCGACTGGTCCTGGTGGTCGCGCACCTCGGCATGCCCGAGTACCGCGACTTCCTGGACCTGGCCGAGCGCCACCCCGGCGTGCGGCTGGACACCACCATCGCGTTCACCGACTTCGCCGAGGCCGACGTCCCGTTCCCGCTCGACGAACTGCCGCGGCTGCGCGCGCTGGGGGAGCGCATCCTGCTCGGCAGCGACTTCCCCAACATCCCCTACCGGTACGTCCACCAACTGGAGGCGCTGGCCGGGCTGGGCCTGGGGGAGGGGTGGCTGCGGGCGGTCTGCCACGACAACGCGGCCGCCCTTTTCGACCTCGGCTGACGGCCCGCCGCGTGAGCCGACCGCCCCCCGCGCCGGCTGACCGCCTGCGGCGCCGGCTGACCGCCCGCGGCGCCGGCTGATCACGCCCGCAGCCTCACCCGACCGCGATCAGCCTCACCTGACCGCCCGCAGCACGCCCAGCGCGTCCGCGTGCAGCCCGGGCGCGGCGGCGAGGAAGCTGTCGGAGCCGGCCGTCCAGGCCGCCCCGGCGGCGTCCGTCACCGCCGCGCCCGCCTCGCTCGCGATCAGCGCGCCGGGCAGCAGGTTGCCCGCGTCCGCGCCGTACTCCCAGAACAGCGCCAGGTGTCCGGAGCCCACCTGGGTCACCTGTAGGGCGGTCGGGCCGAGGTTGCGCACCGCGAGTACCGAGCCCGCCATCGCGGACAGCGACTCGCCCGCCCGGCGCAGCGCCACCGGGTCGTCGGCGACCCGGGGCGGCTGGCTGGTCGCCGCGACGGTCGCCGCCAAGTCGCGCTCCAGCGGCGCGATCGGGCGTCCGTCCAGCTGGGCCCCGCCGCCCAGCACCGCCCGGTAGGTGCGGCCCGCACCGAACAGCTCCGGGGCGTGCACCACGGCCAGGACCGCCGCGCCGTCCCGTACCAGCGTCGCCGTCACCGCCCAGTGCGGTTGCCCCAGCAGGTACTGCACCGCGCCGTCGACCGCGTCGCACACCCACCACTCGCCCCCGTCGGGCACCGATCCGTCCAGCTCCTCCGCGAGCCATCCGGCCCGCGGGTACCGGGCGGTCAGCCGTTCGCGCAGCTCGGCGGCGGCCGGGTCGTCCAGCTCGGCGAAGCGCGCCGCCGCCTCATCGACGGTGCGCGCGGGCGCCGGCTCGACCGGCCGACCGGCCGCCAGTTTCCCGCCCACCTCGCGCAGTGCAGTCTCCACGTCCTCCGCCAGCGTCCACAGCTCGTCCATCGCAGCGACTCCTCCGTCTCGGCGGCCGGCCCGTTCCGGCCGCGCGGGACAAGGAGTACCGTCAGGCGTGCCGGACAGGACGCCACCAGGCCTGGGATGACGGAGAACGGACA
Source organism: Kitasatospora sp. NPDC029312 (assembly GCF_055569215.1). Lineage (NCBI taxonomy): Bacteria > Bacillati > Actinomycetota > Actinomycetes > Kitasatosporales > Streptomycetaceae > Kitasatospora > Kitasatospora sp. NPDC029312. The sequence goes on along the minus strand of NZ_JBVHXY010000004.1, from coordinate 137,175 downwards.
CCATGGACTTCGCCACGACGGATCCGGACACCGTGCTGGACTCCCTGGACCGCCGACTGGTCAGCGCCCTCCAACTGGACGGACGGGCCGAACCGGGGCGGCTCGCCGAGGTGCTGGGCGTCTCCGCCCGGACGGTCACCCGTCGCCTCGCCCGGATGCGGCAGGCCGGGGTGCTGCGCGTGGTCCGGATGCCCGACGTCGAGGACGCCGCGGTGGGCGCGCTGTTGCTGCGGGTCCGGGTGCTGCGCGGCCGGGTGGACGCGATCGCGCAGGCGCTGGCCGACCGCTCCGACGTGCCCTTCGTCGACGTGATGCTCGGCGGCCACGAGGTCGGCGCGGTGATGCTGAGCGACGCCGGCTCCCGGGACCGGCTGCTGTACGGGCAACTGCCCGCGACCGGCGCCGTCACCGAGACCACCACCCACGCCGTGCTGCACGCCTTCGCCGACGCCGGGCAGTGGCAGGCCGGTTACCTGACCGAGGAGGAGGCCGCCGCCCTCGCCCGCCCCGTCCCCACCCGCCCTGCCCGCCCTTCCGCCCCGCCACCGCTGGACGAGCTCGACCGCGCGCTGCTGGAACTGCTCGGCGAGGACGCCCGGCAGTCCCACGCGGTGCTGGCCGGGGCGGTCGGCGCGCCCGAGTCGACCGTTCGGCGCCGACTGCACCGGCTGGACGGGGCCGGGCTGTTGCGCACTCACGCCACCGTGGACCCGCGACTGCTCGGCATGGCCGTGGACGCCAACCTCTGGCTGGACGTCCCGCCCGACCGGCTCGCCGAGGTGGGCACCGAACTGGCCCGCCACCCGCAGGTGCACGGGGTGTTCGCGACCAGCGGCCCGACCAACCTGCTGGCGACGATCTTCTGCCCGGACCACGGCGGCCTCTACCGCTTCCTCACCGACACCCTCGGCCCGCTCGGCGTCACCCGCGCCGAGACCACGATCACGGCCCGCGCGGTGAAGCGGGCGGGTGTGCCGCTGCGTCGGCCCCGCCGACCGCGCGCCGACGCTCCCGTGGGGAGCCGCTAGCATTCCGGGCCCACGGTGGACCGCAGGTAGTGGGCCGTCGTCGGCTCGGCCGGGTCGTCGGCCGGCTCCGGGTAGCCGCTGGCCTCCTCGTACCGTCGCCGCAGCGGCTCGGCGCGCGGACCGACTCCAGCCGCTGCTCCAGCCGTTCCAGCAGGTGCCGCCGCCACTGCCGGTGGTTGACGATGCGCGGCGCCGGCCCCTCCGGGTGCAGGGCCCCGGATCGCGTTGAACGGTGATGCGAGCAACTGCGGCGCGACGCCGTCCGGCAGCCGTGCGAGCGAGTGGTTGGCCGCCGGCACCCGGAACGTCCCGTCGACCACCACCGCTGGGTACGGGTCGTGGGCGGCGAGCAGCCGCTCGATGCCGCTGCGCACCGCGTCCATCGAGGGGCCGTCCAGCGGCGTCTCGGGGTAGTGCGGGCCTAACCGGCCGCCAGCAGCAGGGCGTTGCCTTCCCGCACCGGGGACGTCCGGCACCGCGCCGGTCGGCGGGGGGAGCGGGGCGGTCGGGGTCCGAGGGGTGCGGAGGCCTCAGGTCAGACCCGGTGGAGCGCCCCGGCAGGGCGCCCCGGATCAGACCCCGGTGGAGGATCCCGGGCGGACGATCATCAGCACCACCACTGCGGCCCACAGCAGGTTGAACACGCCCGCCGTCATCGGCAGCATCCGCAGGCCGCCGACGGCCTTGGTGTGCTGCTCGTCCTCCGGGTCGAGGCCGAGCGCCTCCACGGCGGCCTGCTGGCCGGGCAGCACGAAGAGCAGCAGGGAGAGTGCGGCGATCGCGGTGAGCACCATGGAGGCGATCAGCCAGGACTGCCCGAGCACGTCCATCACCTGTGCCAGGCCGATGCCCAGCACCGGCACCGCGACGCCGAGCAGCGCGTAGACCTGGGTGATCCGGTGCAGGACGCGCAGGACGCCGGCGTCCGAGGCCTGGTCCGGGCCGCCGGCCAGGGCGGCCTTGGCCCGGCGCGGGAACATGCTGACGGCCACCGCCACCGGGCCTATGAACAGGACCGACGCGAGGACGTGCAGGCTCAGCAGGAACTTGGCCATGGCGGGCACCCTTTGATCCGGGGAGGCAGTGGGGTCGGCGGGCATGCGGTCGGCGCGCCCACGAGCAGGCACGCTAACACCGCTTATTCACCGGCCCCGCGCTCGGGTGCCCCCGGCCTACGCGCCTGGGGTCAGGTCCACGATGGTCGGCGGGGCGGTGCTGACCGCCGCGACGGCGGCGCCGTGCTCCGGGTCCGTCCAGTCGAGCAGGTGGAGGTCCTGGTACCGGCCGCGCAGCGGGGCGCCGGGCGGGACGTCCAGCGGCAGCGCGGAGAGGTCGACCTGTCCCAGGGTGTCCAGGGTGGCCCGGCCGATCTTGATCAGCGACTCCTTGCGCACCCACTGCCGCAGGAAGGCCTGGCCGGGCTCCGGCGCCGCCTCGCACAGCGCCAGCTCGGCCGGCGCGAGCACCCGGCGCGCGACCGCACCCAGCGAGCCGCTCCGGTCGGCCAGCTCGACGTCCACGCCGACCGGCCGGCGGCCGGCCCCGGCCGCGACCACGCCCCGGGTGTGGGACAGGCTCACGTGCACCTCGGGGTGGTCGGGCAGGTACGGCTTGCCGTGGTCGGCGAGACCGCAGTCCGGGCACTCCTGGGCGAGCACCAGCTCGGCGACGGGGACACCGAGCAGCCGGGCGGCGCAGAGCCGCACCAGGATGTGTCCGGCGGTGAAGTCGGCCCGCCCCGAGGCGTGCCGGAAGCGCGCGGCGCGCTCCCGCTCGACGGTGGTGAGCAGGTGCTCGCCGGCCTCGGGGTGGCGCAGCACGGCGTCCGCGGACGCGACCGCGACGAGCGGCGCGCTCTGGTCCTGGGCCTCGGTGGTCATGGCGTCCAACCTAGCCGGGTCGGCGGCGCGGTGGTTGCGGGGTGCCCTGCACCAGCCGCCGCCCCTACCGCTGGCCCTACCGCTGGCCCGCCCTGTCCCTCAGGTCGGTGGCCTGCGGGCAAGGGACCGTGGGCCGATCGACTGATGGCCAGATCCACTCTGTTGATCGAAAGAGTGCGAATCATCCGATTTTGGATTGAATGGTCCGAATCCATGGGATTGTCGGCACATATTACGGAACCTGGCAGGCCGTCCGTGCCTGCCTTTTTCCCTGCGCGGAGGAATGTCGATGGGTCAGGCCGCCGGTTCGCCGGATCACAGAACGACCGCCGTGAGGACGCCCGCCACCGGCCGCCGCCGGGCCGTCCGGATCGCCGTGGCGACCGCCGTCGCCGCGGTGCCGATGGCCGCCGTGCTGACGGTCGGTTCGGCCGCACCGCTGGCCCCGCCACTGGGCCCCTGCTCCGGGCCCGACTGCCCCTCCACCTGGCCGCCGCCGAACAACGGCGACTTCACCGGCCGGGATGCCACGATCAACATCTTCACCGGCGGTGACTACACCGTGAACGGCCGCGCGGCCGAGGCCGAGGGCAAGATCGTCACGCTCGGAAACCTGACGGTCGACAAGAACGGCGGCGGTGTCTACAACATGGGTGTCGTGGGCGTCGGCTCGCGCGTCGTGCCGCCGAACGGCAGCGACCTCGTCACCACCGGCGGTGCCGTCGACGTGCGGAGCGGCAACGCGGTCCTGATCGGCGGCAGCGACTCCCGCGGGACGGCCTTCGGCAACCTGCGCCACGCGGGCCGTGTCACCGGCACCGTCCGGATCGACCCCACCGGCCGGTCGATCCAGGACCCGAACGCGGCCGCGCCGTACCGGACGGTGCTGACCCGGATCGAGGAGCTCTCGGAGTGCGTCGGGCGGGCCGCCGCGACCGGCACCATCCACGTCGCCTCCGGCCAGGCCGTCTTCACCGGTGACGGGACCAGCATGAAGCAGGTCTTCAACGTCAGACGGGACCTCACCTCGCCGAGCGGTGGGCAGCTCGGCCTCGTCTTCAACGACATCCCGGCCGGGGCCACCGTCGTGGTGAACATGCTCGGCGACAGTCCGATCATCAACACCTATACGGGCACCGGTCTGGCGGGGGACCAGACCACCGAGATGCGCTCGAAGCTGATGTACAACTTCCCGACCGCGACCACCGCGCAGATCCTCGGCAGTGCCCAGTTCCAGGGCTCGGTCCTGGCGGGCAATCCGGCCGGGACGACGACCATCGCCCAGGCGGGCGTGAACGGCCGGGTCTATCTCGCGGGCAACCTGATCCACACCGGCACCGGCGGCTACGAGATCCACAGCTACCCGTTCGACGGGGACCTGCCGGACTGCACGGTGACACCGAGCCCGTCGCCGACCTCCTTCTCACCGTCGCCGTCGCCGTCGCCGTCGCCGACTTCGCCGTCACCGACTTCGCCCTCGCCCACGTTCCCGTCCCCCACCCCGCCCTCGCCGACCCCGACGCCCACCTGGCCAACTCCGACGCCCACCTGGCCAACCCCGAGCCCGACCTCACCGAGCGCCTCCACGTCGAGCGCCGGCCCCGCCCCGACCAGCCACCACCCGACCAAGCACCCCAGCGGCCACCACTCCGGTGGCGGCGGTGGGCTGCCCTCGACCGGTGCGGGCAACGCCCCGGTGGTCTTCGGCCTGGCCGGCGTCGCCCTGCTCAGCCTCGGCGGCCTTGCCGTCCTGGCCGCCCGCCGGCGCGGCCGCCACAGCTGACGGTTCCGGCGCCGTCCTTCGATGCCGCCGCCGACGCCTTCTGGGGCGAGCTCGGCGAACTCGCCGACGACCGCTTCCACCGCGCCCTGGACTACGTCGGCGTGGACTTCTTCCCGGACGTCTTCCGGCCCGTCCCCGCCGACCGACTCGCCGACGCGGTACGGGCGGTGCTCACCGGCTTCCGCGACGCCTCGCTGCCCCGGGCCGGGATCGGGCCCGCCGTGCCGCTGAGGATCTGCGAGAACGGCTGGCCCACCGGCCCCGGGCGCAGCGAGGCGCGGCAGGCCGAGGTGGTCGAGGGGGTGGTCCGGGCGGTCGCCGGGCTGGCCGCCGAACTCACCGTCACCGGCTACACGTTCTTCGCCCTGCGCGACGCCGACAGCACGGGGCCGGGGCTGTTCCACCGCTTCGGCCTGCTGCGGGACGACTACACGCCCAAGCCCGCCTTCGACGTCTACCGCAGGCTGATAGCCGAGTTGACGAGCCGTTAGCCCGCCAGGCGGCTCGGGCCGCCGACCGTCAGGTCACCTCGCCCCGGCGGGAGAAGCGCTCCTGCCGCCACTCGCCGCTCGCCAGCACCTCGGCGAGCGCCCGGGCCGCGTCCCAGACCTCGGTGTGCGAGAGGTAGAGCGGCGTGAAGCCGAAGCGCATCAGGTCCGGCGCGCGGAAGTCCCCGATCACCCCGCGTGCGATCAGCGCCTGCACCACGGGGTACCCGTCGGTGTGCCGCAGAGCCACCTGGCTGCCGCGCCGGGCGTGGTCGCGCGGGGTGACCACCTCCACCCCGTCCAGGCCCTCGACCAGTGAGATGAACAGGTCGGTCAGCGCCAGGCTCTTGGCCCGTACGGCCGTCAGGTCCGCCCGCTCCCAGACGTCCAGCGAGGCCTCCAGCGCGGCCTGCCCGAGCAACGAGGGCGAGCTGGTCAGGAAGCGGCCGATGCCCGGCTTCGGGTCGTACCCCGGCTCGAAGGCGAACGGGCGGGCGTGCCCGAACCAGCCGCTCAGCGGCTGCCGCGGACCGGCCGCCAGGTGCCGCTCGGCGACGTACAGGAAGGCCGGCGAGCCGGGGCCGCCGTTCAGGTACTTGTAGGTGCAGCCGACCGCGAAGTCGGCGTCGCAGGCGTCGAGTGCGATCGGCAGTGCGCCCACCGAGTGGCACACGTCCCAGATCATCAGGGCGCCCGCGGCCCGCACCCGGGCGGTGATCCCCGGCATGTCCAGCAGCTCGCCGGTGCGGTAGTCCACGTGGGAGAGGACCACCGCGGCCACGTCACCGTCCAGGTACCGGTCCAGCTCCTCGGGGCGGATCAGCAGGCTGCGGCCGCCCTCGACCAGGCCGGTCACGCCCTCGGCGATGTAGAGATCGGTGGGGAAGGCCTCGGCATCGCCGAGCACCGTGCGCCGCCCCGGGCGCAGCGCGAGCGCCGCCGAGAGCACCTTGAACAGGTTCACCGACGTGGTGTCGCAGACGACCACCCGCGCCGGATCGGCGCCGATCAGCGGCGCGATCCGCCGCCCCAGCCGGTACGGCTGCTCGAACCAGCCGGCGTCGTTCCAGCTGCGGATCAGCTCCCGGCCCCACTCCTCCTCGACCACCTGCCGCACCCGCTCCGGGGTGCGCACCGGCAGGGCGCCCAGGGAGTTGCCGTCCAGGTAGACCACCCCGTCCGGCAGGGTGAACTCCTTGCGGAACGCCGCCAGCGGGTCGACGGCGTCCAGCGCCGCGCAGTCCTCGCGCGTGATCATGCCCATCCCCTTGTCCACCCTCGTGCTCCTGTCGACCGTCTTGTCCGCCGTCCTGTCGACCGGTTGCCCACCGGCCCGCCCGTCACAGCTCGTCCCGGATCGTCCACAGCTCCGGGAAGACGTCCTGCTCGGCCGACTTGCGCAGCCAGGTCAGCCCGCTGGAGCCGCCCGAGCCGGGCTTGCCGCCCATGGTCCGCTTGACCGCGCTCAGGTGGCGCTGGCGCCAGCGGGTGACCCGCTCGGCCACGTCCAGCAGCGTCTCGGCGAGCGGCTGTAGGCTGGCGTACTCGGGGTCGGTGTAGACCCGGCGCCAGGCCGCCGCGGCCTCCTCGGACGGGCGGTAGCGCTGCTCGGACGGCTCCGGACGCACCCCCAGCCCGCGCCGGTCCAGCAGGGCCAGCACCTCGTCGTACAGGCTCGACTCGCGCAGCGCCTCGGCGAGCTCGGCCCGCGTGCCGGGCATCTCCTCGTACATGTTCAGCAGCGCGGCGTTCTTGTTGCCGAGCAGGAACTCCAGGTGCAGGAAGGCGGAGGACTGGAAGCCGGAGGCCTCGCCGAACAGGGCGCGGAAGGAGTTGAACTCCTGCGGCGTCATGGTGGCGAGCAGGTCCCAGGACTCCACCAACACGTTCTGCACGTGGGTGCCGCGGCGCAGCGCGGCCAGTGCGGCCGTCAGGTCGTCGTCGCGCAGCGCCTGCCTGGCCTGGGTCCACTCGTGCCGCAGCAGGTCGAAGAGCAGTTCCATCACCTGGGTGGTGACGATGAACGACAGCTCGGCCGGCTCCTTGCTGCGCGGGTGCTGGAGGCTGTGCAGCTCCTCCAGTCGCACGTACTGCGCGTACGGGGTGCCCCGACCCGGCTCACCGCCCCGACCGAACGACAGGTTGGGTGTCTCCACCGTGTCGTGCCCCATCCCGATCCCTCCTGTTCCGTCCGGGTCTGGTCGCCCGGACCCGGCGGAGCGGACGGACGTCCTGGTTCCGCCGGGAGCCCCATTGTGCGGCGGTACGGCCTCCCGCTTGAATGGTCGACGGGCACCGCAACCGCGCTCCCGGTTGTCGTTCGCGAGGCGTTCGCCCCTGTGCGCTTTACGAACGGAAACCGCTGCTCACGACCGCTTCCCGGGAGGTGCCATGGACGCCGTCGACCGCCGTCTGCTGGCCGAGCTGCAGGGCGACGCCAGGCTCTCGTACAACGAACTCTCCCGCCGGGTGAGCCTGTCCGCACCCGCGGTGGCCGAACGGGTCCGCCGCCTGGAGGCCGACGGGGTGATCAGCGGCTACCACGCCCACGTCGACCCGACCCGGGCCGGACTGCCGATCACCGCGCTGGTGCAGATCCAGTGCTACGGCCACCGCTGCGTGCTGCGCGATCCCGAGGTGGCGACCTGGCCGGAGGTGCTCCAGCTGCACCGGGTGACCGGCGGGGCCTGCTGCGTGCTGCTGGTCGCGGTGTCCACGATGGCCGAGTTCGAGGCGCTGTGCGACCGGCTCGGCGGCTACGGCCAGCCGTCCAGCTCGATGATCCTCTCCAGCCCGGTGCCCTGGCGGCCGCTGGTGCCGGGGTAGGCCCCGCGGCGGAGGGGGCGGCGGCTGGCCTTGACGCGGATGTCAAGGAGTAGGTTCCCGGGCATGCCGAACGAGCGCCACATCCTGCTGCTGCCCGGGAGCCTGCGGGCCGGCTCCGCCAACGAGAGCGTGCTGCGCACCGCCGCCGCCGTGGCCGCCGACCTGCCCGGGGTCCGGACCGTGCATTACGGCGGGCTGGCCGGGCTGCCGCACTTCAATCCCGACCACGACACCGACCCGCTGCCGGAGCCGGTGACCGCGCTGCGGGCCGCGATCGAGGCCGCCGACGCGCTGCTGGTCTGCACCCCGGAGTACGCCGGGACGCTGCCGGGTTCGTTCAAGAACCTGCTGGACTGGACGGTCGGCGGGCACGAGATCTCCGACAAGCCCGCGGGCTGGATCAACTGCGCCCCCACGGGCCGCGGCCTCGGCGCCGAGGCCGCCCTGCGCACGGTGCTCGGCTTCACCGGGGCGGCCGTGGCGGACGAGGCGTGCGTGCGGATCCCGTTGGAGCGCACGCCGGTGGGCCCGGACGGTCTGATCACCGACCCGCTGGTGCGGGAGCGGATCGGCGCGGTGCTGACCCGGCTGGCGGCGGGCTGACCCGCGGGCGCGGGGCCGGGCGGGGCCGGGGGGCAGCGCCGGGCTCAGTGCCCCGTCGGCAGGTGCACCCCGAGCCCGGCCAGGCCCGCCAGGAAGAGTTCCACGCCGACGGCCGCCAGCAGCAGCCCGAGGAGCCGCGACAGCACCTCCAGGGACGTGGTGTGGGTGCGCTGCATCAGTGGGGCGAGCAGCGCCACGCAGAGGTAGTTGAGCGCGGCGACGGCCACGTACGCTCCGGCCACCGCGGCCTTCCAGCCCGGGTTGTCCTGGTTGAGCGAGGCGACCAGCACGGCGGTGATGGCGAGCGGGCTGGCGATGTACGGCAGCAGTAGTTCGCGGATGCCGTCCGCCAGGGGGTTCGTCAGGCGTTCGTCCTCGTCCCCGTCGGCGCCCAGGTGCACGCCGAAGACCAGGGCGACGGCGTAGGCGAAGAAGATCGCGCCGCCCGCGAGCTGCAGCGACTGGTCACTGATGTGGAAGAACGTGGTGAGGTCGTCCGCCCCGAAGCCGAGCACCAGGCCGATCACCGCCGAGATGACCGCGCTCCACGCCGCCAGCCGCCGCAGCTCGCGGGTGCTCCGGGTACCGGCCAGTCGGGTGAAGGCCAGCAGGACCTTCGGCGGGCCGACCACGGCGACGAAGGCGATGAACGCGCTGCCCAGGTTGAAGACGAACATGGGCCCAGCATGACCGCGGGGGCCGCGACGGCCGGCCCGCCACGCCCCGCCGCCGGGCGTGGCGGGACGCCCGTTCACCAGGTGGTCCGTCCGATTCCCCGACGCCGGCGATTTCGCCCGGATGGCGGTCCCGACTCGAACGGGTGAGCGCTCTCGGGTGCCATGGAGGTACCACCACTCCTGGCGGAAACGAGGACGCGACATGTGCCTGAACCGTAAGGACCTGGGCCTGCTGGCCCTGCGCAGTGCCGTCGGCGGGGTGCTGATCGCGCACGGCACCCAGAAGCTGTTCGGCTGGTTCGGTGGTGGGGGCCTGGAGGGCACCACCCAGGCCATGGACCACATGGGCTTCCATCCGGCCCGGGAGAGCGCCATCGCGGCGGGCCTCGGCGAGGCGGGCGGCGGCGCCCTGCTGGTGGCCGGGCTGGCCACCCCGGCGGCCGGCGCCGTGGTGGCCGGGACGATGGCCGGCGCGGTGTCGGTGCACGCCCCGGCGGGCTTCTTCGCGATGTCCGGCGGCTACGAGTACCCGGCCTTCCTGGGCGCGACCGGACTGGCGATCGGCTTGGCCGGGCCCGGACGGTACTCGCTGGACCATCTGACCGGGCACGCCTTCGACCGTCCGTGGCTGGGCACGCTGGCGTTCCTGGCGAGCGCGGCCGGCGCGTACGGGGTGGTGGCGCGGCGCCGGCACGTGGTGCGGCTGCGGGAGGAGCGGGCGGCGGTGGAGGCGGACGAGCAGGAGGGCTCGGGGCTGTCGTAGCCGCTGCCCGGCTCGCCGCTAGCCGGCTCGCCGCTAGCCGGCTCCCCGCTGCCCGGCGCCGCTGCCCGGCGCCGCTGCCCGGCGCCGCTGCCCCGGTGCGTCCGTCGCTCCGGCGCCGCTGCCCCGGCGCGCGCCGTCCCCCCGTCCGTCATCCGGAGACAGCAGCCCTGCTAGCGGCGGCTCCGCGGTCCTCGGAGGGTGGGCGGGGAGGTGCGCCGGGCGATCCGGCGCCGAGCCGAAACGAGGACCCGCATGGAACGCCAGCCGCTCACCCGCGCCACCCCCGGACCGCGCGTCACCGCGCGTCCTCCGGAGCAGCCGATCAGCCGTCGTCATCCCCTGGCCGCCGGAGCGCTGGCCGCAGCCGTCATCGGCACGGCGGTGCTGGCGGGATGTTCGTCCGGCAAGGGCGCGAACAGTACGGCCTCCTCGGCGGCGAGCACAGTGCGGGAAGCGGCGAGCGCCGCCGCCTCCGCCGCCTCGAAGCTGGCCTCAGCGGCGGGCGGGGCGGGCTCGGCGGCGGCCTCGGCGGCAGGCGGGGCGGGCTCGGCGCTCGCCTCGGCGCAGGCCCGGGCCTCGGAGGCGGTCTCGGCGGCCTCCTCGGCGGTCTCCGGGGTCAAGGGCGGGTTGGACGCCAAGGCGGACGTGACCGTCGGGGCGGTGACCACCGGTACGGACGGCAAGACACTGGCGCAGCTGACCGTCACCAACCACGGTCAGCAGTCGTACCGGTACGTGATCCAGGTGAACTTCACCGATGAGAGCGGCAAGGTGCTGGACGCGACCGCGGTGACCGTCCAGGACTTGGCGGCCGGCCAGAACGTCCAGGCCAGCGCGCGCAGCAACCTGTCCCTCTCGGGCACGGTCAAGGCTGAGGTGGCGAACGCCGTCCGGTACTGAGCCGGGTGCTCGGAGCGGGGACGAACCTTAAGTGCGGCTCAAGGGCCGACGGCCCCCCTTGACGGCGGAGTTGGTCTAGTCCATTTTTATTCCCCAGGTGCAGGGAGCCCCTGAACCGGCGTCACCGACCCTGTGTCGGGGCGCCGGTTCGGCACATCCCGGTGTCCGTCACGGCCTGATCAGCTCGATTCCCCACCCAGACCTGTCATGTCCCGGTCGTCCGGCCCCACTCCGGACGTGCGACCCACCGGGACGACGGCATCCCCCACAACCAGGAGTCACGCACCCATGCTGCGCTCACGCATCGAAAGGGCCGGGACCCCGGCTCCGGAGGGCGCCCGACGGCGCCGACCGAAGAGCCTGGCCGCCGTCGCGGCCGGCACCGCCGCCTCCCTGCTGCTCGGCGCCGGCCTCGCGCTGTCCGGCGGCGGCGCGGCCAACGCCGCGACCACCAACTCCACCGGCGCGCCCGCCACCAGCGGCGGCATCAAGGTGGCCTACTTCGACCAGTGGTCGGTCTACGCGAACGCGTACTACCCCAAGACGATCCAGAGCACCGGCGTGGCCGGGAAGCTGGACTACCTGATCTACGACTTCGCCAACATCCACCCGACCGACCTGGGGTGTTTCGAGGCCACCAAGGCCGCCGACACCAACGACAACAACCCCAACGCGGGTGACGGCGCCGGTGACGCGTTCGCCGACTACCAGAAGAGCTACGGCGCGGACATCTCGGTCGACGGCGTCGGCGACGTCTGGAACCAGCCGATCGCAGGCAACTTCAACCAGCTGAAGAAGCTGAAGGCGAAGAACCCCAACCTCAAGGTCCTGATCTCGCTGGGCGGTTGGACGTACTCCAAGTACTTCTCGTCCGCCGCCGCCACCGACGCCTCGCGCAAGCACCTGGTGTCGTCCTGCCTCGACATGTTCATCAAGGGCAACCTCCCGACCGACGCGGGCTACGGCGGTCCGGGCTCGGCGGCCGGCATCTTCGACGGCGTCGACATCGACTGGGAGTACCCGGGCGGCGGCGGCCACACCGGCAACATCTCCAGCCCGGCGGACAAGCAGGACTTCACGGCGCTGCTGAAGGAGTTCCGCACCCAGCTGGACGCCCAGGGCAAGGCCGACGGCAAGACCTACGCCCTCTCGGCGGCGGTCGGCGCCGGCCAGGACAAGATCATGAACGTCGAGACCGACAAGATCGGTCAGTACCTGACCTTCCTCGACGTCATGACGTACGACATGCACGGCGGTTGGGACCCGCAGGGCCCGACCAACCACCAGGCGCCGCTCTACTCGGGCCCGAACGACCCGTCGACCCCGGCCAAGCCCGGCAACGGCAAGTACTCGGTCGACAACGCCATCAAGGCGTGGACGGTCGGCGACGCCCAGTACGGCATCCCCGGCGGCTTCCCGGCCAACAAGATCAACATGGGCGTGCCGTTCTACTACCGCGGCTGGACGGGCGTGGCCAACAACGGCAAGAACGGCCTCTTCCAGCCCGCCACCGGCCCGGCGGCCGGCGCCGCGATGTCCGGCAACGTCCCCGGCATCCAGATGTACAAGGAGCTCGCCGGCTTCGTCGACAACCCGTCCAAGACCTTCTGGGACGACGACGCCAAGGCCACCTACTTCTACGACGGCAACACCTTCTGGAGCGGTGAGGACGCCAGGTCCATCCAGGCCAAGCTGGACTACGCGCACTGCAACGGCCTCGGCGGCTCCTTCGCCTTCTCGCTGTACGACCTGGGCACCAACACCGCCCTGTTCGACAAGATGGTGAGCGCCACCAACGGCTCCGCCGCCGGCTGCCCGGCTCCGCCGACCGGCACGCCGACGCCGACCCAGACCCCGACCGGCACCCCCACCGGAACGCCGACCGGCACGCCCACCGGGACACCGACGAGCACCCCCACCCCGCCGGTCACCTGCCCGGCCGCCCCGAGCTGGGACCCGAACACCACCTACGCGGCCGGCGGCACCAAGGTCTCCTGGAAGGGCCACTACTACACCAACAAGTGGTGGACCAAGGGCGAGGACCCGACCCTGAGCGGCCAGTGGGGCGTCTGGGCCGACAACGGCCCCTGCTGACCCTCCTGACCCTGCTGATCGGCTGACCGGCGCGGGCCCCACCGGTCCGCGCCGTCCGGGGGCACCCGGACCACCATGTGCACCGCGGAGTCCGGTCCGCCGGGGGAGCGCCCCCCGGCGGACCGGACTCCGCGCGTTTCCCGCGCGCCACGCGACGCGCTCCCGAACCCTGCGCCACACGCTCCCAGGCTCAGCGCGTCGGCGCTCCCGAGCCCTACGCCAGGTCGGCGGTGCGCCCGAGTGCGTCCGGCTGGGTCTGCTCGATCCGCCGCAGCATCCTGGCCAGCAGGCCGCAGAGCGCGGAGCGCTCCTCGTCCGCGATGTCCTGCAGCAGCTCCTCTTCGAACACCGCCGCCATCCGCATCGACTCCAGCCACTTGTCGCGGCCGTTCTCGGTCAGCTCGATGATCACCCGTACCCGGTTGGACTCGTCCCGCTCGCGGGTGACCAGGTCCTCGGCGACCATCCGGTCGATCCGGTGCGTCATCGCGGCCGGCGTGAGTCCGAGCCGCTTGGCCAGCTCGCCGGGCCCCAGGCGGTAGGGGCTGCCGGCCACCACCAGCGCCTTGAGCACCTCCCACTCCGCGGAGGTGATCCCGAGCACAGTCAGCTGCCGGTCGTACGCCACGCCCATCCGTCGGGCGACCCGCGACAGGGTCTGCACGATCGTCTCCACCTGGGGATCCACGGTGGGGAATTCCCGCTGGTACAGGGCCACCTGCTCGGCGATGCCGAGCTCCAGGGGGGTGGCCGGCGGGGGCTTGTCGGCAGCCGGCGCCGGCTTCTCCGTAGTCATGCCGACAGTGTCGCACGCGAACGTGCATCCCTTAAGCCTTTGACTCCGCAGCCTTCCGGTGCTAAGACTTTATCTCGTCAAACTTTAGATCTGAAATCTTCCGGGCTTAAGCGTTCAGCTCAAGAGTTCCGGACGATCCGGGAAGGGATGTGCACGGTGACCGGCACGGTGAAGCAGCAGAGGCAGCAGCGGCGCGGGGCGGGCGGCCCGCTGCGCCGCGTCCAGATCGGCAACGCGCTCAGTGCGTTCGGCAGCGGGTTCACGATGCCGTACATGTTCGTGTACGTGGACCAGGTGCGCGGGCTGGGCTCGCTGGCGGCCGGGATGGTGTTCACCGTCTTCGCGCTGGCCGCGCTCGCCGTCCTCCCGCTCACCGGTCGCGGCATCGACAGGTACGGTCCCCGTCCGGTGCTGCTGGCCGGGGCCGCGCTCGCCGCCGCCGGCGCGTTCGCCTTCGGCCACGCCACCGACACCCCGGCCCTGCTGGTCTCGTCCTTCCTGTTCGGCGCGGGTGTCACCACCTGCCAGCCGGCGCTGGCCACGATGATCGTCCGCTGCTCGACGGCGGCGACCCGCTCGCACGCCTTCGCGCTGCAGTTCACCCTGGTCAACCTGGGCATGGGCATCGGCGCGCTGGTCGGCGGGCAGATCGTCGACGTCGCCGACCCGGCCAGCCTGACCCGGCTGTTCACCATTGAGGCGGCGACCTTCCTCGGCCTGGCCCTGGTCACCGGCACCGCCCGGATGCCGAACGTCCGGCTGAGCGTGCTCCAGGAGAAGGCCGACGGCCCGACCGGCCTGCGCGCCCTGTTCGCCGACAAGGCGATGGTGCGGCTCTGCGTCCTCGCCGGGCTGATCTTCTTCACCTGCTACGGCCAGTTCGAGTCCGGTGTCGCGGCCTTCGCCACCGACACCGTCGGCACCGCGCCGTCCACCCTGGGCTTCGCGATCGGCGCCAACGCGCTGACCATCGTCGTCCTGCAGATGTTCATGGTGCGGATCACCGCGCGCCGCCGCCGCACCACGGCGATGGCCGCGGCCGGGCTGGTCTGGCTGGGTGCCTGGGCGATGGCCCTGGTGGCCGGTCTGATCCGGACCGAGACCATGGCCGCCACGGTCGCGATCGTCTCGATCTACGCCCTGTTCGGCGTCGGCGAGTCGCTGCTCGCGCCCACCATGGGCCCGATCGTCGCGGACCTCGCTCCGGCCCGGCTGCTCGGCACCTACAACGCCGGGTACGCCCTGGTGAAGCAGATCGCGATCGCGGTCGGCCCGGCCGTCGGCGTGCTGCTGGTCGGCTCCGGCACCTGGCCGCTCTACCTGGCCGCGATGGCCGGCTCGACGCTGCTGGTGGTCCTGCTGGCGCTGCGGCTGCGTCCGCACCTCACGGCGGAGCAGGACAACGCGGCCCCGGCCGTAGTCCGCACGACCGTTCCGGTCCGGGAGCTGCAGACCGCCGCGTGACCGGCGGCCGCCGGCCGGCCACAGCCGCCTTGCGAAGGCGTGCGAGACCGGCGCCGGGCGCCGACCAGGTCACCTGGTCGGCGCTCGTCGCGCTTGGCTTCGCCGGGCACCGCCACATAGTGTCAGTGGCTGTTGACCGCCCGGCCCCGGCCGGGGCAGCAGACCCGGGCCCGGAACAGCACCCCGCGGGCCCCGCAGACTGGCGATCGGCGAGGCAATGACGCAAGCGGCGCTCACGCACCCCCCGGCGGCCCCGGCCCCCGCCGACCCCGCTCCGGCCCGCGGCGGGCTGCTCCACCGGGTGGCCGACCGCTCCGGCCGGCTCGGCCCGATCCTCCGCTGGACGGCCGACCACTCCGGTTGGCTCGGCCCGATCGCCGTCGCGCTCTTCGCCGGCCTGCTGCGCTTCTGGCACCTCGGCTACCCCAACGCCTTCGTCTTCGACGAGACGTACTACCCCAAGGACGCCTGGTCGCTGCTCCAGCAGGGCTACGAGGGCACCTGGCCCGACCACGCCAACACCGACATCCTGGCCGTCCCGCAGTCCATCCCGCTCAGCTCCGCGCCCGAGTTCGTCGCCCACCCGCCCCTCGGCAAATGGGTGATGACGATCGGCGAGCAGCTGTTCGGCCTGCACCCCTTCGGCTGGCGGTTCATGACCGCCCTGCTCGGCACCGTCTCCGTGCTGATGCTGGCCCGGATCGGCCGCCGGCTCTTCGGCTCCACCCTGGTCGGCTGCACCGCCGCCCTGCTGATGTCCGTGGACGGCCTCCAGCTGGTGATGAGCCGGGTGGGCCTGCTCGACGGCATCCAGATGTTCTTCGTGCTCGCCTCCTTCGGCGCCCTGCTGGTCGACCGCGACCACACCCGCGCCAGACTGGCCGCTGTGGCCGACGCCGACCGCGCGCGGCTCGGCCCGCGCCCCTGGCGGATCGCCGCCGGGGTGTTCATCGGCGCGGCCTGCGCGGTCAAGTGGAACGGCGCCCCGATCCTCGCGGCCTTCGGCGTCCTGACCGTGCTCTGGGACCAGTCCGGCCGCCGCGGCGCCGGGGCCCGCCGCCCCTGGCGCGCCATGTTGCGCCGGGACGCCGTACCGGCCTTCCTCGCCATGGTCGGCTCGGCCCTGGTGGTGTACGTCGGCGCCTGGTCCGGGTGGCTGGCAAGCGGTACGGGCGGCGCCGGTGGCGACGGCGGCTACGACCGGCACTGGGCGGACGGCCGAGCCGGGCTCTCCCCGGACCAGGTCCTCGGCATCCCGCTGCCCCAGCTCCCGATGAGCTGGGTGCCCGCGCCGCTGCGCAGCCTGTGGCACTACCACTCGCAGATGTACGACTTCAACACCGGCCTGAGCACCCCGCACACCTACCAGTCCAACCCCTACGCCTGGCTGGTCGACGGCCGCCCGGTCTCGATGTACTGGGAGCAGGTCCCGGCGGGGACGAGCGGCTGCACCGCCCCGGGCGGCTGCTCGGCGCAGATCCTGGGCCTGGGCACCCCGTTCCTGTGGTGGGCGGCCTGCTTCGCGCTGGTCTACCTGCTGTGGCGCTGGTTCTTCCGCCGGGACTGGCGCTCGGGGACCGTGCTCTGCGCGGTCGCCGGGATCTACCTGCCCTGGTTCCAGTACCAGGAGCGGACGATCTTCTCCTTCTACATGGTCGTGCTCGTGCCGTTCCTGTGCCTGGCCGTCGCCCAGATGCTCGGGGCGGTCCTCGGCCCGGCCGGCAGCAGCCCCGTGCGCCGCCGGTGGGGCGCGGCCGGCGCCGGACTGATCGTGCTCGCGATCGTCGGCTGCTTCGCCTTCTTCTACCCGCTGTACACGGCGGAGGTGATCCCGATGTCGTCCTGGCAGGACCGGATGTGGTTCACCAGCTGGATCTGATGACGCCTTCCGCGTCCGGTTCGGCGTCCGGCGGGCAACTGCTGCCGGTCACCCCCGTGCTCGGGGCGGTCACCGCGGTGCTGCTGCTGGCCGCCGTGGCCGTGGCCGGGTGGGGGCTGCTCGGCCACGGGCGCGCGGTGGCGCGGGCCGGGTTTCGGGCGGTCGTCCAGCTGGCGGCCGTCGCGGCGGTGATCAGCTGGGTGGTCGGCTCGCTCTGGTGGTCGGCGCTGTTCGTGCTGCTGATGTTCACGGTCGCGGTGCGCACCGCCGGGCGGCGGATGACCCCGGGCCCGGGGTGGGTGTGGGCGGCCGCCCCGATCGGCGTCGGGGTGCTGCCGGTGCTCGGCCTGCTGTTGGCCGTCGGACTGCTGCCGCCCAAGGGCCTGTCGGTGATCCCGGTCGCGGGCATCCTGATCGGCGGCGCGCTCACCGCCACCTCGCTGGCCGGTCGGCGCGCCCTGGACGAGCTGCGGCAGCGGCGCGGCGAGGTGGAGGCGGCGCTGGCGCTCGGCTTCGAGGAGCGGGACGCCCGGCTGGAGATCTGCCGTACGGCGGCGGCGACCTCGCTGGTCCCGGCGCTGGACCAGACCCGGACGGTCGGGCTGGTCACCCTGCCTGGGGCCTTCGTCGGCATGCTGCTCGGCGGGGCGTCGCCCGTCCAGGCGGGGGCGGTGCAGCTCTTCGTGCTGGTCGGGCTGCTGGCGGTGGAGTCGGCGGCGGTCGTGGTGGTGCTGGAGCTGGTCGGGCGCGGGCTGGTCACGGCGGGTGCGGCTGACGGCCGGTGACGGTGGTGGCTGGTCACGGCGCGGGCCGGTGACGGCGAGGCTGGTGACGGCGAGGCTGGTGAGCGCGCGGGCTGGTCACCGCGGGTACGGCTGGCGGGGTTCGGCCGGGGCGGAAGGCGTCGGGTAGGCTTGGGCGCGTTGAAGGGGAGTAGCCCTCCACCGGACCGTCGACATACTGGCTCCCACGGGCCCGGCGCCCGGGGCACCGCTCGGTGAGCGGTTGCCGGCGAGACCTTCGGCCGCAGTGCTGTGACCGTTTCCAGTGCTGTCGGGCCGAAGCGATCCCTGACGGAGCCGCGGAGGCCTGACGGCCCGACCGAGGGATTCCTCCGCATGAGTCTGACCGTTGCCGCGTTGACGTTCGGCATCGTCTTCCTGGCCGAACTTCCGGACAAGACCGCGCTGGCCAGCCTGGTGCTCGGCACCAAGTACCGCGCGAGCTACGTCTTCGCGGGCATCGCCGCCGCCTTCGCCCTCCAGGTGGGCCTCGCCCTGGTGGCCGGGCACCTGCTCTCGTTGCTGCCGCACCGCTGGGTGGAGGGTGTCACCGGTGCGCTGTTCCTGGCCGGTGCGGCGATGCTGCTCTTCCACGGCGGCGGCGACGATGACGAGCACGCCGCCAAGGAGCCGTCCTCGAACAGCTTCTGGAAGGTGGCCGGGGCGAGCTTCGTGGTCGTCGCGGTCGCCGAGTTCGGCGACCTGACCCAGATCATGACCGCCAACCTGGCCGCCAAGTACGCGGACCCGCTGGCCGTGGGCCTCGGCTCCTGGCTGGCGCTCTGCGCCGTCGGCGGGATCGCCATCGTGGGCGGGCAGAAGCTGCTGAAGCACGTGCCGATGAAGCTGATCATCAGGGTGGCGGCGGCGGTCATGGTGGTGCTGGCGGGCGTCAGCATCGTCGGCGCGATCACCGGCTGATGAGCCGTATGTCCGGTCAGCAGCCCTGGTCGGCGGTGAGGACGGCCTGGGTCTTGGGTCCGTACACGCCGTTCTCGCCCTTGATGCGGTTCTCGCGCTGGTAGTCCGACAGCACGGAGCGGGTCCAGTAGTCGAAGGTGCCGGTCACGATCGACTTGTCGACCAGTCCGCACTCGGCCGCGTACAGGCGCTGCTGCATGTCCTTGACGTCGGCTCCGCTCATCCCGAGCTGGAGGACGCGCGGGGCCGGGGTGTCGGTCGGCGTGGGGGTTGGCGTGGGAGTGGGGCTCGGCGTGGGCGTCGGGGTGGCGGTCGGTGTCGGCGTGGGGGTCGGCGTCGGTGTGGGCGTCCTGGTCGGGGTCGGCTTGCGGGTGGGCGTCGCCGTCGGGCTCGGCACCGCCCCGGCCGACGGCGGGGCGCTGGCGGTGGGCGCGGCTTCGGCCGGCGGGTCCACCGGGGCGGGCGCCAGCGTGGTGGTGAGCACCGGCTGAGCCTGCTTGGCCGGCTCCGACGAGGGCGTCACGGCGTACGCGATACCGATGGTGAGCGCCACCAGAGCGGCGCCGACGCCGCCGATCAGCAGCTTGTGCCGGGCCAGCGGGTTCTGCGCCGCCTGCTCGGCGGCTCGGCGCGATGCCCGTCCGCCGCCGGCCTCCGGCCCGGCCGGGGTGAGGTCGAAGGCGCCGCCCTCGCGCTCGTACGGGGCACGCGGCGGCGCGGCCGGCGCGTACGCGCCGGGGCCGGTGGGCGGCACGGGCGGTAGGACGGTGGTGGCGTAGGCGTCGGCGTCCGGGCCCAGCGGGGGCCGGATCGGCGGCAGGACGGTGGTGGCGAACGGGTCCCCCGCCGGCTCGAGTTCCTCCGCCACCTGGCCGGCCGACTGCGGCATGTACGGGCGGACCAGCGGCGGGCCCTCGACGTGCGGGAGCACGGCGGTCTCCGCGAGGCCCGGGTCGCCGCTCGGGTTCGGTCCCGGCTGCGGACTCGGCTGCGGACCCGGCTGCGGAGCCAGGTTCGGACCTGGGAGGCAGCCGCACCCGGCGGGGCGTGCGGTGCCGCACGTCGGGCAGTGCTGGTCCGGCATCGGCCGGTCCTCCTCGGTGCTCGGTTCTCTGCGCCCGGTTTCCCGGCTTCCCGGTTCCGGGGGCCCGGTTGGGGGCTCCGGGTTCTCGCGATCGCGCCTGATTATGCAGGACGTCCCGGAGAGTGGACAGGGGCGTCCGGCCCCCCGCGGGGGTGTTGTGCCGATTGGTGGTGGTTGGCCCCCGGGGGAAGTGCTGGGACGCGAGGGACGGGCCGGGTGCTTACGTTCGGCTCAACCGGGCGGTGCAAACCAGGACATCTCTGCCAGCATGGGGAACTGGGAGTGATCACCCGGCGGGCGCCCGGTCGTCCGGCCCCGAGACCCTACGGAGAGGCCGTGCCGCCTGTGGAGACGCCATGACGGACCCTCGCCCGACGTCCGGCCGGGGGCGGCGTCCCCCTGCCGCGTCCGACCGGAGCCCGGCGAACGAGCCGGGCCCGCCGGAGGTCACCGTCCCCAATCTGTGGGTGCCGATCGGCGCCCTGCTGCTGGCGATGCTGCTCGCGGCCCTCGACCAGACCATCGTCTCCACGGCGCTGCCCACCATCGTCAGCGACCTCGGCGGCCTGGACCACCTGTCCTGGGTGGTCACCGCCTACCTGCTGGCCTCCACCGCCGCCACCCCGCTCTGGGGCAAGCTCGGCGACATGTACGGCCGGAAGCGCTTCTTCCAGGCCTCCATCGTGATCTTCCTGCTCGGCTCGGTGCTGTGCGGAATCGCCCAGAACATGGGCGAGTTGATCGCTTTCCGAGCCCTCCAGGGCCTGGGCGGCGGCGGGCTGATCGTGCTCTCCCAGGCGATCGTCGGCGACCTCGTCTCGCCCCGGGACCGCGGCAAGTACCAGGGCCTCTTCGGCGCCGTCTTCGGCGTCACCAGCGTGCTCGGTCCGCTGCTCGGCGGTCTGTTCGTCGACCACCTCAGCTGGCGCTGGGTCTTCTACATCAACCTGCCGATCGGCGTGCTCGCCCTGGTGGTGATCGCCGCGGTGCTGCACGGGCTGGAGGTCCGGCGCGAGCACCGGATCGACTACCTGGGCACCGCGCTGATCGCCGCCGTCGCGACCTGCCTGGTACTGATGACCTCGCTCGGCGGCACCACCTGGGCCTGGAGCTCCTGGCAGGTCATCGGACTGGGGGTGCTCGGACTGGTGCTGCTGGCCGCCTTCGTCGCGGTCGAGCGCACCGCCGTGGAGCCGGTGCTGCCGCTGCGGCTGTTCCGCTCACGGACCTTCAGCCTGGTCGCGGTGATCTCCTTCGTGGTCGGCTTCGCGATGTTCGGCGCGCTCACCTACCTGCCGACCTTCCTCCAGGTGGTCCACCAGGTCTCGCCCACCCTGTCCGGCATCCACATGCTCCCGATGGTGCTCGGCATGCTGCTCACCTCGATCGGCTCCGGGCAGATCGTCGCCCGCACCGGCCACTACCGGGTGTTCCCGATCGCCGGGACGGCCGTCACCACGGTCGGCCTGCTGCTGCTCTCCCGCCTGGACGAGCACAGCAGCACCACCGAGATGAGCCTCTACTTCCTGGTCTTCGGCCTCGGACTCGGCCTGGTGATGCAGGTCCTGGTGCTGATCGTGCAGAACTCCGTCGGCTACCAGGACCTCGGCGTGGCCACCGCCGGCGCCACCTTCTTCCGCTCCATCGGCGCCTCCTTCGGCGTCTCCATCTTCGGCACGATCTTCGCCAGCGGCCTGCGGTCCCGGCTCGCCGACGCCCTGGCCGGCAAACCGCTGCCGCCCGGCTTCCACGCCGAGGCGATCACCGCCGACCCCCGCCTGATCGCCCGACTGCCCGCCGCCACCCAGGCCGCGGTCTACCACGCGTACGCCGAGTCGATCACCCGGGTGTTCCTGTACGCGGTGCCCGTCGCGCTGGTCGCCTTCGTCCTGTCGCTGTTCCTGCGCGAGCAGAAGCTGCGCTCCACGGTGACGGCGCCCGACCTCGGCGAGTCCATCGGCCTCAAC
Source organism: Kitasatospora sp. NPDC029312 (assembly GCF_055569215.1). Classification (NCBI taxonomy): domain Bacteria; kingdom Bacillati; phylum Actinomycetota; class Actinomycetes; order Kitasatosporales; family Streptomycetaceae; genus Kitasatospora; species Kitasatospora sp. NPDC029312. The sequence goes on along the minus strand of NZ_JBVHXY010000004.1, from coordinate 115,240 downwards.
CCGGTCGAGCGCAGCTCGCTGGACGAGATCGCCCGCGCCCTCTCGGTGCTGAGCACCCGCGAGGCCCGGCGCGACCTGTTCCGGCGGATCACTGCCTCCGCCGGGCTCGACCTGCTGCCGGCCTCCAGCTGGCTGCTCCTCCAGATGCACCACCACGGCTCGGTGGAGCCCGCCGAACTCGCCGAGCGGCGGATCGTCCCGATCGCGGTCGTCGAGGAGGCGGCCCGCGAGGTGGAGGGCCGGGGCCTGGCCTCCCGCGCCGGCGGCCTGCCGCTGCGCCTCACCGAACCGGGCGAGGAGGCGGCGCTGCGGCTGGTCGCGGCCCGGCGCACCCAACTGGCGGAGCTGCTGGGGGACTGGGACGAGACCCAGTACACGGACCTCGCCCAACTCCTCACCCGGCTCAGCTCCACCTTCTGCGCCGACCGCCGGGACCGGCCGGACCCGAGCGGGCCGCAACCCCCGTACCGGGGGGAAGGGCGGTCCTTCTAGGCCCCGCGCACCCGGTCCGCCCCGTGCGGTCGGTCTGCTCCTCCCTCAGGGCGCACCGAACCAGCGCGGGGTGTCCAGCCGGAACGGATCTCCGGGGGCGAGCCGCCGCAGGCCGTCCTCGACCTGGCGCAGCTGCTCCTCGCCGAGGGCCTGCGACCACTCCGCGCGCAGCTCGTCGAAGATCCGCGCCGAGCGCACCAGGCAGTCCACGCCCCGGTCGGTGAGCCGGACCACCTTGCGCCGGGCGTCGGCCGGGTCGCTGCCGCGCTCGACGTAGCCGAGCTGCTCCAGGTGCTCGACGGTCTTCCCCGCGGCCTGCTTGGACACGCCGAGCCGCCGTCCGAGCTCGACGGCGGTGGTGCCGTCCGGGCCGATCGCCTGGAAGACGAAGCCGTGCATCGGGCGCAGGTCCGGGTGGCCCTCGCGGGCGATCCGTTCGTGCAGCTCGTCGATGATCGTCCGGAACGCGAGCAGCAGGCGCAGCGGCAGCTCGAAGCCGGGCGGAGCGGAATCAGTTGACACGATAGACAACCTCATTGACTATATAGACAACACCGTTGTCCATCTTAAGGGGTTCCTCCGCCATGCCCGTGATCCGTTCGACCGACGCCCGTCGCACCGAAACCCCGAACGCCGTCATGACCACCTGCGCCTCACCCACCCAGGGCTCGACCTCCCTCGCCGTCTGGCGGGTCGAGATGCGCGCCGGCCAGCAGGGCCCGCTGCACGCCATGGACGCCGAGCAGGTCTGGACCGTCCTGACCGGCACCGCCGCCGTGAACCTGAACGGCGAGCCCCTCACCCTCACCGCCGGCGACACCCTGGTCCTCCCCATCGACACCCCACGCCGCATCTCCACCGCCGAGGGCTTCACCGCCCTGGTGGCTTCCACCTCCCCCTCCCACGTCTACAACCCGGACGCCGTCACCCCTGCCGACGCCTGCGCCCTCGCCCCGCGCGACGACCAGCGCATCGTCCCGCCGTGGATCGCCTGAGCCACCCCGGCGTGAGGTGTAGCAGACTGCTGCCGTACGCAGTGACCTGACCGGAGCCCCCGTACCCGGGGCTCCGGCGGAGCAGGAGGAGCGGCATGTCCGTCGTCAAGATCAACGTACTGACGGTTCCCGCCGAGCAGCGCGAGGTGCTGGAACAGCGCTTCGCCTCGCGGGCCGGCGCGGTGGAGAACTCGGACGGTTTCGAGTGGTTCGAACTGCTCCGCCCGGTCGAGGGCACCGACCAGTACCTCGTCTACACCCGCTGGCGCAGCGAGGAGGACTTCCAGGCCTGGATGGAGGGCCCGATGAAGGCGGCCCACCAGGGTGGCGGTGACGGCGAGGCGCCCAAGCGTCCGGCCGCCTCCGGGTCCACGCTGTGGTCCTTCGAGGTCGTCCAGTCGGCGGGTCCGAAGGCCTGACGGCGGTCATGGCGAACGGCGCGTCCCGGAACCCCGGGGCGCGCCGTTCGGCGTTCGCGGGCGCGTCGGGGCGGCGTCGGGCTCACGCGGCGGTGGCGTGGAGGACTTCGCGCAGGCCCGGGACGGTTTCGCGGTCGGCGCGCCAGACGAGGCGGAGGTGGAGGGGCGGGGGGTCGAGGGGGAGGCGGACGAGGGTGCCGGAGGCGAGGGGCTCGTGGACGGCGAAGTCGGGCAGGAGGGCGATGCCGAGGCCCTGTTCGGCGCAGGCGCGGGTGACGGCGACGCCGCCGGCGCGGACGCGTTCGACGCCATGGCCGAGCAGGCGTTCGCCGGCCAGCCGGAAGGAGCAGGTGGGGGCGTTGACCAGGAGTCGCTGGCCGCTGAGGTCCTCGCGGGTGACGGTGGTGGCCCGGGCCAGCGGGTGGGCGGGCGCGGCGACCAGGGCGAGCGGGACGGGCTTGAGGTCGAGGTGGTCGAGCGGGGCGGGCGGCAGGTAGAAGCCGAGTTCCCCGAGCGGCCCGGCGCTGTCCAGGATCAGAGCGGCTTCCAGGGCTCCGGCGGCGACCCCGCCGAGCAGGGCGTCCCGGGCGGTGTCGGTGTGCAGGGAGACGTCCAGGTCGGGCCGGTGCTCGGCGAGACGGGCCAGGACGGCGGGGACGTGGCTGGCCGCGATGGTCTCCAGGGCGCCGAGTCGGAGCCGGGCCCGGCCGCTGACCACCTCGCGCCGGGCCTGGTCGGCCTGGTCGAGGAGCTTGCGGGACCACGGCAGCAGCCGCGAACCGGCCGGGGTGAGCGCCATCCCGCGCGGGGCCCGGTCGAACAGCTCGACGCCCAGGCTGCGTTCGAGGGTGCGGATCTGTTCGGAGACGGAGGACGGCGCGAGGCCGAGTGCCACCGCCGCCGCGGTGACGGTGCGGTGGACGACGACGGCCTCGAAGACGCGCAACTGACGGAGCTCCACTGGTTTCCTCGGTTCCCCCGAACGGCCGTGGCGTGCGGCGCGGTTCACGTCGGTGCTGTGTTGCCGGACAGCGTACGGGGGCGTTCGGGCATTCCGAACGGTGTATGGGGGATCGGCGGTGGGGCGGGGCCGGGCGGCCCGCCTGACGCTCAGCAGGGGGGCGGTTCAGGAGGGCAGGGTCCAGCGCTGGTTGGCACCGGTGGTGCAGTCCCAGATCTGCAGCCTGGTCCAGTCGGCGCTGCTGCCGTCGCGGGCGTCCAGACACCGGTTGGAGACGGGGTTGAGGAGGGTGCCGTCGTCGCGTGCCTGCCAGCGTTGGGCGCCGGTGCCGTTGCAGTCGTACAGCTGGACGGGTGTTCCCGCGACGGTCCAGCCGTTGGTGACGTCCAGGCACTTGCCGAACGCCCTCAAGGAGCCGTCCTGTCGGACGGACCAGTCCTGGGCGCCGGTGCCGTTGCAGTGGTAGAGCTGGACGGCGGTGCCGTTCGCCGTCGATGCGCGGTTGACGTCCACGCACTGGCCGGCGATGCCGGTGAGCGGACCGCTCGGGCGTGGGGTGGACCAGCGCTGCTCGGTGGCGCCGGAGCAGTCCCGCAGCACCAGCCGGCCGTCGGCGGCGGCGAGACAGCGGCCGGAGGCGGGGTGGAGGAACGACGCGTCCGAGCGCAGGCGCCACACCTGGTCGGGGCCCTGGGTGCAGTCCCGCAGCCGGACGGCAGCGCCGTCGGCCTGGCCGCTCGGGGTGAGGCAGCCGTCGAGGACGCCGATGCTGCCGTCGGAGCCGACGGTGGCGTCCTGGGCGGCGGTGCCCGCGCAGTCGGCCGTCCGTACGGCCTGGTCGGGGTCCGCGGCGGCGGCCTCGGCGTCCAGGCAGGATCCGTCGGCGCCGGTGATCCGTCCGGACCAGGCGGAGACGGCGGGCGAGGCCGGCACGTCCGCGACGCCCTGCAGTTTCGGCGTGCGGGAGGAGGAGCCGACCGTCAGGCCGTACTGGCCGCCGGGAATCCGCCAGCCGTGGGTGTTCTGGTCCCAGACGGAGAAGGAGGTGCGGTCCAGCCGCAGCTCCACCCTGGTCGAGCCGCCGGGCGCCAGGGTGACCTTGCCGAAGGCTTTGAGCTGCTGCGGCGGCTCGCCGGCTGAGGAGGGGAAGGCGACGTAGAGCTGCGGCACTTCGGTGCCGGTCCGGGTTCCCCGGTTGGTGAGGTCGAAGGCGACCCGCACCCGCCCGGCCGGGTCGGGGCCGGTCACGGTGAGGCCGCTGTAGTCGAAGGTGGTGTAGGAGAGGCCGTGGCCGAAGGGGAACAGCGGGGCGGTGCCGCTCGCGTCGTACCAGCGGTAGCCGACCTTGAGGCCCTCGGTGTAGTGGTAGGCGTCGTCCGTGCCGGGGTACTGGGCGGCGTCCTGGATCGGTGTGGCGCTCGCCGAGGTCGGAAAGGTGACGGGCAGCCGCCCGGCGGGATCGGTGTCGCCGAACAGCACGTCGGCGAGCGCGGCGCCGCTCTGCTCGCCCGGGTACCAGGCCTCGACGACGGCCGGGACCGCGTCCAGCCACGGCATGGTGACCGGGCCGCCGGTGTTGAGCACCACCACGGTGTGCGGATTGGCCTTGGCGACGGCCCGGATCAGCGCGTCGTCCGCCGGGGCGAGGTCGAGCGAGCTGCGGTCCGCGCCCTCGATCTCCTCGTCGCCGACCACGACGACCGCCGCGTCCGCCCCGGCGGCCACCGAGGCGGCCGCGTCCGGGTCGTCGCCCGGGTGGTAGCGCACGGAGACGTTCGCGCCCGCCCTGGCGGTGATGCCCTGGCGGGGCGTCACCGTGTGTTCGGCATAGGGGTTGACGTGCGAGGAGCCGCCGCCACCGGTGTACGCGCGGTCCGCCCACGGGCCGATCACGGCGACGGACTTGAGCCGGGCGGTGTCCAGGGGCAGCACCGCCCCCTGGTTGCGCAGCAGCACCGTGCCGGCGGCGGCCGCCGTCCTGGCGTCGCGCGCGCCGGCGGCCGGGTCGGAGGCGGGTGGCTGGGTGCCGTCGAGTGCCCCCGTGCGTGACATCAGCCGCAGCACCCGCCGGACCTGGTCGTCCAGTACGGTCAGGGCCAGCCGGCCGTCGGCGACCGCGGCGGGCAGGTCGGCGAAGTAGGTGGAACCGCCGAACTCCTGGTCGAGGCCGCCCGCTGCGGCGTTGACCGAGGAGTGGGTGGCCGGGTAGTCGGAGCCGACCACGCCGTCGAAGCCCCAGCGGCCCTTCAGCACGTCGCGCAGGAGCGGGAAGTTCTCGCAGGCCCAGATTCCGTTGACCGGGTTGTAGCCGCACATCGCCGACCAGGCCCGGCCGTTCCTGACGGCCGCCCGGAAGGCCGGCAGCTCGATCTCGGTGAGCGTGCGCTCGTCGACGTCCGAGCTGTACGTCTGGCGGTTGTCCTCCTGGTTGTTGGCGGCGTAATGCTTCACCTGCGCCGCGACGTGCTGCGCCTGGATGCCGCGCACCTCGGCGGCGGCGAGCTGTCCGGCGAGGAACGGGTCCTCGCCGAGCGTCTCGAAGTTCCGTCCGCCCTGCGGGATTCGTACGATGTTCACCATCGGCCCGTACAGCACCTGGTAGCCGCGCGCCCTCGCCTCCCGGCCCAGGACGTCGCCGTAGCCGGCCGCCAGTGTGGGGTCGAAGGCGGCGGCCAGCGCCACGGGAGCCGGCAGGGCCGTCGCGGGCTGGCCGTCCCGGATGCCGGCCGGGCCGTCGGACAGCAGCAGCGGCGGGATGCCGAGGCGGGGGACCCCTCGGACGTAGCCGACGGAGTGCACGCCGTTCGGGGCGTCGAGGCCGCGTAGGAGGGTGACTTTCTCGTCGGTGGTGAGCTGGGCGAGGAGCGACTCGATGCGTTGCTCCTGGGATGAGCCGGCCGCGCGGCGCGGCGCGGCCTCGGCGCTGCCGGCGCCGGCCGCTGCGGCCAGCAGGCAGCCGCCGAGCCCGAGTCGGAGGATTCGCGCCCACAGGGGGATGCGTCGGATCATGGCAACCACCGATCGACGGAGTCGGAACGGAACCGAGCCGGGCGGGCCTGGGAATGGGGGTGACGGTCCGTCAAATCTACGGCGGCCTGGCACTGAACGGCAGGTGGCGTGCCAGGGCGTGTCGTGGGCATTCGGGGCGCGCCGGGATCGCGCCGGCGCGTTCAGTGGTCGCGCGGGACGCGGCCGGGCAGCCCCGTGTGGGGGCGGAGTGAGGGGGGCGCTCAGAGGGTGTCGCGGAGCTGGATGGAGCCGTGGTCGAGGACGAAGGTCTGGTCGGGGTCGGCCGGTTCGCAGGTGGACAGGAAGACGGTGTCGCCGTCGTCCCTGGTCGAGCCGGCGTCGATGCACATCTCGTCCGCGGTGCCGGCGGTGCGCTGGAGGACGAACGAGCCCTCGCGCAGCAGCCAGGTCTGGTTGGCGCGGCCGGCCGGGGTGCTTTCGCAGGACCAGATGCGGACGTCGTCGCCGTTCTCGCCCGTGTAGTCGCCGTCGAGGCACATCTCCCGGGCGGTGCCGAGGGTGTCGGTGACCTTCACCCGGCCGCCGTCCAGGGTGAAGCGCTGGGCGGCGGTGGCGAGGCAGCGCCGTACCGTGAGGTGGTCCGCGTCGTGGCGGGTGGTGCCGACGGCGAGGCAGAGGGCCTTTCGCGGTGGTGCGGGGGTGAGGGCCGCGGCGGGGGCGGCCGGGGCGGCGGCGAGGAGGAGGGCCGTCGCGGCGACGGTGACGGCGACGCCGGAGGTGCGGGCGGAGGTTCGGATCACGGGGTGATGATCGTGGACGGACGGGAGGGGTAGCGGCGTTCGGCGCGGCCAGGGGGCGGCGGTTCACCCGGCCGGCGGCGGGCGGAAGTCGACGGGGGCGTCGAAGGCCGCGCGCCGGGTGGCGCGGCGCAGGGCGCGCAGGACGGGGGTGCCGAGGGTGAGGCAGAGCACGACCGTCAGGGCGGCGCGGGGGAGGTCCCAACCCAGCGACGTGGTCAGGCAGTAGGCGGCGAAGCGCACCAGGTTGGCGGGCAGCGGGTCGCCGGGGACGAAGGAGATGGAGCCGGAGAGGCCCGCGATGTACGGCCAGCCCTGGAGGTTCATGATCGTGCCGTACAGGACGGCGGAGAAGGCGCCGTAGACGGCGAGGAGCAGCAGTTCGTGGCGGCCGCGCAGGGTGGCGGCGCCCGGCAGCAGGCCCGCGCCGAGGCAGACCCAGCCCATGGCGAGCATCTGGAACGGCAGCCACGGACCGACCCCGCCGGTCAGCAGGGCGGAGGCGAACATCGACAGCGAGCCCAGCACGAACCCGAAGCCGGGGCCGAGGGCGCGGCCGGAGAGGACCATCAGGAAGAACATCGGTTCCAGCCCCGCCGTCCCCGCGCCCAGCGGTCGCAGCGCGGCGCCCGTGGCCGCCAGCACCCCCAGCAGGGCGACGGACTTGGCGTCCAGCCCCGGGGCGCCGCCGCCCGCCGAGCGCCCCTCGGAGATCTGGGCGATGACCACGGCGAGCAGCAGCGGGAGCAGCAGGGCGAACAGCCAGGGGGCGTCGGCGGAGTGCCCGACCAGCGCCGATCCCGTGGAGGCGAGCAGCGGCCAGCCGAAGGCCGCCACACCGACGGCGGACACCAGCAGCAGGGCCGCGGCGGACCGGCGGCCGAGCGGGACGGGCCGGCTGTTCATGCGCTCAGCGCCTCCGCGACCTGCCGGACGGTGAGCCAGGGTCCCGGCGCCAGCACCTTGGAGACCTGCGGCGCGAACGCCGGGGAGGAGACCACCACCTCCGCCGTCGGACCGTCCGCGACGATCTCGCCCTCGGCCAGGATCACCGTCCGGTGGGCGAGTTCGGCGGCCAGTTCGACGTCGTGGGTCGCCAGCAGCACGGCGTGGCCCGCGCCCGCGAGGTCGCGCAGGATCTCCACCAGCCGGGCCTTGGCGGCGTAGTCGAGGCCGCGGGTCGGCTCGTCCAGGAGCAGCAGCGGGGGCCGGGCGGTGAGGACGACGGCGAGGGCGAGGGTGAGGCGCTGGCCCTCGGAGAGGTCGCGCGGGTGGGCGGTGTCGGCGATGCCGGGCAGCAGGCGTTCGACCAGGGCGCGGCACGACCCCGCGACCGCGCCCGCGTCGGCGTCCGCGGCGGCGCATTCGGCGGCGACGCTCTCGCCGTACAGCAGGTCCCGCGGGTCCTGGGGGACGAGGCCGACCTGGCGGATCAGGTCGGCGGGGCGGGTGCGGTGCGGGGTGCGGCCGCCGATGGTGACGCTCCCGGAGGCGGGGGCGTGCAGGCCGACCAGGCTGCCGAGCAGGGTGGACTTGCCGGCGCCGTTGCGGCCCATCAGGGCGGTGATCTCGCCGGGGCGCAGGGACAGGTCCACGCCGCGCAGCGCCTGGACCGGGCCGCGCCGGACGGCGAGGCGCTCGGCGACGGCGATGGGGGCGCCGGTCGGGGCCGCGGCCGCGGCGGGCACCCGGCCGTCCAGCTCGGCGCGCAGCGGGGCGGCCCTGCGGCGCGCATCGCGGACGGACAGCGGCAGCGGCCGCCAGCCGGCGAGCTGGCCGAGGCCGACCACCGGCGGGTGCACCGGCGAGTGCGCCATCACCTCGGCGGGTCGGTCCAGCACCGGGGCCGCCTCCGGGGTCAGCAGCAGCACCTGGTCGGCGTACTGGACGACCCGCTCCAGCCGGTGCTCGGCCATCAGCACGGTGGTGCCGAGGTCGTGCACCAGTCGCTGGAGGACGGCGAGCACCTCCTCGGCGGCGCCAGGGTCGAGCGCCGAGGTGGGTTCGTCCAGGACCAGCACGCGCGGGTGCACGGTGAGCACCGAGCCGATCGCGACGCGCTGCTGCTGGCCGCCGGAGAGCGAGCCCAGCGCGCGGTCGCGCAGGTCGGCGAGGCCGAGCAGGTCGAGGGTCTCCTCGACCCGGCGCCGCATGACGTCGCCCGGCAGGCCCAGGGACTCCATGCCGTAGGCGAGTTCGTCCTCCACGGTGTCGGTGACGAACCGCGCCGCCGGGTCCTGGCCCACCGTGCCGACCAGGTCGGCGAGTTCGCGCGGACGGTGCTCGCGGGTGTCCCGGCCGCCGACGGTGACCCGGCCGTGCAGCACGCCGCCGGTGAAGTGCGGCACCAGGCCGCTGACGGTGCCCAGCAGGGTGGACTTGCCGGAGCCCGACGGGCCGACCAGCAGGCAGAGTTCGCCCTCGGGGACGGTGAGGTCGACGTCGCTCAGCGCGGGTGCGGCGGAGTCCGCGTACCGTACGGAGACCTGCTCGAAGGTGATCACGATGCCCTCCGGGGCGGGGTCGGGGCGGCGAACGCCGGTACCAGGCCGAGGAGTACGGTCAGCATGGCGGCCAGCGGCAGCGCGGGGACGGTCGGCGGGACGACGGTGGGGGCGAAGGCGGCCGGGTCCTGGGCGGCCAGGTAGGCGGTGAGGGCCGCGACGGCGGCGCCGGAGCCCGCCGTCAGCCACTCCGGCAGGGCCCAGGGGTCCGGCCGGTAGTGCGACCTGACGGCCCGTCGGTTGCCGAGCAGCAGCCCGGCGAAGGCGGCGGCCAGACCGAGCAGCAGCACCGGCAGTGCCCAGCCGGCGCCGCCGGCGGTCAGCAGCCCGTACGCGGCCAGGCAGACCCCGAGCAGCCCGGCCAGGGTGAGCGCGGCGGTCGCCCGGGCGAGCGGGCGCGGGACGTCGGCGGTGCGGCCGAAACCCCGGGTGTCCATCGCCGCCGCCAGCGCGATGGACCGCTCCAACGCGCCCTCCAGGACGGGCAGTCCGACGCTCAGCACGGCCGCGATGCCCTTGTCCGCACGGCCGCGCAGCCGTCGGGCGGCGCGCAGTCGGCGGACGTCGGCGACCAGGTTCGGCGCGAAGGTCATCGCCACCACCACGGCCACGCCCGCCTCGTAGAGCGCGCCGGGCAGGGCGCGCAGCAGGCGGGCCGGGCTGGCGAGGGAGTTGGCGGCGCCGACGCAGATCAGCAGGGTGGCCAGGCGCAGCCCGTCGTACAGCGCCGCGAGCAGGCCCTCGACGGTGACCCGCCCGCCGATCCGCACCCCCTGCGCCCAGGTGGGCAGCGGCACTTCGGGCAGGGTGAACAGCACGTGGGTGCCGGGGATCGGCGAGCCGAGCAGCACGGCGAAGACCAGGCGGAGGCCGAGCACCAGCAGGCCGAGCCGCAGGAACGCCCCGTACGAGCGGGACCACGGCGCATCGCCGCGCCGCGCGGCGACCACGTACCCGGCGGTCGCGGCGAGCAGCAGCAGGATCGCCGGGTTGGTGGTGCGGGTCGCCGCCGCGCCGAGCCCGAGCGCCCACAGCCACCAGGCCCCCGGGTGCAGTTGGCGGGGGCCGGTGGGCGGTCGGGTGCTGCGGGCGGTGCTGCTCACGGATCGGTCCTGGGAGACGGAGGCTGAGGGGTGGGGCGAGGGCGCGGTCGGGGTCAGGGGGTGCGGCGGCGACGCGCCTGCCAGACGGCGCCCCCGGCGAGGACGGCGACCAGCGCGCCCCCGGCGACCAGGCCGACGTCCGGGCCGCCGCCGTGCTGCGGGGCCGACGCCGGGCCGTCGTCCGGCTGCGCGGCGGCCGCGCCCACCTGCTCGGCGCACCCCGCCTTCGGGTAGCCGGCGATGGCGCACAGCAGCCCGTTGGTGTCGTAGCGGAGCGGCGGGGCGACGGCGGCCAGCACCTCGGCGGAGCTGGCGCGCGGCGCCACGCCGGCGCAGGCCGTCCGCTGCTCCGGCGGCTGCGCGGTGGGCGCTCCGACGTCCTCGGCGGTGCCGAAGTCCAGCACGACGGCCACCCGCTTGCGGCCGTCCTGGACGGGCGTGCCGGCGCAGATGTCGTCGAAGCTCGCCTGGGCGCGGGGCTTCGCGGCGCTCTGTCCGCCGTCGGGGCTCACGGCGAACCGCCAGCCGTCGACCGCCCCGTCCGGCGGGACGGCGATCGAGGGCCCCTGCTGCTGGTACGTCCACGCGCCGCCGTCGGCTCCGCGCCAGAAGGACCAGTACCGGTAGCCGGCGGCGGCCCGGGCGGGCGCGGCGGCGTGGACGAGCAGCAGTAGCGCGCCGATCAGCGGGAGCAGGACGGTGGCGAGGGCCCGGCGCCCGGGCGCCGTCCCCCTGCTCCCGGTACGCGCGGGGGAGGGCCCGCCCGCCGGGACGCCGTGAGCTGCGGGGCGCATCAGAGGTGGGGGTTGCGCTTGCGCTGGAGGCTGAGCAGCAGGCCGCCGCCGATGCCGACGAGGAGGCCGACGATGATCAGCCAGAGCTGGCCGAAGCCGTCCTTCTTCTTCTCCGCCGGGGTGGCCGCCGTGGTGGCGGCGCCGGCCTTGGGTGCCGGGCCGAGGGCGGTGAGCTGCCCGGTGAGGTCGGCGGTGCCGCGGTGCGCGGCCTCGGAGACCAGGAGGAGGGTGGCGGTGGCCGCGGCGTCGGTGCCGTTCTTGGTCCAGGTGGCGCCCTGCCCCTCCAGCCAGTCGACGGTGTCGGAGGCCTGCTCCGGGTGGCCGCTCTGGACGAGGGCGAGCGCCGCCCAGGCGGTGGCGGCGTAGTCGGGCTTCGGCTCGGCGCCGGGGGTGGTGAGGCTGAGGTGGTCGCCGCCCGCCGCGAGCTGGCTGGTGAGGTAGGCGCTGACCGCCTCGCCCGCCTCGGCGTGCGGGATGGTGGCGGGCGCGGAGCCGTCGGCGCAGGCCAGCGCCTTGGGCGTCGCGTCGGCGCGCACGGAGGTGGTGACCGGCAGGTGTCCGCCGGCGGCCGCGAGCGCGGCCTGGGCGCTGGCCAGGGTGTTGGGGGCCAGGGCGCCGCCGGCCGGGTCCGGCTGGAAGGCGAAGGCGCCGCGCTGGTCGGCGGGGGCGGTGCAGCCGAGTTGGAACAGGGCGAGGCCGTCGAACGCGTTCTTGCCGGCCGCGCCGCCCTTGCCCGCCTTGGCGACACTCGCCGGGTCGGTCCTGGCCGCGAACAGCGCGTTGACGGCGAGCCCGGTGGAGTTGGCGTCGCCCGGGCTGCCGGGGTTGTCAGGCCAGCTGCCGTCGGCGTTCTGGTTGGCCTTGAGCCACTGCACGCCCTTGTCGACGGCGTCCTGGTGGCCGCCGAGGGCCACCAGCGCCTGGATGGCGACGGCGGTGGCGTTGCTGTCCTCGGTCTTGGCGTCGCAGGCCGCGCCGGCCGCCCGGTAGGAGGGCCAGCCGCCGTCCTCGCACTGCTGCCCGGTGAGCCACGCCACGGCGGAGTCGGCCGGAGTGACCTTGGCCGCCGAGAGGGCGCTCAGCGCCAGGGACTGCCGCCACACGCCGTCGTACGTCGGGTCGCTCTTGCCGTAGAGGCCGTCCGGGACCGCGGGAGCGGCCGGGGCGGCCGGGCTGCCCGGGGCGGCGGCGGGAGCGGACGGACCGTCCGTGGCGGCCGGGCTGCCCGGGGCCGCGGGCGCGGGGCTGTCGGCGAGGGCCGGTGCGGCGGCGAGGCCGGTGAGCAGCGCGGCGGACAGGGCGGCGGCGCCCAGTCGGGCGGCGTTCAGCATGGTGCGGGTGTGCCTTTCGGTGAGCGGTGGTGGCCCGGCGGGGGGCCGTTCCGTAGTCCTCGACGGGTGCCGGGCGCGGGCGTCCGGGCTGGCCGCTCGCCCCTCCGTCCGGGTGCTCCGACTCGTCCGGGGCCGCGCGGTGCGGCGTCCGGGCTCACGGTTGCGGGGTCAGCGCCGGATTCGCACCGGCTTCCCCCGGGGGAGGAGCGGGATGGAGTTGTGCTGCCCGTCGACTTTAGCCGCCGGTGCCGGCCGGGCGGCCGGCCGCGGCAGGAACAGGTTCCAGTCGGGCCCTCCTCACGCCAGTGTCAGCAGCCGGGCGGCGGTGTGCAGGTCCGCCCGCACCTCGGCGATCGAGGCGCGCCCGGACAGCCAGGCGACCAGGGCCGAGTGCCAGGTGTGCTCGATCACCCGGACGGCCGCCCGCTGGCTGTCGCTGGGCGGCGCGGACTGGCCGATCGCGTCCAGGATGAGCTGTCCGGTGGCGGCGCTGATCCGGTCCACCTCGGTGCCGACCGAGCGGTCGGCGAAGCACATCGAGCGGACCATCGCCTCGGCCAGCAGTGGTTCGCGCTGCAGCGCGTGGAAGGCCCGGGTGAGCGCGTCGGCGACCCGCAGGGCCGGCTCCCGGTCGGTGGGCGGGTGCCGCCGGATGTGCTCCTGGAGGCCCTGCAACTGTTCCAGCATGACGGCGACGAGCAGGTGGACCTTGGACGGGAAGTACCGGTACAGCGTCCCGAGGGCGACCTGCGCGCTCTCCGCGACCTCCCGCATCTGGACCGCCTCGTACCCGCCGCGGGCGGCCAGCGCGGTGGCGGCCCGCAGGATCCGGCGGCGCCGTTCGGCCTGGCGTGCGGTCAGCGGCGGTTCGCCGGAGGGCGTGGGGGTGGGGCTCACGGACGTGGACGGCGACGGCAAGTGTGCTCCCGGGGGCGCGTGGGTGGCGGCGTGCTCCAGAAGGCCGACGCGACGTCGACCCGAGGTCGACGGGGTCGACCGAGGTCGGTCGGGCCGGCGTGGCGGGAATCACCAGCCCTGGCTCCTGAGCGAAAGCTACGGGCCGGTATCTTCGAGGTCTCTCATTGTTCACACGGTCGCTGTCGAGTTCCACAGCCACTGAAACCTGATCTACTTTAGCGACCGGCAGCACCAGTAGCACCGATAGCAGCCAGAGATGAGGGCCCAGGATGACCGCGCACCCGCTGCGGATTGCCCTGCTGTCATACCGCGGGGACCCGTTCTGCGGCGGCCAGGGCGTGTACGTACGGCACCTCTCCCGGGAGCTGGCCCGACTCGGCCACCACGTGGACGTGATCGGCGCCCAGCCCTACCCCGTGCTGGACGAGGTCGAGGGCCCCGGTTCGGTGCGGCTGGTCGAACTGCCCAGCCTGGACCTCTACCGCGCCGACGACCCCTTCCGCACGCCCGGGCGCGGCGAGTTCCGCGGGCCGGTGGACGTCCTGGAGTTCGCCACCATGCGCACCGGCGGCTTCCCCGAGCCGCTCACCTTCTCGCTGCGCGCCCGGCAGTACCTGGCCCGGCACAAGGGCCGCTACGACGTGGTGCACGACAACCAGACCCTCGGCTACGGCCTGCTCGGCCTGGCCCGGCACGGCTTCCCGCTGGTCACCACGATCCACCACCCGGTCACCGTGGACCGGCGGTTGGAGCTGGACGCGGCCACCACCCGGCTGAAGCGGCTGTCGCTGCGCCGCTGGTACGCCTTCACCCGGATGCAGCGCCGGGTCGCCGCCCGGCTGGACCACGTGATCACCGTCTCCGGCACCTCGCAGCGGGAGATCGCCGAGCACCTGGGCGCCACCCCCGGCGCGATCTCGGTGGTCCCGATCGGCGCGGACACCCGGCTCTGGTCGCCCTCGGCCGAGGTCGAGCGGGTCCCCGGCCGGATCGTCACCACCTCCAGCGCGGACGTGCCGCTCAAGGGCCTGGTCTTCCTGGTCGAGGCGCTGGCCAAGGTCCGCACCGAGCGGGACGCGCACCTGGTGGTGGTCGGCAAGCCGCAGAAGGACGAGGGGCCGGTGGCCGAGGCGGTGCGCCGCTTCGGGCTGGCGGAGCACATCGAGTTCCGCACCGGCCTGAGCGACCGGGAGCTGGTCGACCTGTACCGCTCGGCCGAGGTGGCCTGCGTGCCGTCGCTTTACGAGGGCTTCTCGCTGCCCGCCGCCGAGGCGATGGCCACCGGCACCCCGCTGGTCGCCACCACCGGCGGGGCGATCCCCGAGGTGGCCGGGCCCGACGGCGAGACGTGTCTGGCCGTGCCGCCGGGGGAGGCGGACGCGCTGGCCGCCGCGCTCGGCCGGCTGCTGGATGACCCGCGGCTGCGCGCCGAACTCGGCGCGGCCGGGCGGGAGCGGGTGCTGGCCCGCTTCACCTGGGAACGGGCCGCCGAGCTGACCGCCGAGGCGTACCGCGCGGCGATCGCCACCGGCGTCGGCGCCCGGGCCCGCTCCGGGCCGGGCTGGCGGTACGTGCCCTGAGCGGGCGCGCCCGGGGTGACATGCCGAGGGGCGATGCGCCCTGAACGGCGGCCCGGAGGGACGTGCCGTGAGGGAGGCGCCCCGAGCGGCGTGCCCCGGGCGGCGCGTCCGAGCGACCCGCTCTCGGGCGACGCGACCCGGGAGCCGGGAATTGGTCCTGACGAAGCGTCAAGAACGCTTGGTAGCAATAGGAATGGGAGCCCTGCAGTGCTGACCGTCGATTTCTCGCGCTTCCCGCTCGCCGCCGGCGACCGGGTGCTCGACCTGGGCTGCGGCGGGGGCCGGCACGCGTTCGAGTGCTACCGCCGCGGCGCCAACGTGATCGCCCTCGACCAGAACGCCGAGGAGATCGCCGAGGTCACGAAGTGGTTCGCCGCGATGGAGCAGGCCGGTGAGGCCCCCGAGGGCGCGTCGGCGGTCGCGATGGAGGGCAACGCGCTGGCGCTGCCGTTCGAGGACGAGTACTTCGACAGGATCATCATCTCCGAGGTGATGGAGCACATACCCGATGACAAGGGCGTGCTCAACGAGATGTTCCGCGTCCTCAAGCCGGGCGGTCTGCTCGCCGTCACCGTGCCGCGCTGGCTGCCGGAGAAGATCTGCTGGGCGCTGTCCGACGAGTACCACGAGGTCGAGGGCGGCCACATCCGGATCTACCGGGGCGACGAACTGCTCGGCAAGCTCAAGGACGCGGGTCTGGAGCCCTACGGCACCCACCACGCCCACGCGCTGCACTCGCCGTACTGGTGGATCAAGTGCGCGGTCGGCGTGAACAACGACAAGGCACTGCCGGTCAAGGCGTACCACCAGCTGCTCGTCTGGGACATCGTCGGCACCCCGGTGATCAGCACGCTCACCAAGGCCGCCGAGAAGGCGCTCAACCCGGTCATCGGCAAGAGCTTCGTCGCCTACGCGTCCAAGCCGCAGCGGGCCAAGGCATGACCGCCGCCGTCCCCGAGGTGCTGCTGCTCGACGGGGTGCTGGACGCCGAACAGGCGGCCGGCACCGTCCGCAGCATCCTGGCCGAGCAGCGCGCCGACGGTGCCATCCCCTGGTTCGCCGGCCACCACCTCGACCCCTGGGACCACACCGAGGCCGCGATGGCCCTCGACACCGCCGGCGAACACGCCGCCGCCGAGGCCGCCTACCGCTGGCTCGCCTCCCGGCAGAACCCGGACGGCTCCTGGTACGCCGCGTACACCGACGGCGTGGTCACCGACCGCGCCAAGGAGAGCAACTTCTGCGCGTACATCGCGGTCGGGGTGTGGCACCACCACCTCAGCACCGGCGACGACGCCTTCCTCGAGTGGATCTGGCCGGTCGTCCGGCGGGCGCTGGACTTCATCGTCGGCCTGCGGCTGCCCGGCGGCCCGATCGCCTGGCGGGTCGCCGAGGACGGCACCGCCACCGACGAGGCGCTGCTCACCGGCTCGTCCAGCATCCTGCACGCGCTGCGCTGCGGCCTGGCCATCGCCGACTACCTGGAGGAGCCCCAGCCCGACTGGGAGCTCGCGACCGGGCGGCTGCGGCACGCCGTCGCCCACCACCCCGAGCGGTTCCTCGACAAGGACCGCTACTCGATGGACTGGTACTACCCGGTGCTCGGCACCGGCCTGCGCGGCGACGCGGCGGTGGCCCGGATCGAGCGGGACTGGGACCGCTTCGTCGTCCCCGGCCTCGGCGTGCGCTGCGTCAGCGACCGCCCCTGGGTGACCGGCGGGGAGAGCGCCGAACTCGCCCTCGCGCTCTGGGCGATCGGGCAGTCCGACCGCGCGGTGGAGATCCTGCGCTGGATCCAGAAGCACCTGCGGCACGAGGACGGCTCCTACTGGACCGGGTACGTCTTCGAGGACGACGCGATCTGGCCGGAGGAGCGCACCACCTGGACGGCCGGGGCGCTGCTGCTCGCGGTGGCCGCGCTCGGGGGCGACCCGGCGACGGTCGCGGTCTTCGGCGGCGACCAGCTGCCCGCCGGGCTGGTGGTCCAGGACTGCTGCTGACGGCGGGCACACGGAAGGGGGGGGGGCGGGGGGCGCAAAACGCCCCCGCCCCCCCCCCCCTTGGGCGGGGTCTCTCTCCCCTTTTTGTTTCTTCTGTTTCCGGG
>NZ_JBVHXY010000004.1:85335-98262 GCF_055569215.1 Kitasatospora sp. NPDC029312 | reverse complement strand
GGGATGGGGCCCCCCCCCTGAGAAGTTACCCCACCCGGAGGGACGGGGAAGGGGCGGGGGAGGGGTGAGGCGTGCGGGGTGGGGGGGTGGGGCCGGGGGGGGGGGGGGACGCCCCCCCCCCCCCCCCCCTTCGGCGTTCGAACGAGGGGTGTCAGCCGCGCTGGAGGCCCGAGGTGTCGGTCAGCAGGCCGTGGGTACCGTCCGGCAGCTGTGCGACCAGCGCGCTGCCGCGCTGCTCGACGGCCAGGTACCAGGTGCCCGGCACGACCTCGCCGACCGGGGCGCCGGCCGGGTTGTCCTTCGGGGCCAGCTGGCGCGGGGCCGGGACGGCGAACCAGTACGGCTGGAAGTCCGCCGCCGGGGCGGCCTGCTGGGCGGCCGGGGACGGCTGCGGGACGGCGGCGTCCTGCGGCTGGCCGAGGACCGCCTGAGCGGGCTGGCCCGGCTGTGGCTGGCCGGCGGCCGGGTAGCCGTAGCCACCGGCCGGCTGGGCGCCGAAGGCCGGGTCGTGGCCCTGCGCCGGGTAGCCGTACTGGCCGGGCTGACCGGGGGCGCCCGGGTGGCCGGGCTGGCCCGGCACCGGGTAGCCGCCCTGGTAGGGGACGGCCGGACGGTCGGTGACCAGCGGGGCCTTCAGCGCCGGCACCAGCGGCGCGGCCGCGGCGGCACCGGCCAGCACGATCAGCGAGATGAGGCCGAGCCAGGCACCGAAGCCGTGGCTGAGGCGGGCGCCGGTCGGACCGCCGCCCAGCGCCCAGACCGAGGTCCACAGCGCCGCCACGGCGAACGCGATGCCCCACTGGTCCAGCCGCAGGCCGAGCACCTGGCGGTTGGTGGCGGCGGGGCCCTGGAAGCGCTGCACCAGGATCAGGACGGCTGCGGCGATGCCCAGCAGGTAGATCGAGGGCAGGATGGGGAACAGCTGGGTGCTCCACGCGTTCTGCGAGGTGTCCCCGCAGTACGGGCCGCTGCAGTCCACGGTCCAGTAGGGCAGGAAGGAGGCGATGAAGAGCAGGACGGCCGCGCCTGCGACGGCGGCGTCTCCCCTGGTGAGAGCGCGCAGATTCACTTACGTTCCCCTCGTTGACGTGTCGTGGACGGTGATTCGTGCGGTCGGGCCGACCGGCCGAAACTCCCGAACGGACCAGAAGCCTAGGCCCAACCGTGCCGCCGGTGCACGGCGGGACCGGGAACGGGTCGAAGTCGTTGCAAACGGTGCGCGCCGGGCGGGGTGTCGTCCACCTGACCTGCTCGTTCCAACTCCCCCGCCGGGCCCGCTCACTGAGCGCTCAGGAAGGCGGCCAGCGCGTCGGCGATCCCCTGGGCGGCCTGCTGGCGCCACTGAGGGTCCGTCATCCGCCGGGCGTCCGCGGAGTTGCGCATGTTACCGCACTCGATGAACACCTTGGGGACCGCGGAGAGGTTGAGGCCGCCCAGGTCGGAGCGGGTGTCCAGGCCCTGCTCGGCGACGTAGTCGGCGTACGGCTCGCCGGTCGCGGCGTGGAAGCGGTCGCGCAGCAGCAGCCCGAGCCGGCGCGAGGGTTCGACGATCGCGGAGTTGTCCGCCTTACCGGCGACCACCCTGGCGGGCGTGATCACGTGGAAGCCGCTGCCGCTCGCCGGGCCGCCGTCGCCGTGCACCGAGACCGCGACGTCGGCGTGCGCGTCGGCGCCCGCCCGCGCCCGCTCGTCGATGCACGGGCCCCACGGGCGGTCACCGTCCTGCACCAGCACCACCTTGGCGCCCCGGGCGGCCAGCAGGGCGCGGGCCCGGCGGGAGACGTCCAGGGTGTAGTCGGCCTCGGTGTACCCGGCGTCGGTCTCGGTGCCGGTGGTGTCGCACTCCTTGCGGGCGTTGCCGATGTCCACCTGACGGCTGATCTCGGTGGCGTGGGAGAAGTTGCCGGGGTTGTGGCCCGGGTCCAGCACGACGGTCCGGCCGGTGAGGTCGGCGCCGGCCGAGGTTGCCGTGGACGTGGGCGGCGGTGTCGCGGGCGGGGTGGGCGGGGCCGGGGTGGGCGTGCCGTCGGTCGGCGGGGCCTCGGGCGTGGCCGGGCCGTGGGTGGCGGACCGGACCGCCCCGGGCGGGGGCGCGGCCGTCGCGCTTGCCGGGGAGGAGTGGTCCAGCGCGCGCCAGCCGAACCAGCCCGCCGCGCAGAGCGGGACGACCGCGGCCACCGTGGTGGCGCGCAGCAGGGCGGAACGGCGGCGGGGCGGTCGGGGGGTGGTACCGGTCACGGGTCGCTCAGATCCTGTCCTGGGTCCGCGCGGTGAGGCCGTAGCTGCCCGCGATCGGGTTCCACTTCGTCATGAAGTCCGTCTTCGCCTGGGTGGCCTGCGGGTTGAGCTCGTCCGCGTGGGTCTTGTCCGCGGTGGTCGGGGCCCTGCCGGAGCAGCCCTGCTTGGCGACGGCGCGCGCCCAACTGGCGTACGCCCGGTCGATGTCGGCGGACAGCTGCCAGGCGGACTTCAGCGAGTTCACCGCGTCCGTGCCACCCGGCACGTCCGTGACGCTCAGCTTGGCGAGCTTGGTCAGCAGGCCGTCGCGCTGCTTGGCCCCGTTGTCGAAGACCTGGGCGGCGCTCTCGATGTCAGCCTTGGACGGGCAGCTGCTCACCTTCGCGACGGCGCTGCCGATCGGGGCCTTGGCGTTCTCGCCCTCGCTCAGCAGACCGTCCAGTGCCTGTGCCTGGGCCTGGGCGTTGGGGCCGGGGCCGGTCGCGGTGGGGGAGGGGCTCCCGTCCGCCGGGGTGCTGGGGGCGCCGCTCGGCGCGCCGTCCGTACCGGTCGGCGCCGGGGCGGGCTGCGGATTCCCGGAGCCGGCCGCGGGGGCGGTCGGGGTGGCCGCGGCCCGGGCGCCCGCGCCGTCGCCGCCCTGGCTCGCGTACAGCAGGCCGCCGCCGACGGCCAGCACCAGCAGCAGGGCGAAACCGATCAGCAGCGGGGCCTTGCCCTTGCCGGGGCGGTCCCGGTCGTCCTCGTGGGGGGCCGGGTGGTGGGTCGGGTAGTCCGGCTGCGCGGAGTGGGAAGTCTGCGCCTCGTACGCGGGTCGTGCCTCGTACGGTTGGGCGCCGTACGGTTGGGCCGTCGCGTACGGGGGCTGCGGCACGGCGGCCGGGGGCGGCGGGTAGACGTAGCCGGGGCCGGGCGTCGTCGGCGCTCCCTGGGTGCCGCGGTCCTGCGGGGGCGCGTGGCCGGGGAAGGGCTGGGCAGCGGGCTGGGACGGCGGGACGACCGTCGGGAACGCTGCCGTGGGCGCCCCGGAGCCCGGCGCGGGCTCGGAGCCGAGCGGGCCGAAGCCGGGGGCGGTGGAGAGGTACGGGCGGCCGCCCAGCGGCGGGCCCTGGTCGCCCACGGCCCCGGCGGCGGGGGGCTGCGCGACGGGGCCGGGCGCGGGCGGCTGCGTGCTTCGGGCAGCCGGGGTCGGCTGGGCGCCCTGGGGTGGCTGGGCGGCGGGCTCGGTGTCCTGCCGCTGAGGGTTGCGGACCCAGCCGCCGGCGCCGCCGCGCGCGGTCGGGTCCCAGACCGCCGGAGCGGTGTTCTGCTGGTCCGTCATCTGCCGCTGGCCCCCACGCTCCGCCGGTGCTCTGCCTGGTGCTGTTGCCTGGTGCTGCCCCCCGCGCCGTCCGGTGCCGCCGCCCGGTGCGGCTGTCCGGCGCAGCCGCCTGGTAGCTGCGCGGACACCGTACCGTTTGAACCCCCGCCTGACGGCTCCGGCACGACGTTAAAACATCCGCGCCGAGCCGCGCGGGAGATCCGCTCAGGCGGCGGCGCGGCGCAGGACGCGCAGCGAGCCGGTCACCGAGACCTCCTGGAAGCCGTCGGCCAGCGCCCGCAGGTACACCCGGTACGGGGCCTGGCCGCCGTCCGCCGGGTCCGGGAACACGTCGTGCACCACCAGCAGGCCCTCCGGCGTCAGGTGCGGAACCCAGCCCTCGTAGTCGCCGGTGGCGTGCTCGTCGGTGTGCCCGCCGTCGATGAACACCAGGCCCAGCGGTCGGCCCCACAACGCCGCGATCCGCGGCGACCGGCCGACCAGCGCGACCACGTGGTCCTCCAGCCCGGCGGCGTGCAGGGTGCGGCGGAAGCGCGGCAGGGTGTCCATCAGCCCGACCGCCGGATCCACCAGAGTCGGATCGTGGTACTCCCAGCCGGGCTGCTGCTCCTCGGAGCCGCGGTGGTGGTCGACCGTCAGAGCGACCGTCCCGGTCTCGCGGGCGGCCGCGGCCAGCAGGATCGCCGAGCGGCCGCAGTAGGTGCCGATCTCCAGTACCGGCAGCCCCGTCCCGCGGGCCGCCGCCACAGCCGCCGCGTAGAGCGCCAGGCCCTCGTCCACCGGCATGAACCCGGTGGCCGCCTCGAACGCCGCCAGCACCTCGGGCGCCGGGCGGGCGCTCTCCAGCAGGTCGGACATGCGGTGCTCCTCGGGGTCGTACGGCTCGGGTGGGGGGTCCGGCGCGGCGCGCGGGCGTCGTCGGGACCCTACTCGACGGTAGCGCGGGCGGCGGGGGCAGGGCGATGGCGGCAGGGTGATGGCGGAGGCAGGGGGTGCGGGGATCGGCGGGCGTTGATCAGCCGCTCAGGAAGTCGGCGGCGATCCGCGCCCGGTGCGGGGCGAGTTCGGCGGCGATCGCCTCCGCCTCGGCGGCCGTGGTGGTGACGGCGGCCGGCCGGGCCCCGGCGCGCTCGACCAGGGCGATCCGCAGGTGGGTCGGCGGGTGGGAGGCGTCCACGGCGGCACGCTCGCGCTCGCTGAGCCGCAGCAGGCGCTCGTGTTCGGAGGCGGGGACGGAGGCGAGCTGCTCGCGAAGCCGCTCCCAGAGCAACTCGGGTGCGGCCGCCTCCCGTTCGGCCGACCCCGGTACGGCTGACCCCGGTACGGCCGGCCGCGGCCGGTGCTCCCGCCCGCGCCGCACCACCCTGGGACGCCGGCGCTCCTCGGCGCGGATCCGGTCGATGGCGGTGTCGGCCGACCCGCCGAGCAGCAGCGCCGCCAGCATGCCGCGGGCCGCCTCGCTGCCGCCGACCCGGGCGGCCAGGGCGTCGGCCCGGTACTCCGCCTGCTGGCCGGCCCGCAGGGTCAGCCGGTCGAACAGCCGCAGGCCCTGGAGCAGCAGCCAGGCCAGGGCGCGCAGGAGGGTCATGCCGACGATCGCCCCGAGCCGGAGCAGCAGCGGGATCCCGTCGTAGTTGCGCCCGCCCGGCCCGCCGTACTCCAGCCGCATGCCCTAACCGTGCCGTGGGTGGCCCGGGCGCGCCATGTCGTACCAGGCCGCGAGCGCCGCGACCGCGCTGTGCAGCCAGAACGAACGCCGGTGGTCGCTGTTGACCCGGTGGCCGAACTCGTGGCCGAGCAGGGCGATCCGCTGCCGGTCGTCCAGCACCTCCCAGAGCGGCAGACCGAGCTGGAGGACGGCCCGGCGGCGGAGCCCGACCAGCCCGTACGAGGCGTTGAACCCGGCGGTGAGCTGGATGACGTCCACCGGCGCCGCGCCGACCCCGGCGGCCACCCGGTCCGCCAGCCCGTACAGGGCCGGTGCGCCGGTGCGGTCGAGGACGTGTTCGTCGCGCGGCACCCGGCCGAGCCTCGGCCGCAGGGCGACGACGATCACCAGCACGACCGCTCCGGTGCAGCGCTGCACTGCGTTGCCGGTGACGAGCAGCCAGAGCGCGAGGGAGAACAGGCCGACGGTGACGAGGTGGACCAGGCTGGCGGCGGCGGAGGCCAGCAGCCAGTCCGAGCGGGCGGTGGGGGAGTCGCCGCCCCCGGCCTGCTCCTCGAACAGCCGGTCGGTGCGGGCGGCCCTGGCCCGCTCGCGCCGGGTCGGTGCGGCGGCGCCGGCCTGCCCGGGGAGGAGGTTCCAGTCGCAGGCCGGGCACCAGGCCGTGAAGCGGGGGTCGGCCGTCAGCGCGGCGCCGCACCCGGGGCAGGGAGAGCCGTGGGTGGGTCTGCCGGAGGATGGGTCAGCGGAGGTGGTCACGGCGGAGATCATGGCGTGGGCCGGTCCGGCGTGCACCGGATTTTCGCAGGTCCGGGGCGGCTGCGGCGCTTGCGCCGGTTCGGCGGACCCCACGTTCTGGAACGCGTTCTAGTCCCGTCCGGCCGCCCGTGCCAGAATCGGCCCGACCGCCGTTCGGACCGAGGCACGGGTTACACGAGCTACATCGAGCTACATGAGAGCCACACGAGCCACACGAGGCACACCGGGAGCAGCCCCATGCGCGCAGCCGTCCTGCACAAGACCGGCCAGGACACCCTCGACGTCCGCGAGGACGTCACCGCGATCGGCTTCGGACCGGGCACCGTACGCGTCCGGATGCACGCCGCCAGCCTGTGCCACTCGGACCTCTCCGCGATGAGCGGCGTCCTGCCGCAGCCCGCACCGTTCGTCCCCGGACACGAGGGCGCCGGCGAGGTCGTCGAGGTCGGCGAGGGCGTCACCGGACTCGCCCCCGGGGACCGCGTGGTGCTCTGCTGGATGGCCCCCTGCGGCCGCTGCGCCCACTGCGAGCACGGCCGCGGCCACCTGTGCATCGCCAGCCTGCGGCGGCTCGGCGCGCCCGGGTTCCGGCTCGCGGAGGGCGGCGCCGAGGCCTCCGGCTTCTACGGCACCGGGGCTTTCGCCGAGGAGGTCGTGGTCGCCGCCGACGCCGTCATCAAGGTGCCGGCCGACCTGCCGTACGACGCCGCCGCGCTGATCGGCTGCGGGGTGACCACCGGCATCGGCGCCGCGGTCAACACCGCCCGGGTCGAGCCCGGTGCCTCCGTCGCGGTGATCGGCGCCGGCGGCGTCGGCGTGGCCGCCGTCCAGGGCGCCAGGGTCTGCGGCGCGGCCCGGATCACCGTCGTCGACCCGGTGGCGTCGCGCCGCGAACGGGCACTCGCCTTCGGGGCCACCGAGGCGATCGCGCCCGAGGAGCTGAAGGCCTTCGCCAAGGGCCTGCCGGGCGGCGGCTTCGACTACGTCTTCGAGGCGGTCGGCCGCTCCGCCACCGTCCGCGCCGGCTACGACGCGGCCCGGCGCGGCGGCGCCGTCGTGGTCATCGGGGCCGGCGCCCAGGACGACCGGGCGCAGTTCAGCATGGGCGAGCTGTTCTTCAACGAGAAGCGCCTGCTGCCCTCGCTGTACGGCGGGGCGCCGGTGGCGCGGACCATCGGGCTGATCGTGGACCTGTGGCGGGCCGGGCGGATCGACCTCGACGGGATGGTCACGCACCGGGTCGCACTGGCGGACGTGAACGAGGCGATCGCACAGATGCGCAGCGGCGAGGCGTTGCGAACGGTGGTCGCGCTGCGCGGGTGACGCTCCGGCGCCGGGGCGGGAGGGCCCGCCGGGTGCGTTCCCGGCGGGCCCTCACGTTCGGCTCCCGTCAGCCGTTTCGGCTGGTCGGCTGTTCGGCCCTTCGGCCGCTTCAGCCCCGGGCGCCGGACGCGCGGTGGCGGCCGTGCGGGTCGGACTCGGGCGTGTCGTCGGCCGCGGTCGCGCCGCGGTGGCGGCCGTGCGGCGAGAAGTACTCGGCCGACTTCTCGTCGGCGTCGGTCCCGATGGCGGGTCCGGTGGTGTCGGTGAGGGTGTCGGACATGGGAATCGTCTTTTCCGTGCGAGGGGGCGGGTCAGCGGCGCCGTTCGGCGCCTGCGGCGCACGGCCGGCTCCCCGAGCGGGCGCCCGGTACGCGCCCGCGGCCGGTGATCGCGGCCCGTGCCCCGGCCACCCTAACGGCCGGGACGGACGAGATCATTATCGAGGCCGGGACGCGGACGCCGCCCCGAGCCAGTGCCCGACCAACTCCCGGTAGAGCGGCGACAGCACCTGGAGGTCACCGTCCCGGGCGAGCACACCCCGCCCACCGTCCAGCAGCAGCACCCGGTCCGCCCGCAGGGCCGAACTGATCCGGTGCGCCACGACCACCAGGGTCCCGGGCCGGGCGGCGAAGGCGTGCTCCACCCGCTCCTCGGCGGCGGCGTCCAGGTGGCAGGTCGCCTCGTCCAGCACCACCAGCGGCGCGGGCGACAGGTACGTCCGCACCAGCGCGATCAGCTGGCGCTCGCCCGCCGAGAGTTCACCCGGATCGCCCACCCTGCCCGCCAGCCCGCCCAGCCGCGCCACCAACTCCGTGGCGCCCAGCCGCCGCACCGCCTCGGCCAGCCGGCCGTCGTCAACCGTCGACGCCGGCCAGGCCAGGTTCTCGCGCACCGTCGCCGGGAACACATGCGCATCCTGCGGCAGCAGCGCGGCCGGCGGTGCCCTGACCGTCCCCGTCGTCGGCACCACCAGCCCGGCCAGCAGCGCCGCCAACGTCGACTTGCCCGTCCCGCTGGGCCCGACGACGGCGATGTGCTCCCCGGCGCGGAACACCGCGTCCAGCCCGTCGAGCACCGGTGCGGCAGCGGGGCCGTGGGCGAACCGGACACCCCACAACCGCACCTCCCCGCCGGCCGCCGCCGTCGGTACGGGGCCGCCCCGCCCCTGCCGTGCATCCGTCGTACCGGACGGTTCGCCGTCGGTCGTGACCGCCGCCAGACGGTCCAGCACCACCGCGAGGTTGAGCAGCCAGCCGCCGACCGTACCGGCCAACGTCCGCACCGCCGGGTCGAGTTGCTGCAGCAGATAGGTCGCGACGCAGAGCAGCTCGCCCGCCGTCAGCGCGCCGCGCCCGAGCAGCCACGGCGTCGCCGCCAGCACCACCAGCACCGGCACCCGCCCGCCGAGCGCCACCACGAGCGCACGCAACGCCGACGCCCGGCCCAGCGCCCGCGACGCCGCCGCCCGGCTCCCCCGCTGAAGGCGTACCGGGGGCCGGGTGGTTCTCGTCCACCATGGACCGAGGCAGTGGGCCGAGCAGGCGACGGGTGGTCGCTCCGGGAGCGTCGTTCAGCTCCGCCCACCCGCGAACGGTCAAGCACGAACCGACCACATCCGGTCAAAGATCGCCTGAGGCCTCACGTAGCCAGGAGGGTCAGTGGCCGCTGCCGTCGGCAGGTGCTCGACTGGGCCGGGCTGAATCAGAGGGGGCCCGAGTCGGTCCGGGTGTGGCGGGTTGGAGCGACGCGGAGGCGAGTAGGCCGAGCTTGTCGGCACTTTCCGAGCCGGGCTCCGGATGGTAGATCACAAGCATGATGCCGTCGGTCCCATTGACGAGCAGCTTCTCGCGGTCCAGGGTGATGGCGCCGAGCTGGGGATGGGCGAAGGTGATCGTAGCGGTGGTACGGCGGTTGCCGGCGTCGTGGCGGGCCCACAGCCGGCGGAAGTGCGGGCTGGCTACGGAGAGTTCCCCGACCAGCTCGATCACGCGCGGGTCGTCGGTATCGGTGCCGACCGAGTTGCGGAAGCTCGCGACCAAACCGGCGGTGGTTCGTTCCCACGAGGGGAACATCGCCGCCTCGGCCGGGTCGAGGAAGAGATCCCTGAGCCGGTTGCGTCCTGCCGTCAGACGGGGCGAGAAGGCGGTGGCCAGCGGGTTCGCGACCAACACGTCGAGGTAGCGGCCCTCGATGAACGCTGGCAGGTGGAGGGCCTCGACCAGGCGGGCCGTGCTGGGCGGCACGACTTCGCGCCGCGGGCGCCGATTCCTGCGTCGTGGACTGCCGGCCACGAGGCCCAGGAGATACGTGTCGTCGTCCAGGCGCAGCACCCGAGCGATGGCCTGGAGCACCTGGAGCGAGGGGTTTCGGTCACGGCCCTGTTCAAGGCGCAGGTAGTACTCGGCGCTGATGCCCGAGAGCATGGCGACCTCCTCCCGGCGCAGCCCCGGGACGCGCCGTTGCCCGTGGACCGGGATGCCGGCCTCTTCGGGGGTGACGAGTTCGCGGCGGGCACGCAGGTACTCGCCGAGCAGATTCTGCTCCCTGTCCATGGCCACCAGCCTAGGCAGCCGACCCGGTGTCCTGCCTGTCCCTGGCACTACCAGTGTCGGAAGGGCACTGGCTGTGCCTTGCCGTGCGTCCGCACGCTGGACGAACGAGAGCCGCAGAAGGATCGACCCTGGCGCGGCAGCCGACCACGATGCTTCGGCCCCGTGGCCAAGCAACTTTGAACGCAAGGAGTGACGGGATGTCCCAGCACAGCGTCCTGGTGACCGGGGGGTCAGGTTTCATCGGCGGGCATGTCGTCCTTGAGGCCCTGGCCCGCGGGCATCGGGTGCGGTCCACCGTCCGGTCGCTGCACCGGGAGAAGGCCGTGCGCGCCTCGCTGAGCGAGGCCGGCATGACGGCCGGCGACCGCCTTGAGTTCGTCGCCGCTGATCTGACGCGCGACGAGGGCTGGACCGAGGCGCTCGACGGCATCGACCGTGTCATCCACGTGGCCTCACCGGTCATGCCAGGACACGTGGAGAACGAGGAAGAGGTCATCGTCCCCGCCCGTGAGGGCACGTTGCGGGTACTGCGGGCGGCACGCGACGCGAACGTGGCACGTGTGGTCCTCACCTCGGCGTTCCATGCGGTCGCCTGGGGGCACCCGCACGACGACCACGTCTTCACCGAGGAGGACTGGACCGTCCTGGACGGGCCCGGCACCGACGCCTACGGCCGCGGCAAGACCCTCGCCGAGCGTGCGGCGTGGGACTTCGTCGCCGCAGACGGCGACGCGATGGAGTTGACCACACTGCTCCCGGTCGCCGTGATGGGCCCTGTGCTGGGCTCGGAGGTCTCCGGAGCCAACCGCGTTGTCCAGCGGCTCCTCACCGGCCAGATGCCCGGACTGATGAACCTGTACTTCCCCGTGGTCGACGTGCGCGACATCGCCGCGGCACACGTCACCGCCATGACCGCGCCCGCCGCGGCCGGCCAACGACTCCTGCTGGGCAGCGACCCCGCGCTGAAGATGGAGGAGATCGCCGGGATCCTGCGGTCACGGCTCGGACGGGCCGCAGCCCGGGTGCCGACCGAGGTCATCCCCGACGACACCGTACGGGCCGGCGCCGCCACCAACCCCGCGCTGCGCTCGGCCCTTCGCGACCTGGGCTATGCCCGCCGCTTCTCCACCGACAAGGCTCGCGACGTCCTGGGCTGGAACCCCCGCCCGAGCGAGGACGCCGTCACAGCCGCCGGTCGCAGCATGATCGACAGGAGCCGTGGCTCGTCGGCCGACCGGGTCGGCGACCAGTGACGCGCACGATGCACTAGTCGCCATCGGGGTCCTCCAGGTGGATCAGGTCCACCGCGTCCGGTTCGGTCACTCCGCCCTCGCTCTCGTGTGCTGGTCTGGCCGCATCCTTCCTCATCGGCGCTCGAACAGGGTCTGCGGCCCTGTACTCACGCTTCGAAGGCCAGCCCGGTGCCCGTAAGGCAGCCCTCGATCACCTCGGGGCGGTACTGGATCTTCTTGAGCCGACGTTTCACTGCTCGGGTGATCTTGCTGAGGTCGGCCGCGGCGAGGTTGCCGATGTCGCGCTTGACCAGCGACCAGATGCCCTTCTGCGGGTTCAGGTCAGGTGCGTGAGTGGGCAACCGGAACACGGTGAGCCACTCGGCGTTCGCGGCGTTGAAGTCCTTCATGCCGGCGGTCAGGTGGAGGCGGACGTTGCCCAGACGAGCACGATCGGGCCGCCGAGCTGGATGCGGGCGCGGACGATCAGGTCCCGGGAGTCGTGCCAGCCGAAGCCCTTCGGTTCGTCCTTGCGGCCGCGGTACTCGCGGACCCGGTAGGTCAGCCGGGACTGCTCGCCCGGTTTGTAGCAGGCCATGCCCGCCATCGATACGCGGCCGGAGCCGCGGCCCCGGACTCTCACGACAGGGGTCTGGCCGATTCGGCCCCAGGTCCTGGCGCGCGGCGGAGTGATCGACTGCCCGGCCTCGTCCTCGAAGACGATCCAGGCACCGCACTCCGCCGCGGTGCTCTTACCCGCGGCCAGGTCTCCTTCTTCCACACCTCGACCGCGTCGTCATCGCGCTCGATCGCTCGCCGGGCGGGCTGCTGCCAACCCAACCGTGCCGCTTCAGCAGCCGCCAGGTTCCCTCGACCGTGTAGGAGACGTGGAACAGCCGACCGATCACGGTCTTGATCCGCGCGAGTGTCCACCGCTGATCCGCCCAGCCGTGGGCGAGCGGCCCGCGCTCCAACTCGCGCTCCAACCAAGTTCAGCAGCCACCCTCTGAGCTGGGAGCCGTAACTTGAGAAGTCGACCCAGCCGACTTCCTGTGCGGGTGTGGGTGCCTTGAGTTCGACGGGGTTCTCGCGCTGGTGGGTGTCATGGGGGAAGCATTTTTGGATGCGTCAGAAGTCGGGCCCGCCGACTTCTTGTACGAGTGCTTGCTTGCCCCGAGGTGATGGATCGCACGGGTAGCTGGTTCATTCGAGGCTCTGCATGCGCATCCCGCGTAGCTGGGCGCCTTGGGGTAGCCCGTGCCGACGGGTGGGGACTTGTGCGGAGTCGACTGGATCGACCGCCCGCATGGGCTGGTGCCATGGATGTCCCCGTTGGCCAAGCTGGTCGCAAGGCTGCGCGGGAACCAGCGTGAGAAGTCGAACCAGCCGACATTTTGTGCACGTGTTGGTGTCGTTTGATTTGGACGGCGTTCTCGCGTTGGTTGGCATCTTGATGCCGGCGCTTCTGAGGTGCATCGGAAGTCGGCTCGGCCGACTTCCTGTCCGAGTGCTTGCTCGGTCCGAAGTGATGGATCTCATGGGGTGGTCGGTTCATTCGACTTTCTATGTGGGTGTCCGGTTTGGTGTGCGCGGGAAGTCGGCCGGGCCGACTTTCTGCGCGGGCGGGGTGTTTCGGGGTGGTCCGTGCTGATGCGCGGTGAGGGGGGCCTCGACCGGCAGCGCGATGCCGAAGGTGTCGAGGATGAGGCGCACAGAAGAGAAGAGACGGGTGCCGGGGGGCGGCCGTCGGGCAGAGGAGGAACAGGACAACATGCCACCCCACCACCGAACGACCCACCCCCCCCCGTGTGAAGAAAGCACAGGAAAAAGCCGGAAAAG
>NZ_JBVHXY010000004.1:58434-85325 GCF_055569215.1 Kitasatospora sp. NPDC029312 | reverse complement strand
GGGGGGGGGGGGGTCCCCTACGACAAGCGGGTGGAAAGGAGTGCGGAAGGAAAGAAAAAAAAAAAAAAACCCCCCCCCCCCCCCCCCCCCCCCCCCCCCCCCCCCCCCCCCGGCACCCATGGACTACCGACTGATCAGCCGACGGCTCAGCTGTTGGTGAAGATCAGGCAGGTCAGGATGAGACAGGTGTACTGGCAGCCGCTGCCGTGGCCGGTCAGCTCGACGGACTCGGTCTCCGGCAGGTCCTGCAGCGCCGCGAGGTCGGTCTCGAAGTCCACCATGTTCTCCACGATCGGGTCCTCCCCTGGGGTTCACGCCCGCCGCGATCTGCCTGCGGGCGTCGGGTGTCGCACCCCGGGCGGCCTCCATCCGCCGCACCGGGGGTGGTGCCCCGGACCGCCGAGGGTCCGGGAGTCTGTGAATCCGGGAGTCTGTAAATCCGGGAGTCTGTGAGCCCGGGAATGTGAGGGACCGGGGATATGCGGGACCGGAGTGCCCGAGCCCCGGGATCAGCCCGGGCGGCCGGTCCGCAGGAACGCGGCCAGCAGCTCGTGCAGGACGGCGGCGCCCTCCTCGGCGAGCACCTCGTGCCCGGCTCCGGCTGCCTCGACGTACCGGAAGTCCGCGCCCTCCACCCGGCCGATCCGCAGCAACTCGTGTCGCAGCGCTCGGGATTGGCTGACCGGTACGACCTCGTCCCGGTTGCCGTGCACCACCAGCAGCGGTGCGCTCAGCCGGTGCGCCAGCTGCAGTACGTCGCGCGGGCCGCGGGCGTCCGTGATGGGGTCGCCGCCGCCGAGCCGGGTGGTCAACGCCCGTACGGGGGGCGCCGCTTCGGCCAGCAGTCGGGCGCCGGACAGGAACGGCGCGACCACCGCGCAGCGGGCGACCTGCTCGGCCGGCGCGTGCGCGGCCGCGAGCAGGGCGAGGAACGCGCCGTAGCTGACCCCGAACAGGGCGGGCGGTTCGAGGCCGAGCGCCGCGCGCTGCCCGGCGATGCCGTCCAGCAGGTACAGCACGTCGTCCAGGTCGGGGCCGCCCCAGGCGCCCCGGATGGCGAGCGCGTGCGGCACGCCGTAACCGGTGGAGCCGCGTTGGTTGGGCGCGACGACCGCCAGGCCCTCGGCGGCCATCCGTTGCAGCGCCGGATCGAACTCCAGCCGCCAGGCGTCCGCCGGGCCGCCGTGCAGCGCCAGCACCAGGTGCGGACTGCTCAGCCAGGCGTCCCCGCCGTACACCACGGCCTCCAAGGGCCCGGCGGGGCCGGCGAGTTCGAGGCTCTGCGCGGACTGCCAGCGGCCGCCGTCGCCGGGCGGAGTGCTGCCGTCCAGGCGCCAGCCGGCGGGCGGGGTGCGGGCGGCGCGCGGTCCGCCGGGCTGCCAGGGCAGTGCGGTGTCCCGCCAGGTGCTGGGCAAGCCCGAGCCCAGCGGGGCGAGTTGGAGCGGCAGCAGCATCGGGCCGGACTCGGCCGGGACCGGGCCGTGTGCCAGCAGGGCGTCCACGTCCAGGGTGGCCAGTGCCGCCGGGTGGTCGGGTGAGGAGTACGGGATCCGCAGGCCGGCCTCCCCCCAGTGCCCGATCGCGCCGAGCC
Organism: Kitasatospora sp. NPDC029312; assembly: GCF_055569215.1. Classification (NCBI taxonomy): domain Bacteria; kingdom Bacillati; phylum Actinomycetota; class Actinomycetes; order Kitasatosporales; family Streptomycetaceae; genus Kitasatospora; species Kitasatospora sp. NPDC029312. The sequence goes on along the minus strand of NZ_JBVHXY010000004.1, from coordinate 83,734 downwards.
GCCCGGGTGGCACCGGCAGCGGGTCCAGCCGGCCGACGCCGGGCCGCCACAGGGCGAGCGCCGACCCCGCGCCGTGGTCGATCTGCACGGCGACCCGGGGGCCGTCCGCAGCCTGCCGTAGCGCGATCGGCCGCAGGAACACGCCCGTGACGTGCAGGCATTCCGGGAACCGTAGCGGCCGGCCGCCGTCCAGTACGCCCCAGCCGAGCCGGTCGGTGCCGGGTGCGTCGCTGCGCACCATCGCGAAGCGGCTGTCGGGATCGAACAGCACCAGTCGGTCGTTGCTGCGCTCGCCGATCTCCAACAGCGGGGTGGTGGTCCCGCTGCGCAGGTCCAGCACGACGCTGCGGACCAGCCCGCCGGCCACCCGGTCCAGGGCGAGCAGCGCGCCCGCGTGGTCCAGCCAGGCGCCGCCGCCGTGCAGGCCGGGGATCTCGGCGATCTGCTCGGGCTCGCTGCCGTCCGTCCGGAGCAGCCAGGCGGTGGTCGCCGGCCGGGTGTCGGTGCCGAGGGCGAGTGCCACCGGGGTGCGCGGGCCGGCGCCGGGCGGCACCGGGAGCGGCAGCAGACGCAGCCCGGGCATCCGGAGTGAGGCCAACTGCTGTTCCACGGCGCCGGTTTCGCTGGTCGCGAGGCGGACCAGGTCGTGTCGTTCGCCGTCGTGCCGGCAGACCAGCACCGAGCCGTCCGACAGTGCGACCAGCTGGGAGCGGAGGTTCTCCGAGCGGTTGCCGGGCAGCGGCAGGGCGGTCGGAGTGGCGGGCTCAGGCGGTACGGCCGGACCGGAGCCCGGCGGGAGCCGCCAACTCTCCACGTACCAGGCGCTGTCGGCGGCCGCGGCGAGGCAGGCCGCGTGGCTGCCGTCGGCGGCGAAGGTGAAGCTGAGACGCCGCAGGGCTTGGGTGGTGGTACGGGTGGCCACGTTCATGACCCGCTCACCCCGCTGGTGCGGGAGGGGAGTCGGAGCTGAACGGGCGGGACGGGGTCGAGCCAGAGCCGGGGGCCGCCGTGGCGTAGCCGGAGTAGGAAGGCCAGCGGGCCCGCGGTGCCGGTGCCGTAGGCGGTGGCGCAGCCGGTGCCGGTCTCGTCGGGGAGTGTCAGCAGGCCGTTGCGCAGGGCGGCCCGGGCGGTGATCAGCTGACCCAACTCCTCGGCTCCGGTGCGGAATTCCGGCTCGCCGGTGGCCTCGGCGAGGTCGAGCAGGTATTCGCCGTCGCCGGCCAGCCCGTGGCAGGCGCTCACCCCGCTGTGCCAGCGGCCGGTGAGTACGGCCCGCCCGGCGGCGCGGGCGAGGTCGAGGGTGGCGGGTTCACCGGTGGCCCGCCCGAGCCGGAGCAGGAAGCTGCCGGCGCCGGAGGAGCCGCTGCACCAGTGGGAGAGCCGGATGTGCTCGGGGTCGGTCGCGCTCTGCGGCCACCAGGCGGTCCGGCGCTCGGCGTCCCAGCGCGCGGTCGCGGCGAGCGTCCGCCCGGCGTCGACGGCGGTGGCCAGGGCTTGCGCGGCGAGCGGTTCGCCGGCCGGCGACTCCGGGCTCGGAGTCCCCGTGGCCGGCCCGCCGAGGCCGCCGAGGGCATCGGCGGCGGCGAGGAGGAAGGCACCCACGCCCGCGACCCCGTGGGCGAAGCCCAGGTGGGTGATCCCGGCGAGCGCGGAGTCGAAGTCCGCCGGTACCGGCCAGACCGTCCCGTACGGCTCCTGCCGTGCGGCGGCCAGCAGGCCGCGGGCGCACCGTGCAGCCCGGGACAGGAAGCCGGCGCCGAAGCCCGCGCCGAAGCCCGCACCGGAGCCCGCACCGGAGCCCGCGCCGACGCCCGCACCGTGAACAGCACCGTAAGCAGCGCCGAAGTCCTCGGCAGCGAACCGCAGTTGGGCGAGGCCCGCCCCTGCGGCGCCGTGGCACACATCGGGGTTGGGCCACTCGACGGCGATCCGCCGGGCGAGCGCGGCCGCCCGCTGCGCCGCTTCGTCGTCGCCGAGCGCGCGGGCGGCGTCCAGCAGCGCCCACGCCGTGCCCGACCGCCCGAAGTGCAGCCCGGGCAGCACCACCGGCTCCGCCGCGACGCGCCGTTCGATCCAGCTCGCGGCGGTACGGGCCGTGCGTGCGGCCTCCGCCCGGACGTCCTCCGGCAGCCCGTCGGCCGTCACGGCCCGGGCCAGGACGGCGAGCACGCCCGCCGCGCCGTGCTGCACGTTGCACGGGTCCGTCCGCTCCCCGGCGGGGACGACGGGCCAGAGGCGGTCGGGCCGTTCGGGCGTCGAGGTGACGGCGAGGTGCCGCAGGCCGTCGTGCAGCAGCCGGTCGAGCGAGGCCGGGCCGCCGTCGCGCGGCGTGCCGGTGCCGGGGCGCCGCCGGGCGGCGGCCTGCCACAGCGGACTGACGGTGATCCGCGCCGCTCCGCCCAGTTCGGCCCGCGCCCGGGCCACGCTCCACCGCCCTTCGGGTTCCTCGGCCCGCAGCCCCAGTACCAGCGGGGCCAGCCGCCGCGCCGTCGCACCCGTGCGGGCGGCGAGGGCGAGCCAGCGGCCGAGGCGCTCGGCGACCGGGCGGGCGTGCGGCAGGTCCTCCGGCAGCAGCGGGTCGTGTCCGGTCGCGAGCAGGAAGAGCAGTCCGCCGAGCGCGTACAGGTCCACCGCCGGGTCGGCGATGCAGGAGCCGGCCGGGGCGAGCCGCCCCTGTTCCGGGGCGCGGTAGCCGGGGGTGCCGGCCGAGCCGGCCCGGCGGCCGGTCTCGGCGGCGAGTTCGAGGTCGACCAGCCGCAGACCGCCGTCCGGGCGGACCATCACGTTCCCGGGGGAGAGGTCGCGCAGCACCAGGGCCTGGGCGTGCACCCGCTCGACCAGGTCGAGCAGGCCGTGCACCACCGGCTCGGCCTCGGCCCAGTCCACGTCCGGGCTGCCGTCGCGTCGCAGCCGGGCCGCGACCCAGGCGCCGAGCGGCTGTCCGGCGATTCGTTCCTGCACCAGGAAGACGGAGTCGTCCTGCTCGATCAGTTCGAGGGCGCGCGGCGCAAGGTCCTGCCCGTCCAGGCGGGCGAGCAGCGCGGCCTCGTGCCGCAGCGCGTCGCGGGCGTCCGTCCCGGCGCGGTCGACCTCGATGTGCGCGCGGGCCTGCTTGACCACGACCTCCGCGCCGCCGGTCGCCTCCCGCCCCAGGAACACGCCGCCCTTGGCGCCGTGCCGGACGGCGGCGGTCACCGCGTACCGCCCGGCCAGCAGTACCCCGCCGCCGCGCTTCCGGGCCGGGCGCGCGGGCGCACCGGGCGCCAGGACACCGGCCGTGGCGAACGGATCCCGCACCCACCCGGGCGCCCGGTACGACCCCCCGCGCACGTCCTCGGTCCGCTCCCCACCGGGCCCGCGCAGCACCGACCGGTACTCCCCGTCGTTGCCGAGCTCCGCCCGCGACGCGAAGGCGCCGTACCGGTAGTGCACCCGGCTGCCCGGGCGGTACGGCCGGTCGGACAGCACCACCGGGCCCGGCAGCCCGGCCGTGGCCCGGTCCAGCGCGGCCGCCAGCCGCTGGAACTGGGCATCGCCCACCGGGTAGACGGTGATGAACTTCCCCGCCGAACCCCGATCGCTGTTGCGGGAGTTGAGCTCACGCAAGCGCTCCTCCGCGGCGGCGAACTTGAAGCTGCACGGGTCGGCGGCGAGCACCCGCACCACCGCCGCGAGCACCTCCCCGCCCACCACCGACGCCGCGCTGACGTGGAGCTTCCACCCCTGCTCCGGTAAGGGGGAGGACGCGGACGGCCTGGCCGTGCACCAGAAGCCGCCGACGGTGACCTCCCAGCCACCGTCGCCTCCCCGGCCTCCGGCACCGGCCAGTGCCGCCCGCGTCGCCTCCGGCCACGAACCGGCCGCAGCCGGCCCGCGCCCCGCCGACCCCCCGCCCCCGGCCGTACGCAGCGATGTGCCCGCCCCCATCCGCCACCACATCCCTTCGTCTGCGCCACCGTGTCGCCGGGTGCCACTGCTCGGCACCCGGGGCGCGGCGGCCCGGCCTGATCGGTTCCCTGTCGGGTGCGACCCCCTCCGAGGAGGAGCCGGGCCGCCGGTTCGGCGGGCCCCGGGCCCGCTCCGGCGCAGTGCCCTCCCGGCCCCGATGGGCTACTGGCGGGGCAACTCCCGTTCGCAGGACTGAAGTTAGTTTCGAGAAAACCGAAGGCTCAACGCAGACCCGGTCACTTCACTCGTAAGGGTGATCTAGCGGCGGTTTCGAATTCCTACGGGGGGCCTGCTGTGCGCGAGGAGCGCCCCGGCGCACGGGCGCACACGGTCCGTGCGAGCCCGTACGAGCGCCCCATCGCAGGTTGGCGCGCCCGCGCGCCGGGTTGACGCGCACCCGTACGCCCCCGGCACCCGCGTCCGAACACCGCCCGACCACCGCCCACGCCGACGCCCGGCAGCCGATCGCGACCGCCCTCCGCCTCAGCCGGTGTGCGGCCGTCTGGCGGGTCGTGCCCCCGCCCGGATGTGTGGGCGCCGTGACGCCGTGCCCGATTCGCAGCTCTCCGTGTGACGCACGGCGCGTGACCGCGATCAGGTCCACGCTTGGTCGAAGGCGGCCGAGGCACACGTGGAGGCAGCGATGAGGGTCGTGTTCGTGCACGGGGCATGCGTGCGGGACGGGTCGTGGTGGTGGCACTGCACGTCCGAGCGGCTGCGGGAACGAGGGGTGCCGAGCGTGGCGCCGGCGCTGCCGAGCTGCGGTGAGGCGGGTCCGCCGGGCGGCACCGGCGGACCGGGGCTGCCCGAGGACGTCGCGGCGGTGCGGCAGGCGCTGCTGAGCAGTGACGAGCCCACCGTCGTGGTCGCCCACAGCTATGGCGGCATCGTCACGGCGGAGGCCGCTGCGGGGATCGGGTCGGTGCGCCACCTGCTGCTGGTCTCCAGCTACCTGCCCGAGGTCGGGCAGAGCCTGTCGGACTTCGGGGACGGCGGCCCCGCGCCGTTCTTGGACGTCGACCCCGACGTCGGCACGTTCGGGGTCCGCCCGGAGCTGCTCGTGGACACGTTCCTGCAGGACTGCGACCCGGACATCCAGGCGCAGGCGGCGGACCATCTCGCCCGGCAGAGCGTGCGGGTCACCGGGCAGCCGGTCGGAGCGGCCGCGTGGCAGCAGGTGCCCTCGACGTACCTCGTCTGCGCTCAGGACCGGGGAACTCCGCCGCGCCTTCAGCGGGAGTTCGCCCGCCGGGCCGGCGGCGTCGTCGAGCTCGACACCGGCCACCACCCGTTCCTGTCCCGGCCCGCCGTCGTACGGGACCTGCTGCTGAGCCTGTGACGGGGCTGACGGGGCTGACGGAGCTGCCGGGGCCCGGCGAGACCGTCCACGGACTCGCGTCCGGACCCGCTCCCACGGACAGCCGCCTCCCCCGAACGGCCGAGGCCCGACCGGCGCCGTGCGCACGGTAGTCTCGACAGGTGCCGAAACTGTCCGACGTCATCACCGCGCTCGAAGAGGTCTACCCGCCGCAGTGGGCGGAGTCCTGGGACGCCGTCGGCCTGGTCTGCGGGGACCCTCAGGCCGAGGTCCGCCGCGTGCTGTTCGCCGTCGACCCCGTCCAGGCCGTCGTCGACGAGGCCGTGGAGTGGGGCGCCGACCTCGTCGTCACCCACCACCCCCTCTACCTGCGCGGCACCACCAGCGTGGCCGCCACCACCTTCAAGGGCCGGGTGGTGCACACGCTGATCACCAACGGCATCGCGCTGCACGTCGCCCACACCAACGCCGACCACGCCGACCCGGGCGTCTCGGACGCGCTCGCCGAGGCGGTCGGCCTGCGGGTCACCGGCCCGCTGGTGCCGGACCCGACCGACCCGCTGGGCCGCCGCGGCACCGGCCGGATCGGCCTGCTGGAGCCCCCGCTGCCGCTGTCCGCCTTCGCCGCTCAGGTCGCCCGGGGCCTGCCGGCCACCGCCGCCGGGGTCCGCGTCTCCGGTGACCCGGACCGGCTGGTCAGCCGGGTCGCGGTGTGCGGCGGTTCGGGCGACAGCCTGTTCGCCGACGTCCGGGCGGCCGGCGTGGACGCCTTCGTGACCGCCGACCTGCGCCACCACCCGGCGTCCGAGGCCGCCGAGGCCGCGCCGGTCGCGCTGATCGACGCCGCCCACTGGGCCACCGAGTGGCCCTGGCTCGCCCTGGCCGAGCGCGCCCTGCGGGGCGTCGCCGACGAGCGCGGCTGGGCCGTGGAGACCAAGGTCTCCCACCGGGTCACCGACCCGTGGACCGCGCACGCCCCCATGTCCTTCACCGCCTGACCCGATTCACAGGAGCTTTCCGCTTGAACGCCGCGCCCGCCGACCAGATCCGCCTGCTCGACCTCCAGGCCATCGACTCGAAGCTCGACCAGCTGGCCCACCGGCGCCGGAGCCTGCCGGAGCACGCCGAGATCGAGAAGGTCACCGCCGACCACACCGCGCTCAAGGACCTCGTCATCGCCGCCGAGGCCCAGAGGGGCGACACCGCCCGCGAGCTGACCAAGGCCGAGCAGGACGTCGAGCAGGTCCGCGCCCGTGCCGCCCGCAACCAGCAGCGCCTGGACTCCGGCGCGATCACCTCGCCGAGGGACCTGGAGAACCTCCAGCACGAGATCGGCTCGCTGGCCAAGCGCCAGGGCGACCTCGAGGAGGTCGTGCTGGAGATCATGGAGCGCCAGGAGAGCGCCAACAGCCGGGTCGAGGAGCTGAGCGCCCGCCTGGAGCACTCCACCGTCGTCCTCACCGAGGCCGAGGGCCGCCGCGACGCCGCCTTCGCCGAGATCGACGCCGAGGTCGAGAAGGTCAGGCGCGACCGCGAGGCCGTCGCCGCCGTCATCCCCGCCGACCTGCTGAAGCTGTACGCCAAGCTGCGCGAGACCCAGGGCGGCGTCGGCGCGGCCCGCCTCTTCCAGCGCCGCTGCGAGGGTTGCCGCACCGAGTTCTCGATCACCGAGCTGAACGCCATCAAGGCCGAGCCGGCCGACAAGGTCGTCCGCTGCGAGAACTGCTCGCGGATCCTGGTCCGCACCGCCGAATCGGGCGTCTGAGCCGGTGGCGGCGCGCTTCATCGTCGAGGCGGACGGCGGGTCCCGGGGCAACCCGGGGCCGGCCGGCTACGGTGCGGTGGTCCGGGACGGCGACACCGGGCAGCTCGTCGCGGAAGCCGCCGAGTTCATCGGCCACGCCACCAACAACGTGGCCGAGTACCGGGGCCTGATCGCCGGGCTCAGGGCGGCCCACGCGCTCGACCCGGACGCCTCGGTGGACGTCCGGATGGACTCCAAGCTGGTCGTCGAGCAGATGTCGGGGCGCTGGAAGATCAAGCACCCCGACATGCAGCCGCTCGCCGCCGAGGCGCGCACCGTCTTCCCGCGTGACCGGGTCAGCTACACCTGGATCCCGCGCGAGCGGAACAAGGACGCCGACCGGCTGGCCAACGAGGCGATGGACGCCGGTCAGGCGGGCCGCCCGTGGGAGCCCCGGCCGAAGGCCCCGGCGACCGCCCCTGCGACCGTCGCGGAGCCGCCGCTGGAGCCGGCGCTGGAGACCGCCGCCCCCAAGGCGGGCTGGGCCGCGCCCGCCGACCTCGGCACCCCCACCACCTTCGTGCTGCTGCGCCACGGCGAGACCCCGCTCACCCCGGAGAAGCGTTTCTCCGGCAGCGGCGGCACCGACCCGGAGCTCTCCGACAAGGGCCGCTGGCAGGCCGAACGGGCCGCCGAGGCGCTGGCCGCGCGCGGCAGCATCCAGGCGGTGGTCGCCTCCCCGATGCGCCGCACCCGGCAGACCGCCGAGACCGTCGCCGCCCGGCTCGGCCTGGAGGTCCGGTACGAGGAGGGGCTGCGTGAGGTCGACTTCGGCGACTGGGAGGGCCTGACCTTCGCCGAGGTGCACGAGCGGTACCCCGCCGACCTCGCGGCCTGGCTGGGCTCCGCCAAGGCCAAGCCGACGGGCAGTGCCGAGAGCTTCACCACCCTCACCCACCGGGCCGGCGTCGCCCGGGACAAGATCCTCGCCCGGTACGCGGGGAAGACCGTGCTGGTGGTGTCCCACGTCAGCCCCATCAAGACGCTGGTCCGGCTGGCGCTCGGCGCCCCGCCCGACTCGATGTACCGGATGGAGCTGTCCGCCGCCTCGATCTGCGCCGTCCAGTACTACGCGGACGGCAACGCCTCGCTGCGGCTGCTCAACGACACCTCGCACCTGCGCTGACCCCGCCGGGCCCCCGCCGGCCGTCCCGGGGGGTCAGTGCACCTCGGTGACCACCACGTCCAGTTGCCACGGCTTGCGCGCTGTGCCCTCCGCCGCCGTCTCGACCCGGTGGCCCAGCTCCCGCAGCGCGTCCAACAGCTCGCCCGGCGTCTTCGGCTCGGCCCCGGCGACCAGCAGGTCCCGCACCAGCCGGCCCTTGGTCGCCTTGTTGAAGTGGCTGACCACCGTGCGCTTGCCGTCCCGCTCCTGCAGCACCCGGACGGTCGCGGTACGGGACGCCACCTCGCCGGCCGGCTTCCAGGCCGCCGCGTAGGCGGAACTGCGCAGGTCCAGCACCAGCCCGTCCGCCACCTCCGGCAGCACCGGGGCCATCGCGCCCCGCCAGTGCGCGCCGAGCGCCCCCGGCCCGGGCAGCTTCACGCCCATCGAGCAGCGGTAGGACGGGATCCGGTCCGAGATCCGCACCGCGCCCCACAGCCCGGAGAACACCAGCAGCGAACGCTCGGCGCGCTCGTAGGCGGCGGCGTCCAGGCCGGCCAGGTCCAGGTTGTCGAACAGCACCCCGGTGTACACCTCGGCCGCCGGACGGGCCCCCGCCGTCGGCAGGCCCGCGTTCTTGGCGATCTCGCCGCGCAGCCCGGGGGTCAGGCTCAGCACCTCGGCGGCGGTGTCCTCGTCGCCCCGGCAGAGGCCGACCAGCGCGTCCAGCACCGCGCCGCGCGCCGCCGTCAGCCCCGGCAGCGACAGCCGGTCGAGCGCGACGGGCTCGCCGTCCCCGGACGCGGCCTTGCCCTCCGAGGGCGGCAACAGCACCAGCACAGCGGACTCCTCAACAGTTTGTGGCAGACGAACCCCGCCACCCTACTGCGGCCGCTCCGGCTCCCAACGCCACGCACAGCGGCGAGTAGTACCGCACGTTCAGCCGCCGGAACCGCTCCGTGCGCGCACTGACCCGCCCGAACACCACCGGCCCGGCCACCCCGCGCGCCAACAGCACCCCGGCCGCCGCCCGCACCCCCGCCCGCCGCAACCCCCGCGGCCCGGCCGCCGGCAACACCCCGGCCTCCGCCGCCACCAGGTACGAGGCCGCCCCCAGCAGCCCCGCCACCGCCAGACACGCCCCCGCCGGCGGCACACCGTCCCCCGCCCCCACCACGGCGTCCGCGAACTCGTCCGGCGTCCGCAGCGGCCACGGCGACACCGCCCACACCGCGTGCAGCGCCCCCGTCACCGCCAAGGCCGCCGACACCGCACCCCCGGCGACCCGCACCACACCAGCCATCGCCCGAACCCCCTCCGTAGCCCTCGGCCCCACCGTACGAGTGCTTACACCCCCGCCGACAGCCGCATCGGAGAGAGAGCACGGCCGGCGGCAATTCGGTGGGAGCGCCGGACGTTCACCACTACGGTGAGCCCGGAGGAGAGTGAACGAGATGACCATGCGCCCCCTGAACGCGGAGCCCGACGACGGTGACCCCGCGGCGGAGTCGCTGTCCGTGAGCCTGCCCGCCGGCCTGCCGGCAGAGACCCGGCAGGCGCTGGAGTTCGCGGTGCGGGCGGCGGCCGAGGCGGTGATGGCCGGGCGGATGCGGGTGACCGAGGCCCCCGCCGGGTCGGACACCGCCGAGCTGGCCTTTGAGGTCCGCCGCTCCGAGGTCCCGCAGGCGCTCGCCGAGGGGGCACCGGGCCGGGCCGAGCGCCGGGCCGCCGTGGTCGCCCGGATCCGCGCCGCCAACGCGGAGACGCTGGAGAGGCTGAAGGACCTGTGACGGAGTACCTCGACCTGGACGACGTCACCTACCTCGCCGGCGGCCCGGAGAACATCCGCGACCTCGGCGGCCTGCTCTCCGCGATCGCTCGCCCCCAGGCGAGCCTGTTCGGCGGGGACGCCTACCCCGACCTGTGGACCAAGGCGGTCGCACTCGGCCAGAGTCTGGCCCGCAACCACCCGCTGGTGGACCGCAACAAGCGCACCGCCTTCGAGGCGATGCTGCTGTTCCTGGACTACAACGCCGAGCCGTACGCCGATCCGCGTCCGGACGACGCCGTGGCCTTCATGCTGCGGCTGGCCACCGGAGGGTACGACGACGCGGTCGCGCTCGCGGCGAAGGACCTGAAGTCCCTGCTGGGGCGCTGAGCCTCCGTCCGGAATCGCCCGGTTTCGCCCTACCCTGGCGTCCATGCCTCGCCGAAAACTGCGCGTCAAGGCCGCCGACTCCGCCCGGATCAACACCGAGCTGACCGAGCTCCGCACCCGCCTGGAGATCCACGCCGAGTGGCCCGAGGCGGTGCTCGCCGAGGCGGAGGAGGCGGCCGAGCGGCCGCGGCTGCCCGAGTACGACGACACCGAGCTGCCGCTGTTCACCGTCGACCCGCCGGGCTCCCGGGACCTCGACCAGGCCATGCACCTCAGCCACCGCCCGGGCGGCGGCTACCGGGTGCACTACGCGATCGCCGACGTGGCCGCCTTCGTCCGCCCCGGCGGGGCGATCGACGCGGAGGCCCGGCGCCGGGTCGAGACCCTCTACTTCCCCGACCACCGCGTCCCGCTGCACCCGGCCCGGATCTCCGAGGACGCCGCCAGCCTGCTGCCCGGCGAACCGCGCCCGGCCCTGCTCTGGCAGCTGGACCTCGACGCCGACGGCGCCGTCGTGCTGGCCGACGTCCGCCGCGCCGTGGTCCGCTCGCACCGCCGCCTGGACTACGCCGCCGTCCAGCGCGCCGTGGACCTCGGCGGCGCCGACGAGCAGCTCGCCCTGCTCGCCGTGATCGGCCGGCTGCGCGAGGAGCAGGAGCGCGCCCGCGGCGGGATCAGCCTGCCGGTGCCCGAGCAGGAGGTCGAGGAGACCCTGCACGGCTACGTCCTCGGCTACCGGGCGCCGACCCCCGCCGACGGCTGGAACGCCCAGATCTCGCTGCTCACCGGCATGGCCGCGGCCGAACTGATGCTGGACGCGGGCGTCGGCCTGCTGCGCACCCTGCCCGCCGCGCCCGCCGCCGGGTACGACCGGCTGCGCCGGATCGCCGCCGCGCTGGACGTGGACTGGCCGCAGGCGCTCCCGTACCCGGAGCTGATCCGCTCGCTGGACCCGGACATCCCGCTCAACGCCGCCTTCCTCACCGCCTGCACCGGGCTGCTGCGGGGCGCCGGCTACCGGGCCTTCGACGAGTCCCGCGGCCTGCCCGCCCCCGCGGAGCCGGGCCACGCCGCGCTGGCCGCCCCGTACGCCCACTGCACCGCCCCGCTGCGCCGGCTCGGCGACCGCTTCGCGCTGGAGGTGTGCGCGGCGGTGGCGGCGGGGGAGGACGTGCCGGACTGGGCGCGCGAGGCGCTGCCGGCCCTGCCGGCGCTGATGGCGAGCGGGGACCGCCGGGCGGCCGAGGTGGAGCGGGCCTGCGTGGACCTGGTGGAGGCGGAGCTGCTGGTCGGCCGGGAGGGCGAGGAGTTCTCCGCGGTGGTCATCGAGGTGGACGGGAAACGCCCCGGCTCCGGCACCGTGCAGCTGCGCGAGCCCGCCGTACGGGCCCGCTGCGACAGCGCCCACGCCCCGGACGGCGCGGACGTCCCGGACGTCCTGGACGCCCCGGACGGCGCCGACACCCCCGGGGGCCCCGGCGCCGCCGGACCGCCGCTCCCGCTCGGCCGGGTGATCGACGTCCGCCTGACCGAGGCCGACCCGGTCACCCGGACGGTCCGCTTCGCCGCCGTCTGAGCGCCGCCACCGGCCAGCCGCCGCCGGGCAGCCGCGGGTCCCGCCACCCGGACGGGTCCGATCCGTGGCCCCGGCCCCGCCCGGCGGTGGGAGGATCGGTCCGTGCCTGATGCTGCCCCCCTCCCCGCCCCCACCCCCGTGCCGACCTCCGCCCCCGACGCCGACCCGGGGCGCCGCCGCCGGCTGCTCGTCCTCGCGATCTGCTGCATGAGCCTGTTCATCGTCGGCCTGGACAACACCGTGGTGAACATCGCCCTGCCGGCGATCCAGAAGGACCTGGACGCCCCGGCCTCCGGGCTGCAGTGGATCATCGACGCCTACACCGTGGTGCTGGCCTCGCTGCTGATGCTGTTCGGCTCGGTGGCCGACCGCTTCGGCCGCCGCCGGGTGTTCCGGATCGGGCTGGCCTGTTTCGCGCTCGGCTCGCTGCTGTGCAGCCTGGCGCCGAGCCTGGAATGGCTGGTGGTGTTCCGGGCGGTGCAGGCCGTCGGTGGGTCGATGCTCAACCCGGTGGCGATGTCGATCATCACCAACACCTTCACCGATCCCAGGGAGCGGGCCCGGGCGATCGGCGTCTGGGGCGGCGTGGTCGGGATCTCGATGGCGCTCGGGCCGCTGCTCGGCGGTTTCCTGGTGGACGGCGCGGGCTGGCCCTCGATCTTCCTGATCAACGTCCCGGTGGCGCTCGCCGCGATCCTGCTGACCGTCCGCTACGTCCCCGAGTCGCGCGCGCCGAGGCCGCGCCGGCTGGACCCGGTCGGGCAACTGCTGATGATCATCCTGCTGGGCTGCGGAACCGCCGCGATCATCGAGGGCCCGGGCAACGGCTGGACCTCCCCGCTGATCCTCGCGCTCGCCGCCGCGGCGGTGGCCGCGCTGGTCGCCTTCCCGGTCTGGGAGCGGCGGGTCGCCGAGCCGCTGGTGGACCCGCGGTTCTTCGCCAGCGCCCCGTTCACCGGGGCCACCGTCACCGCGGTCTGCGCCTTCGCCGCGCTGGGCGGCTTCCTCTTCCTCAACACCCTCTACCTGCAGGACGTCCGGCACTACGGCCCGGTCGAGGCCGGCCTGTGGACGCTGCCGATGGCCGGGATGATGCTGGTCTGCTCGCCGGTGTCCGGGCGGATCGTCAGCGGCCGCGGCCCGCGCCTGCCGCTGGCCGTCGCCGGGTTCTGCCTCGCCGCGAGCGGCCTGCTGCTCACCCGGCTGACCGCCGACTCGCCGTCGGCGCTGCTGCTGGTCGCGTACGCGCTGTTCGGCTTCGGCTTCGGCATGGTCAACCCGCCGATCACCAACGCCGCCGTCTCCGGGATGCCGCGCGCCCAGGCGGGGGTGGCCGCCGCGGTCGCCTCGACCAGCCGCCAGGTGGGCCAGTCGCTGGGCGTGGCGGTGATCGGTACGGTCGTCACCTCGGCCGTGGTCGGGCCGATGGCCGCCGGCTTCGCCCCGGCCAGTCACGCCGGCTGGTGGATCCTGGTCGGGCTCGGCGCTGTGATCCTCGTCCTCGGACTGGTGACCACCACCGCCTGGGCCACCGGGACGGCCGCCCGGGTGGCCGTCCGCCTCGGGGCCGAGCCGCCGGCGGCTCGGACCGGTGTGCGGGAGGCTCCGCCCGAGCGGCTACGATGACGGTTACGGCGGAAGAGCCGGCCGGGCGGTCGCGACGGGTCCCTGACCCGCCGAGGAACGTCCGGGCTCCACAGAGCAGGGTGGTGGGTAACGCCCACCCGGGGTGACCCGCGGGACAGTGCCACAGAAAGCAGACCGCCCACCGCTTCGGCGCGTGGGTAAGGGTGAAACGGTGGTGTAAGAGACCACCAGCGACCGGGGTGACTCGGCCGGCTAGGTAAACCCCACCTGGAGCAAGGTCAAGATCGGTGCCCTCGGGTACCGTGCGCGGACGTCTGAAGGCTGCTCGCCCGAGTCCGCGGGTGGACCGCACGAGGCTGTCGGCAACGGCAGCCCTAGATGGATGACCGCCTCCCCGGGCCGCGCGAGCAACCCGGGAGACAGAACCCGGCGTACAGGCCGACTCTTCCGCCCCTGGACGTCCGAAGGCCCTCCGGCCGCGCTCACCGAGCGGGCCGGGGGGCCTTCGCGCTTCAGGCGGGGCGGGAACCGACGGCGTCCCGGATCTGCTCGCCCAGGCCGCCGTTGACGCGGGCGCAGTTGGCGCAGCAGAAGAACATGCCGGCCACTTCGACGCCGTGGCCGACGATGCGGACGTTGCACTGCTCGCAGCGGGGCGCGAGCTTCTCCATCGCGCACTCGAAGCTGTCGAAGGTGTAGCTGTCGCCGGTGACCGTCTTGATCTCGAAGGCGAGCCAGTAGTCGTTGCCGCAGGTGACACAGGTGGCCATGGCGGCCGTCTCCTTCCGGTGGGGCCGGCCCTGGCGGGGCGGCTGTCTCCAGTGTCGAAGCGGCGGTGGGCGGCGGCCACCCGGCGGTGCCGTCAGGCGGATCGGGCGGCTCGGGCGGACAGCTCCTCCAGGGCGCGTACGGCGCGGTCGGCGTCGTCGGCGCCGACGAACAGGTGGTCGTGGTGGAAGCCGGCCACCAGGTTGCAGCTGATGCCCTCCTCGGCGAGCCGCCCGGCCACGGCGGCGGTCAGCCCGACGGCCTCCAGCGCCGAGTGGACCCGCAGGGTGATCCAGGCCGCCACGTACTCGTAGCGCAGCCCGAGCGCGTCCGCCTCCTCCTGGGCGACGACCACCGTGACCCCTTCGGGCTCGGCGACGGTCGCCACCGGTCGCATCCCGGCGGGCACCTTTGCGGGGAGGGTGCAGTAGACGTACCGCCCCGGGTTGAGCTGCGGGCGCAGCCCGCTCAGCAGGGTCGCAAGGTCTCGTTCACCGGCCATGCCCGTCACCGTATCCGCTGAGCCGCCCCCGGGCCGTGCGGCGGGCCCGTGTCGGAAAGCGTTGACGAGCGACAGTCACCGATATATCGTCGAACTATCGAGACAGTAACTCGACTGTTTCGTCGAACCAGGAGGTGAGCGCCATGCGCTCAGGAATGCGATTTCGTGGAGAGGGCCCGCGCGGCGGCGGACGGCGCCGCGGCCCGGGCCCCGAGTTCCGGGGCACCCCCGGGGAGGACTTCGAGGGGCGGCAGGCCTTCGGCGGCTTCGGCCCGCCGCGCGGCGGCCCGTTCGGGCACGGCTTCGCCGGCCACGGCGCCCGGCGCGGCGGCCCGCACGGGCGGCGCGGCGGCCGGGCGCGGCGCGGTGACGTCCGGGCCTCGCTGCTGGCCCTGCTCAAGGAGCGGCCGATGCACGGCTACGAGATGATCGCCGAGATCACCGAGCGGACCGGCGGGGCCTGGCGGCCCAGCCCGGGCTCGATCTACCCCAACCTCCAGCTGCTGGAGGAGGAGGGACTGATCACCGCGGAGGAGGTCGGCGGCAAGCGGCTGGTCTCGCTCACCGAGGCGGGCCGCGTCGAGGCCGAGGCCGGGCCCGCCGAGCCGTGGGCGGAGGCCGGCCGGGAGGCGGACTGGGAGGCGGTCCAGGAGGTGGGCCAGGCGCTCGCAACCGTCGGACAGGCCATCCAGCAGGTCATGCGGACCGGCACCGAGGCGCAGCGCGCCAAGGGCTTGGCGGTGCTGACCGAGGCCCGCAAGAAGCTGTACCTGATCCTCGCCGAGGATGACTGACCGGCGCGGGGGGACGCCGACGGGCGGTGCCGCTGCACTGCGGACCCCGTGGGTCCCGGGCCCCGAACGCCCGGATCCCCGGGCTCAGGGCCGGACGATGAACAGGGCCACGCAGGCGAGCAGCAGCACCGCCCAGGCGAACCAGAGCCAGCTGTCGGGCCCGATCGTCACGGTGTAGAGGCAGACCGCCAGGAGCAGTACCCCGGTGGTCCAGGCGATCTGCCGGTTGTGGTGGGCGACCGCCTGCGCGCGGCTCCGGTGGTGCCGTCCGGGACGCCGTACCGCTCTGGCCATGCCGACCTCCCGGGGAGGCGATGAGGGGGACGCGGCGGGCGGCCCGTCAGCCGGAGGCCTTGGTGGTGGCCGCCTCGTCGAACTCGTAGCGCCAGAACCAGCTCAGGCCCCGAACCTGCTTGCTCCGGACGTACACCAGTGTGCGCGCGGGGGCGTCGCCGTGCGCGGGGACGGGGACCTTGTACTTCTTCGGCACGCCCAGCATCGGCCCCAGGGGAATCGGGAGGATCTTCCCGTCCAGGGGGCCGCCGACGAATTCGGTGTCCGCGCTCTTCACCCCTCCAGGGTCTCATCCCCGCCCGGTGGCCACGGGCGGAGCACCCCGAAGGGGAGGCCAGGTGAGGGCCCGGTGGCCGCAGTGTGACCGGCGAGGCACCTCCCCCGGTCATCCGGAGGCCTCGCGCACCCTTATCCTTCCTGTACGCCCTCGGGGTCCACCCCGGGTCAGCGGGCCCCGTACGGGCCGGGCGAGGCGCGGATCTGCGTGCCCTCCGGTCGGAACCGGCGCGGACAGCGTGCTGCCGCGACTTCGTACCGTGACCCGGGCGTCGGCCGTCCGGTGACCCCGGGCCGCGGCCGGCGGGGCGCAGACAGCAGGGCCGAGCACCTTCCGGGGAAGCAGCGGGGGGCGCTGTGCGTTGCGTCGGAGTGATACGTCGAACGCTGTGTCGCACCAGGCACGGCAGTGCGCGGAAGGGGCCCGATGGAAGCCGGCAGCAGGTGGACGACCTGGTGGCAGAAGCGTGAGCGACAGCGGGTCCGCCCGGGTGGCCCGGACCCGGCCACCAGACTCGATCAGCTGCTCGGCGCGCTGCGCGCCGGATTCCCGCTCGCTCCCGCCGCCCACCCGGCCGGCTACCGGTGTTCCTGCGACCGGGTGGCCTGTCCGGCCCCGGCCCAGCACCCGGTCTCCTTCGCCTGGCAGACCCAGGCCACCACCGACCCCGACCAGCTCTCCCGCTGGCTCTCCCGCGACCCCCAGGCCAACTTCGTCACCGCCACCGGCCGGGTGCACGACGTGCTGGACGTCCCGGCCGAAGCCGGACGGCTGGCGCTGGAGCGGCTGACCGCACTGGGCGTCGAGGGGCCCGTCGCCGCCGTCGGCGAGGACCGCTACCTCTTCTTCACCGCCACCCGCGGCACCCCGCAGGACGAGGACGAGTGGTGGCCGAGCGCGCTCGACTCCACCCCGGACACCATGTCCGAGCACCCCGGCCTGCGCTGGCACTGCCGCGGCTCGTACACCCTGCTCCCGCCGGCCGCGCTGCCGGACGGCTCCCGGGTGCGGTGGCTGCGCGGGCCCGAGCAGCCGCTGCCGGACCCGCTGCGCGTCCTGGACGTGCTCACGGACGCCTGCACCGAGGTGGGCGCGGTGGCCGAGGAGCAGTGGCTCATCGGCTGAGGGGCGGCCGGGTCACGGCAGGGTGAGGATCTCCGCGCCGTCCGCCGTGACCACCAGGGTGTGCTCGAACTGGGCGGTGCGCTTGCGGTCCTTGGTGACGACCGTCCAGCCGTCCGGCCAGATCTCGTAGTCGTAGGTGCCCAGCGTCAGCATCGGCTCGATGGTGAAGGTCATGCCCGGCTTGATCACCTCGGTGGCCCGCTCGCTGTCGTAGTGCGGGATGATCAGGCCGGAGTGGAACGACGTGTTGATGCCGTGTCCGGTGAAGTCCCGCACCACGCCGTAGTCGAAGCGCTTGGCGTAGGACTCGATGACCCGACCGATGACGTTGATCTGGCGGCCGGGCCTGACCGCCTTGATCGCCCGGTTGAGGGACTCCCGGGTGCGCTCGACCAGCAGCCGGGACTCCTCGTCCACGTCGCCGACCAGGTAGGTGGCGTTGAGGTCGCCGTGCACGCCGTGGATGTACGCGGTGGCGTCGATGTTGACGATGTCGCCGTCCTGCAGCACCGTCGAGTCCGGGATGCCGTGGCAGATCACCTCGTTGACCGAGGTGCAGATCGACTTGGGGAAGCCCCGGTAGCCGAGGTCGGACGGGTAGGCGCCGTGGTCGCACATGTACTCGTGGGCGACGGCATCCAGCGCGTCGGTGGTGACCCCGGGCGCGATCAGCTTGGCCGCCTCCGCCATCGCCCGGGCGGCGATCCCGCCCGCGATCCGCATCTTCTCGATCGTCTCGGCCGTCTGCACCTCGGGCCCGGTGTACGGCGTCGGGGCGGGCCGCCCGACGTACTCGGGACGCGCGATGTGCGCCGGGACCTTGCGGGTGGGGGACTGGATGCCGGGTACGAGAGCCATGGCGGCGAGTCTAGCCGCCGGGCCCTGGAGCCCCGGGCGGTGTGCGGATGGGTCCGGGCGGGGGATGATCGGTACCGACCCTATGTCTGGACGGGAGGGCGTCATGCCCCTGGGATTCCACCGCAAGCCGACCGGAAAGCCCGGTGAGTGGTTCTACTGCATCAAGCACGGCAAGGTCGAGGAGGGGCCGGAGTGTCCGGCCAAGGACCGCCTCGGCCCGTACGACAGCCCTCAGGAGGCCGGCAACGCGCTGCAGATCGCGGACGAGCGCAACCGCGAGTGGCAGAACGACCCGCGCTGGACCGACAAGCCGAAGGACGAGGCGGAGTAGTCGGGGCCGCGGGACCGCCCGGCCGGCCCGGTCGGCCCGGCAGGCCGACTGCCGGAGCACCCGCCGCCCCGTCCGGTCAGACCGCGGCGGGGGCCTCCGGGGCGGCCCGGCGCTGTTCCGTCCGTTCACGTTCCGCCCGTTCACGTTCCGCCCGTTCACGTTCGGCCCGTTCGTGGTCGGCCCGGACCGCCGCCGTGTGGGGGTCGGTGCGGTCGTCGTAGGCGAGCAGTCGGGGCAGGGCGGCGGCGACCGCGAGGACGGCGACCACACAGGCCAGGCCGCCGCTCCAGACGGCGGCCCGCACACCGATCAGCCGGAGCCGGTGAGCTCCTTGATCTGCATCGGCATGGCGACGTACGTCAGGAAGCTGCCGAAGCTGGTGACGCAGCCGGACGTCCACAGGTAGCGGAAGTCGCGGGAGGCGCGCCACGGGGACAGGTCGGGCGTCAGGGAGCGCAGCAGCGTGCGCAGCCGCCCGGTATGCGGTGGTCCGTCGTCGTTCACGGGCCCGCATCCTCGGACGGTCGGTCCGCTCCCGGCAACGGGTTTTTCACCAGCGGCTGAGCACGGGTGCCGAGGTCAGCCGCCCGGCGAGCTCGGCCAGCCGGTCCAGGACCGAGCGGCGGCCGGCCGGCTGCCCGGCGGCCGCGCTGACCAGGTGCTGGGCGAGGTCGAAGGGCTCGTCGGCGGCGGTGCCGACGGCCAGCCGTTCATGGGCGATCCCGCCGAGCTCGCCCGGCGTCCCGGGGGCGGCGCCGTCGAGCGCGAGGACGGTCGCGCCGTGCCGGCGGGCGTCCTGCACCCGCTCCAGCAGGGGGGCGCCCGCCGACCCGGGGGCCACCACCAGGACGGTGGCGCCGCGCCGGGCCTCGGCGAGCCGCGGCAGGCCGTGCGCCAGGTGGGCCGGGGCGGCGGCGGGCGGACGATGCCTGAGCAGGGTGGGAGCCAGCCGGGGGACGGCAGACCAGGCGGCCTCGTCCGCGAGGTGGGCCGCCAGGTGCCAGGGCTCGTACGCCTCGGTGCCGACCAGCAGCAGCTCACCCGCCCCGCGCCGCTCCACCGAACGCCGCAGCGTGCCGGCGAAGGCGCCGGCCGCCTCCAGCCAGCCGGTGCCCGCCAGCCGCTGCCGGAGTGCCGAAACTCTCACCGCGTCCATGCGGCCCAGAATGTCGCGCCCGGCCGGGGATTTGGCAGGATCGGCCCATGACTTCCCTCGATTCAGCGACAAACCCGGCCCACGACGTGCCGGACGTCTCGCAGCTGGTGGTCGGTGTCCTCGGCGGCACCGGCGACCAGGGGCGGGGCTTGGCCCTGCGGCTGGCCAAGGCAGGCCAGCAGGTGATCATCGGCTCCCGCGACGCGGCCCGGGCCGAGGCCTCGGCCGCCGAGCTGGGCGTCGGTGTGCGCGGCGCCGACAACGCCACCGTCGCCCGGGAGAGCGACGTGGTGATCGTGGCCGTCCCGTGGGACGGCCACGCCGCCACCCTGAGCTCGCTGCGCCAGGAACTGGCCGGAAAGATCGTCGTCGACTGCGTCAACCCGCTGGGCTTCGACAAGCAGGGCGCGTACGCGCTGAAGCCGGAGGAGGGCAGCGCCGCCGAGCAGGCCGCCGCGCTGCTGCCGGACTCCCGGGTCACCGCCGCCTTCCACCACCTCTCGGCGGTGCTGCTGCTGGACGAGTCGGTGGAGCGGATCGACACCGACGTGATGGTGCTCGGTGACGACCGGGCCGCCACCGACGTGGTGCGGGCGCTCGCGGGCCTGATCCCCGGCATGCGGGGCATCTTCGCGGGCCGACTGCGCAACGCCCACCAGGTGGAGGCGCTGGTGGCCAACCTGATCTCGGTCAACCGCCGCTACAAGGCCCATGCGGGCCTGCGGGTCACCGACGTGTGACCGACGTGACCGGCGGACGTCGTGTCGGCCGCCCCCTGGGCCTCCTCCGGAGGTGAGGTCGGCGACAATGGGGGCGGTCGCACCGGCCGTCCGCCCCCCGCCTAGGAGCCCCGCGTCATGCCTCGCACGTCCCTCATCGCCCTGATCGTCACCGTCCTGGCCCTGGCGGCCGCCGTGGTCTCGGTGGTCGCGGGCTTCTGGATCGGGCTGATCTGGCTCCCGCTGGCCGGTGTGGCGAGCAACGTGCTGTGGATGAACCGCCGCAAGGAGAAGCTCGCCGCCGCGGCGGCCGTCGAGCAGGCCTAGCCCCTCCGGAACTAGCTCTTCCAGAAGCTGAACAGGTACCGCCCGACCGTCGCGTAGTCGGTGTTCACGCCGAACAGGTTCATCAGGTCGTGGAGGACTCCGAAGAAGAACGAGTTCACCTCCGGCTGCCACAGCAGCGCGAACACGGCGAGCATGCCGTACGGCGCGAACGGCTCGACCGCGCGCCGGGTCTTGGCCGAGAGCCAGGGCTCGACGATCCCGTAGCCGTCCAGGCCGGGCAGCGGCAGCAGGTTCAGCAGGGCCGCGCTGAGCTGCAGCAGGCCGAGGAAGCCGAGGGCGCAGGCGAACGGCGAGACGGTCAGCTCGTAGTCGTAGTACGTGGCGTGCAGCGTCGAGTCGTCCAGCCAGCCCGCGCCGACCGGGACCAGCAGCGCCGCGGCGAACACCACGTTCACCAGCGGCCCGGCCGCCGAGATCAGGCTGTGCTTGAGCCGGCCCTGGATCCGGTGCCGTTCGATCCACACCGAGCCGCCGGGCAGGCCGATGTTGCCGAAGATCATGAAGACGATCGGCAGCACGAAGCTGAGCAGCACGTTGGTGTACTTCAACGGGTTGAGCGTGAGGTAGCCCTTGGCGCCGACGGTGATGTCGCCGCCGTGCAGCGCGGTGCGCGCGTGGGCGTACTCGTGCAGGCAGAGCGAGACCATCCACCCCGACACCACGAACAGGAACACCCCGAAGCGGACGTTGCCGTAGCCGGCGTACACCGCCCAGGCGGAGGTGGCGAGGATGGCGAGGAGCACCCAGAACACCGGGCTGATCCGGCGGTCCTCGCTGCGGGACCGCGGCGTGGCGGCGAAGGTCATGGTGGGGTGCTCCGTGGGCAGGGGGAAAAGAACGACGGCAGAGCCGATCATGCCGGGCGGGCCCGGGGCCGGACAAGCCGTGCCCGGTGAACGTCCGAGGGCTCGCCACCGGTTCCGCCGCCTCGGGGGCGGACCGGGGCCGTCCCCGGCCAGGGAAGGGCGAGCCAGCACAATTGTGCGGCCCCACCGTCGCCCATCGACCAGAATGGACCGGTGTACTACGGCATCCTCGGGACCACGACGGCCCACCACGACGACGGCACACCGGTCCCGCTCGGCGGGGCCAGGCTGCGGGCCCTGCTCACGGCGCTGGTTCTGCGCCAGGGCCGGCCCGTCCCGGCCGACCTGCTGGTGGACGAGGTGTGGGACGCCGAGCCGCCGCAGGACTCCTCCGCCGCGCTGCAGACCCTGGTCGGCCGGCTGCGCCGCACCGTCGGCCGGGAGCGGATCGGCTCCGGCCCCGCCGGGTACTGGCTGACCGACCCGGCCACCGACGTCGCCGATTTCCAGCGGCTGAGCGCGGAGGGCCGGCGCGCCCTGGACGCCGGCGACCACGCCCTCGCCGCCGAGCGGCTGCGCGCCGCGCTCGCCCTGTGGCGCGGCCCGGCCCTCGCGGACCTGCCCGACCGCGCCGGCCCGGCCGCCCGGCTGGAGGCCCAGCGCGAGGAGGCCCGCCGCCACCGGATCACCGCCGACCTCGGACTCGGCCGGGCCGCGGAGCTGGTCGCCGAACTCGCCGAACTGTGCGAACGGCAGCCGCTGGACGAGCCGCTGCAACTGCTGATGGTCCGGGCGCTGCACGAGAGCGGCCGCACCGCCGAGGCGCTGCGCCACTACGAGCGGACCAGGCGGGCCCTGGCGGAGGAGCTCGGCGTCGACCCCGGCCGCCAACTCCAGTCCCTGTACGCCGAGTTGCTCGCCTCCGCGGAGCCGGCGCCGATACCGGCGCCGACGGAAGCCGCACCGGCAACCAGACCGGCACCCGCACCCGAACCCGAACCCGCACCCGCACCCGCACCCGCACCCGAACCCGCACCCGCACCCGCACCCGCACCCGAACCCGCACCCGCACCCGCACCCGCACCCGCACCCGCACCCGCACCCGCACCCCTACAGGCCCCGCGGTTCCCGCGCGCCGCGGGCAATCTGCGCGGCCGGCTGACCAGTTTCGTCGGTCGGGAGAGCGACCTTGCCGCCCTGCGCGAGATCCTGACGGACGGGCGGCTGGTCACCCTGACCGGCCCCGGCGGCTCCGGCAAGACGAGCCTCGCGGTCGAGGCCGGCCGGGCCGAACTCGCCGCCGGGCGCTGGCCGGAGGGCGTGTGGGTGGCCGAACTCGCCCCGCTGGAGAGCCCGGACGCCGTCCCCGCCGCCGTGGTCTCCGCGCTCGGTCTGCGCGAGATCGTCCTCCACAGCAGCAGCAGTCTCGTCACCGACGTGATCGAGAAGCGCGCCGAGGACCCGCTGCGCCGACTGGTCGAGCACTGCGCCCACCGCCGGATGCTGCTCGTCCTCGACAACTGCGAGCACCTGATCCAGGCGGCCGCCGACCTTGCCGCCACCCTGCTCGTCGAGTGCCCCGGACTCACCGTGCTCGCCACCAGCCGCGAACCGCTCGGCGTGCCCGGCGAGAGCGTGCTGCCGGTCGAGCCGCTGCCCGCGCCCGTGGCACTGCGCCTGTTCGGCGAGCGCGCCGCCGCCGCCCGCCCCGGCTACGATCCGGGCAGCGAGCCGGAGGCCTGCGCCGAGATCTGCCGTCGCCTGGACGGCCTGCCGCTGGCCATCGAACTGGCCGCCGCCCGCCTCCGGGTGATGACGGCCCGCCAGATCGCCGACCGCCTCGACGGCCGCTTCGCGCTGCTCACCGCCGGCAGCCGCACCCTGCTGCCGCGCCAGCAGACCCTGCGCGCGGTGGTCGACTGGAGCTGGGACCTGCTGGGCAAGCGGGAGAAGGCCGTCCTGCGGCGCCTGTCGGTGTTCGCCGGCGGCTGGCGGCTGGAGGACGCCGAGGCGATCTGCGCCGACGGCGTGGAGGTGCCGCGCGACGAGGTCGCCGACCTGCTGCTCTCCCTGGTCGACAAGTCCCTCGTGGTGGCGGACCTCGGCGGCGGGGGACTGCCGCGTTACCGGATGCTGGAGACCATCCACGAGTACGCGCAGGAGCGGCTCGCCCAGGCCACCGAGGCGGAGGCGACCGAGGGCCGCCACCTGGCGCACTTCCGCGAGATGGTCGCCGCGGCCGACCGGAACATCCACGGACCCCAGCAGCTGCACTGGCTGGCCGTGCTGGAGCGGGAGCAGGACAACATCCGCGCCGCGCTGCGCCGCGCGGTCGACCGGCGGGACGAGGAACAGGCCCTGGTCCTCGCCCTCGGCATGAGCTGGTACTGGTCGCTGCGCGGCTACGGCCTGGAGGCCCGGGGTTGGTACGACGCGGTCGCCGCGCTCGGCCCGGATCCGCTCGGTCCGGACGTCCCGCCACCGGTGCCGCTGGAGCGGACGGTGCTCGAGTACGGCGTGCCGATGCCCGAGGGGGTGGTCGAGGAGGCCCGCCGGCTGATCGCGATGTACCGGCTGCTCGGGCTGTTCGAGGGCAACCTGGAGGTGCTCGGCGATCCGAAGGCGGTCACCGTCGCCCGGAAGCTGCTGGACGTCTACGGCCCGGAGCTGCCCCAGGCCTACCGCTTCCCGGGGCTGATGCGGGTGTTCGGCGCCTTCCTGTCCGGTCGCCTGAACCTGACCAGGGAGCTGATGGACGACGCCGTCGAAGGCTGCGAGCGCCACGGCGACGCGAACGACCTCGCCTTCATCCTGCAGCTCCGGGCCAAGATGATGAACGACTGGCCGGGCGGCGAGGAGCAGGGCCTCCGGGACGGCGAGCGCTCCCTGGAGCTGTACGAGCAGGCCGGCAACCTCTGGGGGATCTCGCAGGCGATGGCGGCCCGCGGTGAGTCGCTGGCCAACCGGGGCGAGCCGGAGGCCGCCGTCGCCGCGTACGAGCGCGCGGTCGAGCTGGCCGAGGAACTCGGCGCGCCGCACGAGGTGCCGATGCTGCGGGTGAACCTCGGCAACGCCCTGCTGGAGCAGGACGAGGAACGCGGCGAGCGGATCGTGCGGGAGGCACTGGCCTCGCTCGACACCCCGGGCATGAACCAGGCCGGCGCCAGCGCGTGGCTGTTCGGCCACCTGACGCTCTGCGGACTGCACGCCCATCGCGGCGACTACGCGCGGGCGCTGGCCGAGCTGGACCCGCTCGACGCGGCCAGGGTGGGCTTCTTCGCGCCGGGGGTCGTCTCCGGGCTGTTGAGCGCCTCCCGGGGCTGGATCACGGCCCAGGCCGGCGACCCGGACCGAGGACTCGAGCTGATCCGCGAGGGCCGGAGGATGCTGCGGGCGGCCATGTCCTCCTCCGGATTCGTCGAGCAGATGACGGTCATGGTGGTGCCGGCCACGGTCGGGGTACTGCGTTCCTTCGCCGAGCGCGACGGGGACCTGGACCGGGCCCGACTCGCCGCCGTGCTGCAGGGCGCGCACAACGTGCTGAACGGCCCGAAGGGCGGCTACCTGGAGCGCGCCGGCCGGGAGCGGTCGGCCGCCGCCCTGCGGGGGCTGCTGGGCGACGCCGCGTACGAGGAGGCGCACGCCCAGGGCGAGGCGATGACGCAGGACCAGGTCCAGGAGTTCCTGCGGGACTTGGTCGGCTGATCCGGGCAAGTGGCCGGCTCGCCCGGGCTCGTGCGGCCCGGGGGGGGGGGGGGGGGGGCGGTGCCCCCCACCACCCCCCCCCCCCCCCCCCCCCCCCCCGCGGCTACCCCCCTCCCACACC
>NZ_JBVHXY010000004.1:0-58424 GCF_055569215.1 Kitasatospora sp. NPDC029312 | reverse complement strand
TACAGGGAGGCCCGGGAGCTCAGCATCCATCCATTGGTGATGGGACCACTGCTCCTGCTCACCGTGCTCCCCCCCCCCCCCCCCCTCCTCCTCTCCCCCCCCCCCCCCCCCCCCCCCCCCCCCGGGCCCCTACGACGGCCGGCGCCTGTCCCGGGCGGCCGGCCGTTCCGTCCGCCGGCCCGTTTCCGGGTCGGCCGGCGGAAGTCGGGCTCAGGTCCGCTTGCGGAAGCGGGCCACGGCGAGCGGGGCGAAGATCGCGGTGGCGGCGGCGGACCACACCAGCACGATCATCGTCGGATGGGCCACCGCCCCTTGGCCGTTGAGCAGGGCCCGGGAGGCGTCGGCCAGCGCGGACAGCGGGTTGACCTTGGTGAAGGACTGCAGCCAGCCCGGCATGGTGTCGGTCGGCGCGAAGATCGAGCTGCCGAACTGCATCGGCATCAGGACCAGCATGGAGACGCCCTGCACCGCCTGGGCGCTCTTCATCGACATGCCGAGCAGCATCGAGATCCAGACGATCGACATGCCGAACACCAGCGACAGTCCGACCGCGGCCAGCAGTTCCAGCACGCCGGTCTTCAGCTCGAAGCCGAGGACGAACGCGAAGGTCAGCAGGATCACCGAGGAGAGCAGGGCCCGCAGGGTCTCGGCCACGATCTTCGAGAGCAGGACGGAGGCCCGGCCGATCGGCAGGGTGCGGAAACGGTCCATCACCCCGGTCTGGAAGTCGCTGTTCAGACCGGTGCCGACGGCCACCGCCAGGGTCATGCCGGTCTGCCCGAGCAGGCCGGGGATCATGAACTGCTTGTACTGGTCCTGGTTCCCGGCGAAGATGGCGCCGCCGAAGACGTAGACGAACAGCACGGTGAAGACGATCGGCATCAGCACGGCGTCGAACATCGACTCCGGATCGGCCTTGATCCGCATCAGGTTGCGCCGGGTCAGCGCGCCGATGTGGCGCAGGTTGGCGGCCAGGCCGATCCGACCGTCGTCGGCCCGGCTGTCCGCGGCCCGGGCGGGGGCGAGCGTGGCGGTGGTCATGCGACGGGCTCCTTCACGAGGGCGGCGGTGGCGGCGGTGTCGTTGGTGACGGTGTCGGCGGTCGGCTTGCCGGTGATGGCGAGGAAGACCTCGTCCAGGCTGGGCACCTTGGTGTCGATGCCGGCGATCGCGAAGCCCCGGGTGCCGAGCACCGCGATGACGGCGGTCAGCTGCTCCTCGCCGGCGATCGGCACCGCGAGCAGGCCGTCGTCGGGGGAGACGGTGGCGGTGGCGATGCCGCTCTCGTGCAGGCTGCGGGCCATCTCCGGCAGTTCGGCCGGGTGCGCCGGGCGGACCTGGAGCATCTGGCCGCCGACCTTGGCCTTGAGCTCGGCGACACCGCCGTTGGCGATCACCCTGCCGCGGTCGATGACGGTCAGCTCGTCCGCGAGCTGCTCCGCCTCCTCCATGTACTGGGTGGTCAGCAGGACGGTGCTGCCCTCCGCGACCATCCGCTGCACCTCGTCCCACACCTCGTTGCGGGTGCGCGGGTCCAGGCCGGTGGTCGGCTCGTCCAGGTACAGCACCCGGGGCCGGCCGATCATGCTGGCGGCCAGGTCGAGGCGGCGGCGCATGCCACCGGAGTAGGTCTTGGCGGGCCGCTTGGCGGCCTCGGTGAGCGAGAAGCGCTCCAGCAGTTCGGCGGCCCGGGCCTTCGCCTCACGGCTGGGCAGGTCGAGCAGCCGGCCGATCAGGTAGAGGTTCTCGTAGCCGGAGAGCAACTCGTCCACCGAGGCGTACTGCCCGGTCAGCCCGATGGTGCGGCGCAACTGCTTGGGCTGGCGCAGGACGTCGTAGCCGCCCACGAACGCGGTGCCGGCGTCAGGCTTGATCAGGGTGGAGAGGACCCGCACCAGGGTCGTCTTACCCGCCCCGTTGGGGCCGAGCAGAGCGAGGACGGTCCCCTCGCGGACGGTGAGGTCGACCCCGTCGAGGGCCTTGGTGGCGCCGAAGTGCTTGACGATGCCGTGCACCTCGACGGCGTTCCCGGCAGTTCCCCGCGTCTTCGGGGCAGTGGCGATTGCTGTCATGCCCCCAGGCTGTCCCCCCGCCCTGTCAGCCCCCTGTCACCGGGCCGAACCCCCTGGCACCCCGCTGTCACGCCGCTGTCATCGCGGTCCGGGCACGACAGCGGCCCCGCTCCGGGTGGTCGGGGCGGGGCCGTCGGGCCGTGTGTCAGTGGAAGCTGTGCTCCGCTGCCGGGAAGGCGCCGGTCTGGACGTCCTGGGCGAACGCGCGGGCGGCTTCGCCGAGGACGCCGCGCAGGTCGGCGTACTTCTTGACGAACTTGGGCACCCGGCCCGCCGTCATACCGGCCATGTCGGTCCAGACCAGGACCTGGGCGTCGGTGTCGGGGCCGCCGCCGATGCCGACGGTGGGGATGGCCAGCTGCTCGGTGACCTGGGCGGCCAGCTCGGCCGGGACGGCCTCCAGCACCACCGAGAAGGCGCCGGCCTGCTGGACGGCCTTGGCGTCGCGCAGCAGTTGGTGTGCCGCCTCGTCGCCGCGGCCCTGGACGGGGTAGCCGCCGAAGGCGTGCACGGACTGCGGGGTGAGGCCGATGTGCGCCATCACCGGGATGCCGGCCTCGACCAGCAGCTCGATCGAGCGGGCGCTGCGCTCGCCGCCCTCCAGCTTGACCGCGCCGACGCCGGCCTCCTTCATCAGCCGGGCCGCGTTGTGCATGGCCTGGGCGGGCGACTCCTGGTACGAGCCGAACGGCAGGTCGGCGACGATCATGGCGCGCTTGGTGCCTCGGACGACGGCGGCGGAGAGCATCACCATCTGATCCATGGTCACCGGCACGGTGGTCTCGTAGCCGAGGTGGCAGTTGCCGGCGGAGTCGCCGACCAGCAGGACGGGGATCCCGGCCTCGTCGAACACCCCGGCGGTGAGGGCGTCGTAGGCGGTCAGCATCGCCCACTTCTCGCCGCGCTGCTTGGCGGCGGCGAGGTCGCGGACGGTGACGCGGCGGTTGGTGACCCCGCCGTAGAGGGTGGTGGTCGACGCCTGGTTCTGGGCAGGCGAAGGCGAGGAAGCGTTCATCGAACGGACTCCTGAAGGGTTGTCGTCTCGTGGCGCCGTGCGGCGTCCCCGGATCCCCTCCATGCTTGCACGACCCGGCGTGAGCGCAAAGAGGGGTGCCGCCGGGGGCCGGGTGCGATCCGCGCCACACCGGACGTCTCGGCGCCGCATGGGACTCCGCGCCGCATGAGTCGACTCCGCGCCACGCCGGTCGTCTCCGCGCCCGCCGGGCTTTGCCTCCATTTTACGAAACGGACTCGTCTCGTATCGTATTCGCCGCTACTCTGGTGCGGGGGGTTCCGAGACGCACGCGACTCGCAAATGCCCGCCAGTGCCACACATCACGGACGGGAAGACCAATGACCACCGCAGCCGCGCCACCCCGTGTGCCGGAAGCCATCCACCGCCGCCGCTGGGCGATCCTGGGCACCCTGGTGCTCGCCCTGCTCGTCGTCGTGCTCGACAACTCGATCCTCAACGTCGCGATGAAGACCATCGCGACCCCCGCTCCGGTCGGCCTGGGCGCCACCCAGAGCGACCTCGAATGGGCGATCAACTCCTACACCCTGGTCTTCGCCGGGCTGCTCTTCACCTCGGGCCTGCTCGGCGACCGCTTCGGTCGCAAACTCGCCCTGCTGGCCGGCATGGTGGTCTTCGGCATCGCCTCGCTGCTGTCCGCGATGGCCGGCTCGCCCGGTGAACTCGTCGGCTTCCGCGCCCTGATGGGCGTCGGCGGCGCGCTCGCGATGCCCGCCACGCTGGCCATCATCATGAACGTCTTCGAGCGCGAGGAGCAGCCCAAGGCGATCGGCATCTGGGCCGGCGCGGTCGGTCTGGCCATCGCCGTCGGCCCGATCACCGGCGGGGTGCTGATCGAGCACTTCTGGTGGGGCTCCGTCTTCCTGATCAACGTCCCGATCGTGATCGTCGCGGTGATCGCGATGGCGATCCTGGTCCCCGAGTCCAAGGACCCGGACCCGGGCGCGCTCGACCCGGTCGGCGTGCTGCTGTCGATC
Organism: Kitasatospora sp. NPDC029312; assembly: GCF_055569215.1. NCBI lineage: Bacteria > Bacillati > Actinomycetota > Actinomycetes > Kitasatosporales > Streptomycetaceae > Kitasatospora > Kitasatospora sp. NPDC029312. The sequence continues at coordinate 54,342 of NZ_JBVHXY010000004.1, read as the reverse complement.
GTCGGCCTGGTCGCGCTGATCTACGGCATCATCAAGGGCGGCGAGCTGGCCGACTTCACCTCCGTCGAGGCCTGGGGTCCGACCCTGCTCGGCGTCGTGGCGCTGGTCGCGTTCGTCTGGTTCGAGCGCCGCACGCGCTTCCCCGCGCTGGACGTCACGTGGTTCCGCAACCGGGTGTTCAGCGCCTCCGTGGCGGTCGTCGGCGTGATCTTCTTCGCGCTGATGGGCGTGTCCTTCTTCGGCGTCTTCTACATCCAGAGCGTGCGCGGCTACAGCGCCCTGCAGGCCGGTCTGCTGATGCTGCCGCTGGCCGTCGGCCAGCTGGTGTTCGCGCCGCGGGCCCGGCTGGTGGTCGACCGCCTCGGCGTCGCCGCCACCGCCGCGGGCGGCATGGTGCTGGTCGCGGCCGGCTTCGTCGGCTACACCGTGCTGACCGCGACCACCCCCATCTGGGTGCTGATCGTGCTCGGCCTGGTGATGGGTACGGGCATGGCGCACGTCATGCCCCCGGTCACCGTCGCGATCATGGGCTCGCTGCCCCGCGAGAAGGCCGGCGCCGGCTCGGCCGTCAACAACACCTTCCGCCAGGTCGGCGGCTCGCTCGGGGTCGCCGTGCTCGGCGCGGTGCTCTCCACCGTCTACCGCGACGGGATGAGCGACACCCTCAACCACCTGCCCGAGGGGCTGCGCGACAAGGCGGGCGAGTCGCTGGAGGCCACTCTGGCCGTCGCCGACCGGATCCCGGACGGCGCGGGCAAGGCGCTGATCGCCCCGGCGAACGACGCCTTCATCCACGCCATGCACGTGGTGGCCTCGCTCTCGGTGGGGATCTCGCTGGTCGGCGCGCTGGTCGCGTGGTTCCTGCTGCCGCGCCGCGCCGCCGCCCCCGGCGGCCCGGCCGGGCCGGCCCCGGCGCAGCCCGGCCAGGCGCGGGAGACCGCGTCCGCCGACGCCTGAGCCGCGTCCGTCCGCCGACGCCTGACGTCGGCTGAGCGACAATGGCCCTGCCGCCCGGTGCACCCGGACGGCAGGGCCTCGGTCCAGGGCGGGGCACCGCGCCCGCGGGCCGCCCACCGAAACGCCACGGCGCCCGCGCGCCCGGGGACAGCGAGGAGAGACAGCGGGGATGAGGATGGACACTCCGAGCGCCGACACCGGGCGGCCCTGCGTCGCGGCCCGCCGCGGCCGCCCCCGCAGTGAGGCCGCCGAGCAGGCCATCTTCACCGCCGTCGAGGACCTGATGGCCGCCGGTACCTCGCTCTCGGAGCTCACCATCGAGGGCGTCGCCACGGCCGCCGGCGTCGGCAAGGCCACCATCTACCGGCGCTGGCCCAACAAGGTCGCCCTGCTGGTCGACGTGGTCAGCCGACTGGAGGCGCCGGCGCCCGAACCCTCCGGCGGCAGCGCCCGGGACGACCTGATCGAGATGATCGACTACGTCCGGCGGCGCGGCCTCGCCAAGCGCACCCGCTGGCTGCTCAAGGCCGCCCTCGGCCAGATGCAGACCCTGCCCGAGCTGTACGCCGCCTACCACCAGCGGGTGATCAAGCCGCGGCGCGAGGCCGGGCTCGGCCTGATCCGCAGGGCCGTCGCCGAGGGCGTGATCCGCGCCGACCTCGACGTGGAGCTGCTGGGGGACCTGCTGCTGGGCCCGATCGTCTACCGCAGCATCCTGTGGGAGGACTCCGACCTGGAGGACGAGGACCTCGCCCGCAAGATGGTCGACGCGCTGCTCGGCGGCCTCGCGCCGCGCCAGGAGCCCGGCTAGTCGCTCGCAGGCCTGCACCCCGGCCTCCAACCCTGCCTCCGCCTGCGCCTCTGCCTCCCGCCGCGACCGGTTCGCCGAGGCGTTCGATCGTGCCCGGCGCGTCCCGACGTGGCCTGGCTCACCAAACCCGGCCACGCCGGAACCCGCTCCCGCAACCGCGCGTCTGTCCCGGCATAGGCTGAGCCGGGTATCCGATCGAACCGGCACCAGTCCGGCACCCCGCGTACCCCACGGACCGGCCGCCGGACCGGCGACGGCACGAGCGAGGGAGCCACAGCATGGCGCAGGCGGACAGCACCGACCGGACCACGGACGCCGGGGGCCCCGACACCGCCCCCGCCGGCCGTTCCGGCGGCTTCCTCGCCCTGCGGGACTGGGGCCGCGACGCCCGCGGCGCCAACACCTGGCGGCGCGGCCTGGTGATCGCCCTGCTGGCCGTGCTCACCGCCGTGCTGCTGGCCTTCCACGCCGAGGTGCCGAACAACATCGGCAACCTCGGCAGCCTGCTGGAGACCTTCCTGCCCTGGGTGGGGCTGGCCGTCCCGGTGCTGCTGGTGCCCGCGCTGCTGCGCCGCTCGGCCACCGCGCTGATCGCCCTGCTGCTGCCGGTCGTGCTGTGGGCGAACCTCTTCGGCGGGCAGCTGACCGACAAGAGCGGCGGCAAGGGCGACTGGACGGTGGTCAGCCACAACGTCGCCGCCGACAACACCGACGTGCCGGGCACCATCCGCGGCCTGGTGGCCTCGGGCGCCCAGATCGTCGCCCTGGAGGAGCTGGCCGGCGGGCACCTGCGGGCGTACGAGAGCGGCCTCGCCGACGCCTACCCGTACCACTCGGTGGAGGGGACGGTCGGGCTCTGGTCGAAGTACCCGATCAGCGGGGTCTCTCCAGTGGACCTCAAGATGGGCTGGACCAGGGCGTTCCGGGCCCAGGTGGCCACCCCGCAGGGCCCGGTCGCGGTGTACGTGGCGCACCTGCCGTCGGTCCGGCTCAAGGCCGAGGGCGGCTTCACCGTCGACCAGCGGGACGTCAGCGCCCAGGCGCTCGGGGACGCGATCCAGGCCGAGCGGGTGTCCAAGGTCCTGCTGCTCGGCGACCTCAACGGCACCATGAACGACCGCAGTCTGGCGCCCGTCACCTCGCAGATGCGCTCGGCGCAGGGCGCCGCCGGGGACGGCTTCGGGTTCAGTTGGCCGGCCGCCTTCCCGATGGCCCGGATCGACCAGATCATGAGCAAGGGCGGCCTCAAGCCGGTGGACTCCCGCACCCTGCCCCGGGACGGCAGCGACCACCTCGCGGTGGCCGCCACCTACCGGTACGGCTCCTAGCCCGGCCCGGCCCGCTGAGCCGGTCAGCCGGCCCGCTCGGCTCGTCCAGCCCCCGCTGCTCTCCCGCTCAGCCCTGGCGCCAGCGGTTGGTGATCGGCAGGCGGCGGTCCCGGCCGAAGTTCTTGACCGAGATCTTCGGGCCCGGCGGGTACTGGCGCCGCTTGTACTCGGCGGTGTCGACCAGCCGGACCACCCGGTCCACCACGGCCGGGTCGAAGCCGGCCGCGACGATCGCGTCCCGGCCCTCGTCGCCCTCGATGTAGCGGTCCAGCACGCTGTCCAGCAGGTCGTAGTCGGGCAGCGAGTCGGTGTCCTTCTGGTCCGGCCGCAGCTCGGCGGACGGCGGCTTGCTGATGGTGTTCTCCGGGATCGGCGGCACCTCGCCGCGCCGCTCGGCCTCCTCGTTGCGCCAGCGGGCCAGGCGGAAGATCAGCGACTTGTAGACGTCCTTGATCGGCCCGAAGGCGCCCACCGAATCGCCGTACAGGGTCGAGTAGCCGACGGCCAGCTCGCTCTTGTTGCCGGGCGCGAGCACGATGTGCCCCTCCTGGTTGGAGATCGCCATCAGCAGGGTGCCGCGCAGCCGGGACTGCAGGTTCTCCTCGGCCAGGCCGGTCAGCTCGGTGGCGCCCAGGTAGGCGTCGAACATCGGGGCGATGGAGACGGTCCGGAAGTGCAGGCCGGTGCGGCGGGCCAGCTCGGCCGCGTCGTCCCGGGAGTGCTGGGAGGAGTAGCGGCTGGGCATCGAGACGCAGTGGACGTTCTCCGCGCCGACCGCGTCCACCGCGATCGCGGCCACCAGGGCCGAGTCGATGCCGCCGGAGAGGCCGATCAGCACCGAGGTGAAACCGTTCTTCACCACGTACGCCCGGGTGCCGGAGACCAGCGCGGCCCAGATCTCGGCCTCGTCGGACAGCCGCGGCGCGACCCCGGCGGTCAGCGCGGCGGCGGGGGCGGGGACGGCGTCGGGGGTGGCATCGAGGGCGGGGGCCTGCGCCGGCTCGCCGTCCAGCTCGGTGCGGACCAGGTGCAGCCCGTCGGCCAGCAGCAGGCCGTCGGTGTGGTCGCTGCTGGCGGCCGGCAGGTCGAGGTCCAGCACCAGCAGGTGCTCCTCGAACTGCGGGGAGCGGGCCAGGACTTCGCCGTCCGCGCCGACCACGATCGAGTCGCCGTCGAAGACCAGCTCGTCCTGGCCGCCGACCATGTTGACGTACGCCAGGGCGCAGCCCGCCTCGGCCGCGCGCCGCCGGACCAGCTCCAGGCGCTGGTCGTCCTTGTTCCGCTCGTACGGCGAGCCGTTGACCACCAGCAGGAGCCCGGCCTCGGCCTCGCGGGCGGCGGTGACCCGGCCGCCGTCCTGCCAGATGTCCTCGCAGATGGCCAGCGCCACGTCCACGCCGTGCACCCGCAGCACCGGCAGCTGCTCGCCGGGGACGAACCAGCGGAACTCGTCGAAGACGCCGTAGTTGGGCAGGTGGTGCTTGGCGAAGCGGGTGACCACCTCGCCCCGGTGCAGCACGGCGGCGCAGTTCTGCGGTGACCCGGCCGGGCGGCCGAACCGCGGCGAGGCGTGCTCGGAACGCCCGAGGTAGCCGACCACCACCGGGACCTCGCCCAGTCCGTCGGCGGCCAGCCGTCCGGCCAGCTCGACCAGCGCGCCGCGGGAGGCGTCGACGAAGGACCGGCGCAGCGCGAGGTCCTCGACCGGGTACCCGGTCAGGGCCATCTCGGGGAACGCGACCAGCTGGGCGCCGGCCTCGACGGCCCGGCCGGTCCAGCGCACCACCTCATCGCTGTTGCGGGCGATGTCACCGACCCAGGGGTCGATCTGGCACAGGGCGAGACGGAGATTGGGCATGCCCCGAGTGTAATCGTCTAACTGACGCGATGTCCCGCTCGGGGGGTCCCGGGCGGGGGTCGGCACTGCCGGGACGCGCGTTGATCGGCCATGATGGGGGCAATCACCGCGCGGGGTCTCTCGGGGGTCGCCCGGGCGTAACACGAGCGTAAAGAGCAGAGGTGAGACTGTCCCCATGGGCAAGCAGCAGCAGTTCGTGCTTCGGACGCTCGAAGAGCGTGACATCCGGTTCGTCCGGCTGTGGTTCACCGATGTGCTCGGGTTCCTGAAGTCGGTCGCGGTGGCGCCGGCGGAGCTGGAGCAGGCGTTCGAGGAGGGCATCGGCTTCGACGGCTCCGCGATCGAGGGCTTCGCCCGGGTCTACGAGTCCGACATGATCGCCAAGCCGGACCCGACCACCTTCCAGATCCTGCCGTGGCGCTCGGAGACCCCGGGGACCGCCCGGATGTTCTGCGACATCCTGATGCCGGACGGCTCGCCCTCCTTCGCCGACCCGCGGTTCGTGCTCAAGCGCACCCTGGAGAAGGCCTCCGACCTGGGCTTCACCTTCTACACCCACCCCGAGATCGAGTTCTTCCTGCTGAAGAACCTGCCCGGCGACGGCACCGTGCCGATCCCCGCCGACCAGTCCGGCTACTTCGACCACACCCCGCGCGGGGTGGGCCACGACTTCCGCCGACAGGCGATCACCATGCTCGAGTCGATGGGCATCTCGGTCGAGTTCTCGCACCACGAGGGCGCCCCCGGTCAGCAGGAGATCGACCTGCGCTACGCCGACGCCCTCTCCACCGCCGACAACATCATGACCTTCCGGCTGGTCATGAAGGAGGTCGCGCTGGAGCAGGGCGTGCACGCGAGCTTCATGCCCAAGCCGTTCTCCGAGCACCCCGGCAGCGGCATGCACACCCACGTCTCGCTGTTCGAGGGCGACCGCAACGCCTTCCACGAGTCCGGTGCCGAGTACCAGCTCTCCAAGGTCGGCCGCTCCTTCATCGCGGGCCTGCTGCGGCACGCCGCCGAGACCGCCGCCGTCACCAACCAGTGGGTGAACTCCTACAAGCGCATCTGGGGCGGTTCCCAGCGCACCGCCGGCGCCGGCGGCGAGGCCCCCTCGTACATCTGCTGGGGCCACAACAACCGCTCGGCGCTGATCCGGGTGCCGATGTACAAGCCGGGCAAGCAGGGCTCCACCCGGATCGAGGTCCGCTCCCTGGACACCGGCTGCAACCCCTACCTCGCCTACGCCGTCACCCTCGCCGCCGGCCTCAAGGGCATCGAGGAGGGCTACGAACTCCCGCCGGGCGCCGACGACGACGTGTGGGCGCTGTCCGACTCCGAGCGCCGGGCCCTCGGCATCCAGCCGATGCCGCAGAACCTCGGCGAGGCCATCGACCTGATGCAGCGCAGCGAGCTGGTCGCCGAGACGCTGGGCGAGCACGTCTTCGACTTCTTCCTGCGCAACAAGCGCCAGGAGTGGGAGGAGTACCGCTCCGAGGTCACCCCGTTCGAGCTGCGCAAGAACCTCCAGGTGCTCTGAGCCCTGCTGCGGTGAGTTCGGCCGGGCCGGGCCCGGTTGCGGTGAGTCAGGCTGGGCCTGGCCCGGCGGTGCCGCGTCCGGCGCGAACCGCTTCGGGCCCGCCGTCACCCGGAAGGGTGGCAGTGGGCCCGCCGCGTGGCGGGTGTCGGCCCGGCCGCCGGTCGCGCCCGGCGTGGCGGCGCGCGGGCGCGTAGCCTGCTGGGACGGACGGATGGAGGGGCCGATGGCGGTGGAGGAGCAGCGGGCCGGGAGCCGGGTCAGCCGGCCCGAGATCAGGCTGGTCCGGCGCGGGTTCACCGACCCCGCGCGGGCGGTCCGGTTGCTGGAGGGCCCGGGTCTGGAGGGCCTGGCCGACGATCCGGTGCTGCTGGACGCGCTGGGCGCCACCGCCGACCCGGACCTCGCGCTGCTGGGCCTGGCCCGGTTGCTGGAGGCCGCCGACGAGGCCGAGCGGCACACCCTGCGCGACACCCTCACCACCTCCAAGCCGCTGCGTGACCGGTTGCTCGGCGTGCTCGGCGTCTCCACGGCGCTGGGCGAGCACCTGGCCCGGCACCCGCACGACTGGCACGCGCTGGTCACCTTCGAACTGCGTGACATGCACCCCGGCCCGGAGGACTTCCGCCGCGCCCTCGCCGAGGGCGTCCGGGACGACACCCGCACCCCCGCCGACGCGCTGCGCATCGCCTACCGCCGCTGCCTGCTGGCCATCGCCGCCCGCGACCTCACTGGCACCACCGACCTCGCCCAGACCGCCGCCGAGCTCGCCGACCTGGCCGGCGCCACCCTGCAGACCGCGCTGGACCTCGCCGCCGCGCAGGACCCCCGGGCCGCCGAGGCCTGCCGGCTCGCCGTGATCGGCATGGGCAAGTGCGGCGGCCGGGAGCTCAACTACGTCTCGGACGTGGACGTCATCTTCGTCGCCGAGCCGCGCGAGGGCGTGGAGGAGCAGGAGGCGGTCAGGGCCGCCACCCGGCTGGCCGCCGCGCTCACCCGGCTCTGCTCGGACACCACCGGCGAGGGCACCATCTGGCCGGTGGACGCCAACCTGCGCCCGGAGGGCCGCAACGGCCCGCTGGTGCGCACGCTGGCCAGCCATCTGGCCTACTACCAGCGCTGGGCCAAGACCTGGGAATTCCAGGCGCTGCTGAAGGCCCGGCCGGTCGCCGGGGACGCCGAACTCGGCGCCGCGTACGTCGAGGCGCTCGCCCCGATGGTCTGGCAGGCCGCCGCCCGGGAGAACTTCGTCGCCGACGTGCAGCAGATGCGCCGTCGGGTGATCGACTCCATCCCGGCCACCGAGCTGGACCGCCAGCTCAAGCTCGGCCCCGGCGGGCTGCGCGACGTCGAGTTCTCCGTCCAGCTGCTCCAGCTGGTGCACGGCCGCACCGACCCGGCGCTGCGCAGCGGCAACACCCTGGAGGCGCTGGCCGCGCTCTCCCGGGGCGGGTACGTCGGGCGGGCGGACGCCGCCTCGCTGGACACCGCGTACCGCTTCCTGCGCTCGCTGGAGCACCGCATCCAGCTGCACCGGCTGCGCCGCACCCACCTGATGCCCACCGCCGAGGAGGACCTGCGCCGCCTCGCCCGCTCGCTCGCCGCGCTGATCAACGACGACACCCGCTCCGACCCGGTGGCCGCGCTGCAGCGCGAGTGGAAGCGCCACGCGGTGGAGGTGCGGCGGCTGCACGAGAAGCTGTTCTACCGCCCGCTGCTCGACGCCGTCGCCGAACTGCCGCCCGGCGCCGCCGGGTTGTCCCCGGAGGCGGCCCGGGCCCGGCTGGAGGCGCTCGGCTACGCCGACCCGGCCGCCGCGCTGCGGCACATCAGCGCCCTCGCCTCCGGGGTGAGCCGCAAGGCGGCGATCCAGCGCACCCTGCTGCCCGTGCTGCTCGGCTGGTTCGCCGACTCGGCCGACCCGGACGCCGGGCTGCTCAACTTCCGGCAGGTCTCCGACGCGCTCGGCCGCACCCCCTGGTACCTGCGGCTGCTGCGGGACGAGAGCGCCGCCGCCGAGCAGCTGGCCCGGGTGCTGTCGGCCGGCCGGCTCGCGCCCGACCTGCTGCTGCGCGCCCCCGAGGCGGTGGCCATGCTGGGGGACCCGCAAGGCCTGGTGCCGCGCGGGCGGGCGGCGCTGCAGTCGGAGATACTGGCCGCCGTCGGCCGGGCCGGGTCCACCGCCGCCGCCGTGGCCGCCGCCCGCTCGGTGCGCCGCCGGGAGCTGTTCCGTACGGCCGCCGCGGACGTGCTCGGCCGGCTCGCGGATGATCCCGCCGAGGCGCTGGACGCCGCGGGGGAGGCGCTGACCGCGCTCAACGCCGCCACCCTCCAGGGCGCGCTGCGCGCCTGCGTGGCCGGCTGGGAGGCGGAGCACGGGGCCCTGCCGACCCGGATCGCGGTGATCGCGATGGGCCGCTTCGGCGGCCACGAGCTGGGCTACGGCTCGGACGCCGACGTGCTGTTCGTCCACGAGCCGCTGCTCGGCTCGCTGGAACAGGAGGCGGCCCAGGCCGCTCAGGCGGTCTGCAATGAGCTGCGGACGCTGCTGGCCGCGCCGTCCACCGAGCCGCCGCTGCTGGTCGACGCCGACCTGCGGCCGGAGGGGCGCAGCGGCCCGCTGGTGCGCACCCTGGCCTCGTACGCCGCCTACTACCGCCGCTGGTCGCACGCCTGGGAGAGCCAGGCGCTGCTGCGGGCCGAGCCGGTGGCCGGGGACGAGGAGCTGGGCGCGCGGTTCCGGCAGCTGATCGACCCGTTGCGCTACCCGGGCAGCGGGGTGCCGGAGCGGGACCTGGTGGAGATCCGGCGGATCAAGGCGCGGGTCGAGGCCGAGCGGCTGCCGCGCGGGGCCGACCCGACCACCCACACCAAGATCGGCCGGGGCGGGCTGGCGGACGTGGAGTGGACGGTGCAACTGCTCCAGCTCCAGCACGGGCACGAGCTGCCGGCGCTGCGCACCACCAGGACCAGGGCCGCGCTGGCGGGCGCCGTCCGGGCGGGGCTGGTCGAGCCGACCGACGCGGAGGTGTTGGACGCCGCCTGGGTGCTGGCCTCCCGGGTGCGGGCGGCGGTGATGCTGGTGCGCGGGCGGCCGGGGGACAGCTTCCCCGGGGAGGCCCGGGAGCTGTCCGGGGTGGCCCGGTACCTGGGCTACGGCGCCGGGCACAGCGGGGAGCTGGTGGACGACTACCGGCGCACCACCCGGCGGGCCCGGGCGGTGGTGGACCGGCTGTTCTACGGGGCCGCCTGATCCGCCGATCCGCTCGACCTCTCGGGCAACGGAACACCGAAGGCGGAAAGCCGAAACCGGAAACCGAAAACGGAAAGGGCCCCTGGCCGGGGCCCCTCGGGTGACGGTGCGACCGTCTACCGCCGTGCGGTGCTGACCGCCGGCTCGCTCCACTGCTCCGGGACGGTGATCGGCTCCTCCGCCGCCTCCGTCTCCCGGGCGGGCACCCGCGGCAGCCGGTAGACCCACTCGTGGTACAGCCAGCGGGTGGCGAGGAAGCCGAGGGCCAGGCAGATCCCGCCGCCGACGGCGTCCATCCAGAAGTGGTTGGCGGTCGAGACGATGACCAGCAGGGTGGCGGCCGGGTACACCAGGCCGAGCGCCCTGACCCACGTCCGGCGGGCCAGGAAGAAGATCGCCAGACCGCACCACGTCGACCAGCCGATGTGCATCGAGGGCATCGCGGCGTACATGTTGGAGACGTGGGCGGCGGGGCCCGAGGCGAAGGAGCCCCAGGTGCCGTGGGTCTTCACGGTGTCGATGAAGCCGCCGTCGGTCATCAGCCGGGGCGGCGCCAGCGGGAAGGCGTAGAAGCCGACCAGGGCGATCAGGGTGGTGATGAACAGTACGCTGCGGGCCGCGACGTAACGGCCGGGGTGGCTGCGGTAGAGCCAGACCAGGACGCCGATCGTGATGATGAAGTGCAGCGTCGCGTAGTAGTAGTTCATCCCCGTGATGAGCCATCCGACGCCGTCCATGGCGTGGTTGACCGAGCGCTCGACGGCGATGCCGAGGTTCTGTTCGAGGTCCCAGATCCAGCGGGCGTGCTTCTGCGCCACCGCTTCCTGCTCCGGGACGGCGTTGCGGACGACCGAGTAGATCCAGTAGCTGATCCCGATCAGGGCGAGCTCGAACCAGAGCCGCGGTCGGGCCGGTGAGCGGCGCTGGTCGCGGACGCGGCTGCGCAGGGCGGCGGTGCGGGTCTGGGCGGCACGGGTGGCTCCGTCGGGCAGTGCGGCCGTGGCGGCCTGCGCTGCTTCGGAACCGCCACCGTGTGCCCTGTCGGCGCGCCCGGCGTCGCCTCGCTGGATCTCGGTCGGTTCCCCCATGGACGAGAAGTCTGCCAGACCGCTCGTAGCCGTCTGCTCATCCCCTGGAAGTGGATTCTTCACCGGCTGTCCCCCTTGCGGGCTAGGGGGCGGCTCCCACCGGGGTAGGGGGTGCGATCGGGTCTGGTGGCTACCGGTGGGACGGACATACGTCCCATTGTCACGCGGAGGGCCGGAACCGGCGTCACCGGGGTGGCTCCGAGGGCGCTGCTGGCTTGGATTTTCCGGCCACGAAACGGTTTCTGCATCTTGCTGAAACATATTGCAGGCCGCTAGCTTCCTGGCACATCGATCGCCCTTCCCCCCTTAAGGGAGCCCCTCAGTGGCCGATACGCCGCTCCGCCCCCGCCGGAGCAGTCCCCGCCGGAGCCGTCCCCGTCGCAGACCCGGCCGCACCGCCGTGCTGCTGGCCGCCGCGCTGACCGCCGCCACCCTCGGCGGCGCCCCCGCGGCCCTCGCCGCCGCCCCGCCGCCCCCGCCCTCGGACGCCGCGCTGGCGGCCACCGCCGGGCGGCACGACCTCACCCGCGAGCAGTTCTACTTCGTCCTGCCCGACCGCTTCGCCGACGGCGACGCCTCCAACGACACCGGGGGCATCACCGGCGGTCGGCTGGAGAACGGCTTCGACCCCGCCGACAAGGGCTTCTACCACGGCGGCGACCTGGCCGGACTGATCCAGAAGCTCGACTACATCCAGAACCTCGGCACCACCGCCATCTGGATGGCACCCATCTTCAAGAACAAGCCGGTGCAGGGCAGCGGGGCCGAAGCCTCGGCCGGCTACCACGGCTACTGGATCACCGACTTCACCCAGGTCGACCCGCACTTCGGCACCAACGAGCAACTGAAGGAGCTGATAGCCAAGGCGCACGCGCGCGGCATCAAGGTCTTCTTCGACGTCATCACCAACCACACCGCCGACGTCATCGACGACGCCGAGCAGCAGCACGGCTACCGCTCCACCGGCGCGTACCCGACGCTCGACGCCGACGGCAACCCCGTCGACGAGACCGCGCTCGCCGACGCCCGTGCGCCGTGGCCGAAGACCACCAAGGACTCCTTCCCCTACACCCCGGTCTTCCGCACCCCCGCCGACGCCCGTGCCAAGACCCCGGCCTGGCTCAACGACCCGGCGCTCTACCACAACCGGGGCGACTCGACCTTCGTCGGCGAGTCCGCCACCGAGGGCGACTTCAGCGGCCTGGACGACCTGGACACCCAGAACCCCCGGGTGGTGAAGGGCTTCGAGCAGGTCTACCAGCAGTGGGTCGAGGACACCGGCGTGGACGGCTTCCGGATCGACACCGTCAAGCACGTCGACCTGGCGTTCTGGCAGCAGTGGGCGCCCGCGCTCAAGGACTTCGCCGCCAAGCAGGGCAACAAGAGGTTCTTCATGTTCGGCGAGGTCTACTCCGGCGACCCGGCCGTGACCTCGCCGTACGTCACGCGGGGCAAGCTGCAGGCCACCCTCGACTTCCCGTTCCAGGGTGCGGCCCGCTCCTACGTCTCGCAGGGCGGCTCGGCCAGGAACCTCGCCGACCTGTACGCCCAGGACTACCGCTACACCAGCGCCGACACCGACGCGTACGAGCTGCCGACCTTCCTCGGCAACCACGACATGGGCCGCTTCGGCTCCTTCCTGCTCGCCGACAACCCGGGCGCCGACGACGCGACCCTGCTCAGGAAGGACCGGCTCGGCAACGAGCTGCAGTTCCTCACCCGCGGCCAGCCCGTCGTCTACTACGGCGACGAGCAGGGCTTCACCGGCGCGGGCGGCGACAAGGACGCCCGGCAGGACATGTTCGCCTCCAAGACGCCGTCGTACAACGGTGACCGGGTGCTCGGCGGCGCCTCAGGGCCGGCCGACCGGTACGGGCAGGGCGGCGAGCTCTACCAGGGCATCGCGGGGCTGGCCGAGCTGCGCCGCGCCAACCCGGCCCTGGCCGACGGCGCGCAGATCGAGCGCTACGCCGCCGACGGCGCGGGCGTGTACGCGTTCTCCCGGATCGACGCGGGCCAGCAGGTCGAGTACCTGGTGGCGGTCAACAACGCCACCGAGGCGAAGACCGTCACCCTGGACACCTTCTCCCCGGGCATGGGCTTCGACCCGATCTACCCCTCCGCCGGGCCGCGGATCACCAGCGGCGCGGACCGCAAGGTCACGGTGACCGTGCCGGCGCTCTCCTCCGTGGTGCTCAAGGCCGCCGCCAAGCTCGCCCCGGTGGCCGCCGCGCCCCAGCTGTCGGTGCAGCCGCCGGCGGACGGCTCGACCGGCGCCGTCACGGTCGGCGCCACGGCGGACGGCGGCGGCTTCAACCGGGTCGGTTTCGCCGCCCAGATCGGCAACGGGCCCTGGCAGACCCTGGGCACCGCCGACACCGGCCCGGCCGGTCCCGACGGCCGACGGCACTTCGCGGTGACCGAGGACCTCGGCGCGGTCGCGCCCGGCACGGTGGTGCGGTACAAGGCCGTCGTGCAGGACTCCAGCGGCCACCTGCGCTCCGCCACCGCGAGCTTCACCACCGGCACCCCCGCCCCCAAGCCGGTGCCCACCGCCGGCGCCCGCCCGTACGCCGTCGTCCACTACCACCGGCCGGACGGCGACTACGACGGCTGGAACCTCTACGCCTGGGGCGACCTCGCCGACGGCGAGGGCACCTCGTGGCCCGCCGGGCACCCCTTCACCGGACGGGACGCGTACGGCGCCTTCGCCTACGTGCGGCTGAAGCCGGGGGCCTCGGACATCGGCTTCATCGTCGAGCGCAACGGCGCCAAGGACGTGGACGCCGACCGCCACCTCGACGTCGGCACCACCGGCGAAGTCTGGCTGGAGCAGGGCGACCCGACCGTCCGCACCACCGACCCCGGCCCGCCGAGCACTCCGCCCGCCGGCACCGCCGTCATCCACTACAACCGCGCCGACGGGAACTACGACGGCTGGGGCCTGCACGACTGGACCGGCGCCGCCGCCCCCACCGACTGGGGCAAACCGCTGATGCCGGCCCGCCGGGACGCCTTCGGCGCCGTCTTCGAGGTGCCGCTCGCCCCCGGCGCGACCAGCCTCAGCTACATCCTGCACAACGGCAACGACAAGGACCTGCCCGCCGACCAGTCGCTGGACTTCGCCGTCAACGGCAGGGAGGTGTGGATCCTCGGCGGCCGGGAGGGCTACCTGCTGCCGCAGAACCCCGCCGCCTCCGCGCAGCTGGACCTCTCCGGCGCCAAGGCCCAGTGGATCGACGCGAAGACCGTCGTCGTCCCGGCGAACTACGGCGCCACCGACCAGGCCCTGGCCGGCGGCACCAGCGCCCAGCTCGTCTACGACCCCGAGGGCGGCATTGCCGCCGACAAGGGCGCGCTGACCAAGCCCGGCCGGTGGATCCGGCTCGAACCCGTCGCCGGCGGGCTGACCGACGCCCAGAAGGCGAAGTACCCGCACCTGGCGGGCTACCGGGCCTTCACCGTGGACGCCCGGGACACCGCCCGCGTCGCGGCCGCCCTGCGCAGCCAGCTGCTGTTCACCGAACACCTGCCGAGCGGCGCGGTGCTGGCCGGCACGGGCGTCCAGACCCCGGGCGTGCTGGACGACCTGTACGCGAGCCGCACCGGCAAGGTGGACTTCGGCCCGGCCTACTACGACGGCAAGCTCGCGCTCTCACTCTGGGCGCCGACCGCCCAGGAGGTGTCCGTCCAGGTCTTCGACGGCGCCACCGGGGGCACCCCGAGGACGCTGCCGCTGAAACGGGACGACGAGACCGGGGTGTGGGAAGTCGTCCGTGACAAGCGAGAGTTGGACGGCAAGTACTACCTGTACCAGGTGAAGGTCTGGGCGCCGTCGGTGCGCCGGCTGGTGGTCAACACCGTCACCGACCCGTACTCGGTGGCGTTGTCCACCGACTCCCGGCGCAGCCTGGTCGCCGACCTGGACGCCAAGGAGCTCAAGCCGCAGGGCTGGGACGACCAGCCCCGCCCGGCGGCCGTCCCGCCCGGGAAGGAGCAGATCCAGGAACTGCACGTCCGGGATTTCTCGGTGGCGGACACCACCGTCCCGGAGGCCGAGCGCGGTACCTACCTGGCGTTCACCGAGTCGAACTCGGCCGGGATGCGGCACCTGCGGGACCTCGCCAAGGCCGGGGTCACCACCGTGCACCTGCTGCCCACCTTCGACATCGCCACCATCCACGAGAACCGGGCGGACCAGAAGCTGCCGGCCTGCGACCTCGCGTCCCTGCCGCCGGACAGCCCGAAGCAGCAGGAGTGCGTGGCGGCCGTCGCCGCCGACGACGCCTACAACTGGGGCTACGACCCGCTGCACTACAACGTGCCGGAGGGCTCGTACGCCACCGATCCATCCGGCACCGCCCGGACCGTGCAGTTCCGGCGGATGGTCCAGGCGATGCACGCGGCGGGCCTGCGGGTGGTGCTGGACGTGGTCTACAACCACACCGCCGCCGCCGGCCAGGCCGAGCACTCGGTGCTGGACCAGGTCGTCCCCGGCTACTACCAGCGGCTGGACGCCGACGGCAAGGTCACCGCGGACAGCTGCTGCGCCGACACCGCGCCGGAGCACGCCATGATGAACCGGCTGGTGGTGGACTCGGTGACACTGTGGGCCCGCGAGTACCAGGTCGACGGCTTCCGCTTCGACCTGATGGGGATCGACCCGAAGTCCACCATGCTGGACGTGCAGGCCGCGCTGCGGAAGATGACGCCCGCCTCGGACGGCGTGGACGGCAGGAACGTCTTCCTCTACGGCGAGGGCTGGAACTTCGGCGTCGTCGCCAACAACGCCCGGTTCGAGCAGGCCACCCAGCAGAACATGGCCGGCACCGGCATCGCCACCTTCGACGACCGGCTCCGGGACGCCGCCCGCGGCGGCAACTTCATGCTGGACTCCGCGCCGCAGCAGGGCTTCGCCTCGGGTCTGTACACCGACCCCAACGGCTCGCCCGCGAACGGCGGTCCGCAGGAGCAGAAGGCCCGGCTGCTGCACCAGATGGACCAGCTGAAGGTCGGGCTGACCGGCAACCTGGCCGGCTACTCGTTCACCGACAGCTCGGGCAGGACCGTCACCGGCGCCCAGGTCGACTACAACGGTGCCCCGACGGGGTACGCGGCCGAGCCGGGCGAGGCGGTGGAGTACGTGGACGCCCACGACAACACCGACCTGTTCGACGCGCTCGCGTACAAGCTGCCGACCGGCACCGCGCCCGCCGACCGGGCCCGGATGCAGGCGCTCGGGCTGTCGCTGACCGCGCTCACCCAGGGCGCGGGCTTCGCGCAGGCCGGCAGCGACCTGTTGCGCTCCAAGTCGCTGGACTCCAACGCCTACGACTCGGGCGACTGGTTCAACGCCATCCACTGGCCCGATCCCTCGACGGGGGCCGTCCAGGGCAACGGCTGGGGCCGCGGTCTGCCGATGGCGAAGGACAACCAGCAGATGTGGCCGACCGCCCGGGCCCTGCTGGCCGACCCCCGGCTGACCGTGGGTGCGGCCGACGTCCGGGCGACGACCGCGCAGTTCCAGGACTTCCTGCGGATCAAGCAGTCCTCGCCGCTGTTCTCGCTGCCCACCCTGGCCGACGTCCAGCAGCGGCTGTCGTATCCGCTTTCCGGCACGTCCGGCGAGACGCCGGGGGTGATCACCCTGCACCTGGACGGCTCCGGACTGGCGGGCGCGGAGAAGGGCATCACGGTGGTCTTCAACGCGACTCCCACCGCGCAGACCCAGGCGGTGGCCGGGCTGCGGGGGACGAGCCAGGCGCTGCACCCGGTCCAGGCCTCCGGGGTGGACCAGGTGGTGAAGCAGTCCGGCTTCGACGCCGCGACCGGGACGTTCACCGTGCCGGGCCGCACCGTGGCGGTGTTCGTCCAGACATGAGATGACTGGCGGGACTGGCCTGACTGGTCCCGAGCTGTCCGGTGATTCCCGGGCCCCGCACCGCCGTTGAGGCCGGTGCGGGGCCCGGTTCCGTTTCCGCCGGACAATGGCCGGAATCCGGCGGTGGCACGGCCGGAACTGTGACGTGCAACGCCCGCCGGGCGCTGCCGTCCATCCCGGGGTGGCGGCACCGGCTCTGAGTGCTGGTCAGTCACCTCCGGTAGTGATCGAACCTTTCCGGGGGCATGAAAACCGTGTTCAAGACTTGGTCATGCGGTAACACAACTGACGAACTGTCGTGCATACGGTTTCGGTAATTAATCGGCCAATCAGTGGCATGCATCTGTCATTAACGGCGCGTTTGCTGCCACGATTCCTCCGGCTGCAGACGAGGGGGCCCCACCTCCCGGTGCAGCTGTCCCTACTGAGGTGCAGCGCGTCCCGACCTTGCAACGAGCGCCCGAAACGCCCCAGTGGGCACCGCAACCGCACCCCCGTCGCACCAGCCGGGGGCCCCCACTGCGCCGCAACCCCGCGGCCCAGGTTCTCTCCACCGTGCGCGAACCGGCGCCGGTCGGAAAAGGAGTCCGCATGTCACGTTCCGCTCGCACCCGGAAGGCGGCCGTCGTCCTCGCCGCCACCACGGCGCTGCTGGTCACCGGAATACCGGTGATCGCGCAGGCGGCACCGGCCCAGGACGCGCCGGCCGCCGTCGCCGCCCAGCAGACCTCCCGGGCCGCGCTGATCGCCTCGGCGAACCAGCAGACCGCCTCCCTCGCCCAGGCGCTCGGTCTTGACGGCAAGGAGCAGCTGGTCACCAAGGACGTCGTCCAGGACGCCAACGGCGGTCGCCACCTGCGCTACGAGCGCACCTACGCCGGACTCCCCGTACTCGGCGGCGACCTGGTCGTGCACCAGGACGCCTCCGGCGCCACCAAGAGCGTGACCAAGGCCAGCGAGGCCAGCCTCGCGGGTGTCGACACCACGCCCGCCCTGGCCGCCCCCAAGGCCAAGGAGGCCGCCCTCGCCGCCGAGCAGGGCACCGTCGACACCGCCCCGCGCCTGGTCGTCTGGGCCGCCGACGGCACTCCCAAGCTCGCCTGGGAGACGGTCGTCAACGGCCGCGAGTCCGACGGCACCCCGAGCAAGCTGCACGTCGTCACCGACGCCAAGACCGGTGCCGTCCTGAGCAAGGCCGACGGCATCCAGCGCGGCAGCGGCACCGGCGTCTTCGTCGGCAACGTCCCGCTGACCACGACCCAGAGCGGCTCGACCTACTCGCTCAAGGACGCCTCCCGCGGCGGCCAGTACACCACCGACATGAAGAACGGCACCAGCGGCAACGGCACGCTGTTCTCGAAGTCCTCCGACACCTGGGGCAACGGCCAGGCCAGCAACCGCGAGTCGGCGGCCGTGGACGCGCAGTACGGCGCGGCGGCCACCTGGGACTTCTACAAGAACACCTTCGGCCGCAGCGGCATCAGGAACGACGGCGTCGGCGCCATGAGCCGGGTCCACTACGACACCGGCTACGTCAACGCGTTCTGGGACGACTCCTGCTTCTGCATGACCTACGGCGACGGCTCCGGCGACACCCACCCGCTCACCGAACTCGACGTGGCCGGCCACGAGATGAGCCACGGCGTCACCGCGGCCACCGCCAACCTGAACTACTCGGGTGAGTCCGGCGGCCTCAACGAGGCCACCTCGGACATCATGGGCTCGATGGTCGAGTTCTACGCGAACCTGGCCGCCGACACCCCGGACTACCTGATCGGCGAGCTGATCGACATCAACGGCAACGGCACGCCGCTGCGCTACATGGACAAGCCCTCCAAGGACGGCCAGTCCGCCGACTCCTGGTACTCGGGCGTCGGTAACCTGGACGTCCACTACTCGTCCGGTGTGGCGAACCACTTCTTCTACCTGCTGGCCGAGGGCAGCGGCGCCAAGGTGATCAACGGCGTCAGCTACAACAGCCCGACGGTCAACAACATCACCGTCACCGGCATCGGCCGGGACAAGGCGGAGCAGGTCTGGTACAAGGCGCTCACCGCGTACATGACCTCCACCACCGACTACGCCGCCGCCCGCACCGCGACCCTGAACGCGGCCACCGACCTGTACGGCGCGAACAGCGCCGAGTACAACGCGGTCGCCACCGCCTGGGCCGCCGTCAACGTCGGCTCGCTGCCGAACCCCGGTGGCGTCACCGTCACCAGCCCGGGCAACCAGTCCACCGCGGTGGGCGGTTCGGTCAACCTGCAGATCAAGGCCTCGGGCGGCACCGCTCCGCTGTCGTACTCGGCCACCGGTCTGCCGGCCGGCCTGGTCATCAACGCCGGCACCGGCGTGATCACCGGCTCCCCGACCGCCGCGGGCACCTCGAACGTGACGGTCACGGTGAAGGACTCGGCGGGCAAGTCCGGTTCGACCAGCTTCACCTGGACGGTCACCGGTGGTGGCGGTGGTACCTGCACCCCGGCGCAGCTGCTGGGCAACCAGGGCTTCGAGACGGGCACGGCGGCGCCGTGGACGGCCAGTTCGGGCGTGGTGGACAACAGTTCCTCGCAGGCGGCGCACGGCGGCAGCTGGAAGGCGTGGCTGAACGGGTACGGCAGTGCCCACACCGACTCGCTGTCCCAGACGGTGGCGATCCCGGCGGGCTGCAAGGCGACGCTGAGCTTCTGGCTGCACATCGACACCGCCGAGACGGGGACCACGGCGTACGACAAGCTGACCGTGTCGGTCAACGGCACCGCGCTGAAGACCTACTCCAACGCGGACGCCGCGGCCGGCTACCAGCAGCGGACCTTCGACCTGTCGGCCTACGCGGGCCAGACGGTCACCCTCAAGTTCAACGGCGTCGAGGACTCCTCGCTGCAGACCAGCTTCGTGATCGACGACACCTCCATCCAGACCGGCTGAGGCCGCACCGGCTCCTGAGGGGCCGGTGAACCAGGACAGGTGAGGGGCCCGGCGGCTACGGCTGCCGGGCCCTTGTCGTCTGCCCGGGGGCCGGTGGGCGGGCGTTGCGAGAGGGCTTAGGACTCGGCGGTAGGGGCGTCGCGAAAGCGTTCAGGGCTCGGCGGTACAGGCGTTGCGGAAACGTTCCGTCCGGACCCTTGACGGCCCCTTCGGGCCGCCCTAAGTTCAGCGCTGCAAGTTTCCGGCAAGTTACAGAAACTTCCTGCAGATTTCACCGCGACCGGTCCCCAGCCGGCCGCGGGCCCCCACCCCGGCTGCCCCACCCCAGCCGACCCCCAGGAGACGACGTGGTCACCACCGCCCCCACCCTCCCCCAGCCTTCGGCCGGCGGGACCCCCAGGCGCGCCCGCGCGGCCGGCGCGCTCGCCGCCTCGGCGGCGCTCTCGCTCTCGTTCGCCACCGCGCTCGGCGCCCCCGCCGCCCAGGCCGCCCCGCCCGCGAACAACGGCAAGGACGTCACCGCCACCCTCTTCGAGTGGCGCTTCGACTCGGTCGCCCAGGCCTGCACCTCCACCCTCGGCCCGAAGGGCTACGGCTTCGTCGAGGTCTCGCCGCCCCAGGAGCACATCCAGGGCCCGCAGTGGTGGACCTCCTACCAGCCGGTCGGCTACCGGATCGCCGGGCGGCTCGGAGACCGCACCTCCTTCAAGAACATGGTCGACACCTGCCACGCGGCGGGGGTCAAGGTGATCGCCGACGCGGTGGTGAACCACATGGCGGCCGGCTCCGGAACCGGCACCGGCGGCACCGTCTACAGCAAGTACGACTACCCCGGCACCTACCAGGACCAGGACTTCCACGGCTGCCGCCAGCCGATCAGCGACTACCAGAACCGCACCGACGTGCAGACCTGCGAGCTGGTCAATCTGGCCGATCTGGACACCGGCAGCGCCTACGTCCAGAGCACCATCGCGCAGTACCTGGACGACCTGGCCTCGCTGGGCGTGGACGGCTACCGGATCGACGCCGCCAAGCACATCGCCGCCACCGACCTCGCCGCGATCAAGGCCAAGATGGCCAACCCCGACGCCTACTGGGTGCAGGAGGTCATCTACGGCGCCGGGGAGCCGATCCAGCCCTCCGAGTACACCGGCACCGGAGACGTCGACGAGTTCCGGGTCGGCACCGACCTCAAGCGCGTGTTCACCAGCGACAAGCTGGCCGGTCTCAGCAACTGGGGCGCCTCCTGGGGCTACCTGCCGAGCAACCAGGCGCGCAGCTTCGTCGACAACTGGGACACCGAGCGCAACGGCTCCACCCTCAACTACACCTACGGCAACACTTACACGCTCGCCAACGTCTTCCTGCTGGCCTCGACCTACGGCTCGCCCAACGTCTACTCCGGCTACGGCTTCACCAACAAGGACGACGGCCCGCCGAACGGCGGCACCGTGAACGCCTGCTACCAGGACGGCTGGAACTGCACCCACGCCTGGCGGCAGATCGCCAACATGGTCGGCTTCCGCAACGCCGTCGCGGGCACCGGGGTGACCGACTGGTGGTCCAACGGCAACAACGCGATCGCCTTCGGCCGCGGCAACCGGGGCTACGTCGCGATCAACCACGAGAGCGGCGCGATCACCCAGACCTTCCAGACCGGTCTGCCGGCCGGCACGTACTGCGACGTCCAGCACGGCGACCCGCAGCCGGGCGGAGGCTGCACCGGCCCGACCTACCAGGTCGGTGCCAACGGGCAGTTCACCGCGACGGTCGGCGCGGGCGACGCGGTCGCGCTGTACGTCCAGCCCGGGGCGGCCGTCTCCGGCGCCTCGTTCAACGTCAACGCGACGACCTCGTACGGTCAGAACCTCTATGTGGTCGGTGACGTCCCCGCTCTCGGAGGCTGGGACCCGGGCAAGGCGCTGCCGCTCTCCTCGGCCGGCTACCCGGTCTGGTCGCTCGCGCTCTCCCTGCCGGGCGGCACCGCGTTCCAGTACAAGTACGTCCGCAAGGACGCGAGCGGCGCGGTGACCTGGGAGTCCGGGGCCAACCGGACGGCGACGGTGCCCTCCTCCGGGACGGTCACGCTGAACGACAGCTGGCGTCCGTAGTTCCACGACCTCCTGGGACCCCCGTCAGCCCAGGCTGACCGGGGTCCCTCGTCGGAGTGGCCGCGCCGTTTCAAACCGCCCGTGCGGGGGGCGCGCTGGCACCATCACGGGATGAGAGCCACCCCCCTCGTCCTGGACCTCGAACTGTGCGGCGGCCGCTGGGACGGCCACCGCAAGCGCGTCAACGCCGACGCCCCGCCACCCGCCCTGCGGATGGTGCTCCGTGCCCAACTGCCCGCCGCCGAGGACGGCGAGTACTGGCCGACCACCAGCGTCTACCGGCTGGAGCAGGAGGACGGCGCCCTGCGCTACCGCTACTCGCACGACGAGTAGCCGGCCCGTCCTCAGCCCCGCCCTCAGCCCTGGCCTCGGCCCCGTCCTCAGCCCCGCCCCTCGGCCCCGTCCTCAGCCCCGCCCGATGTACGGCATCGCCGTCGCCATGACGGTGGCGAACTGCACATTGGCCTCCAGCGGCAGCGCGGCCATATGCCGTACGGTGCGCGCCACGTCGGCCACGTCCATGGTCGGCTCGGCCGCGATCCGACCGTCCGCCTGCCGCACACCCGCGCTCATCGCGGCCGTCATGTCGGTCGCCGCGTTGCCGATGTCGATCTGCCCGCAGGCGATCCGGTACGGGCGGCCGTCCAGCGAGAGCGACTTGGTCAGCCCGGTCACGGCGTGCTTGGTCGCGGTGTAGGCGATCGAGTGCGGGCGCGGGACGTGCGCGGAGATCGAACCGTTGTTGATGATCCGGCCGCCCTGCGGGGTCTGGGCCCGCATCTGCCGGAAGGCGGCCCGGGCGCAGAGGAAGGCGCCGGTCAGATTGAGGTCGACCACCGCCCGCCAGTCCTCCACCGCCAACTCGTCCACCGGGGCGGCCGGGCCGAAGGTGCCGGCGTTGTTGAACAGCAGGTCGACCCGGCCGTGACGCTCGACGGCCGTCGCGAACAGCGCGTCCACCGCCGCCGGGTCGGTGACGTCCGTCGGCACCACGTCGGCCGGAACGGCGCAGAGCGCGGCGGTCTCCCGCAGCGGCTCGGCCCGGCGCCCGGCCAGCACCACCCGCCAGCCGGCCGCGGCCAGCTCGACCGCGACGGCCCGGCCGACCCCGCTGCCGGCCCCGGTGACGACGGCGGCGCCGGCCGTGTCGGCCATGCCGCCGGCTCCGGGGCCGGCAGCGGGGGTGGCGGCGATCTCTTCGGACATGGGTCCTCCTCGGTGGACGGGGGCGGGTGCGGTCACTCTCCGGGCGTCAGAGGAGATCGTTCCGGATGCGCGGGGCGCCGTCACTGGTCGAAGCGCCCAAAACGCGCACGGGCCGACCGGTCGGCGGCTGTGGCCGCCGCTGATCGGCCCCGCCCAGCGGCCCCGCTCAGCCACCCCGGCGGGAGACCCCCGCCGACGGGCCCCCGCCGACCAGCCCCCGCCGACCGGCGGGAGCGGTGAAGGCCTTTACCCGATCACGAACAAACATTGGATTTCCGGTGGTGACCTCGCAACCGGTCCGCCCCGGCCCACGTCATAAGATCGCAGGAAGGTGCGCCTCCGGTAGGGACGGTGCGCCCACCGCTCCGGGGCCGCACCAGCGACGCGCCCCCGGGCCTGTCCGGCCCCACCGGGGGGCCGCCGCCCGGTCAGACGGACCGGGCGTGACATCGGTCGGAGAGTCCTCACCGTGCTTAGGCAGTCGTCCCGTTCCCGTGCCGTCCTGACCGGCGCCGCCGTCCTCGCCCTGGCCGCCTCGCTCGCGGCCTGCGGGAGTTCCGACGGCGGGAAGGGAAACGTCTCCGCGGACGGTACCCCGGTCTCGACCGGCTCCGCGGGCGGCGCGACCACCGCGGGCAGCGCCTCCACCGCGCCCTCCGCCGAGCAGCCCACCCCCGGCAACGGGAAGGTGCTGATGCCGACCGGCCCGGCCGCGACCATGAACAAGGCCCGGGACACCGCGGCCGGCCCGATCATGACGACCAAGGTGACCGGCGCCAAGTCCGGAGTCACCGGCCAGGTCTGGGTCTGGCTGCCGCCCGAGTACAACGACCCCAAGTACGCCAGGACCGGCTTCCCGGTGCTCACCCTGTTCGCGGGCGGCCAGAGCAACGGCTACAACACCTGGACCGACAACCAACTGCCGATCCAGGAGGAGGACGCGCGGCTGGTCAAGGAGGGCAAGGCCCATCCGTTCATCATGATCATGCCGGTGCAGAACTTCAACAGCGACGAGAAGAACGCGCTGGACTGTTCCGACATCCCGGGCCAGCCCAAGATGGGCACCTGGATGGCCGAGGACATCCCGGACTGGGTCCGCGCCAACTTCCGCACCCTGAAGGGCCGCGACAGCTGGGGCGTGATGGGGGCCTCCACCGGCGGCTTCTGCAGCGCCAAGCTCGCCCTGCAGCACCCGGAGGTCTACAAGGCGGCGGTGCCGATCGACGGCTACTTCATCCCGGATTCCGGCCTGTGGAAGGGCCACGACGCCGAGAAGCAGGCCAACAACCCCAGCATCCTGGTCACCCAGGGCAAGGCCGACGTGAAGATGTACGTCACCGCGGGCGGCGCCAACGGCTACGAGAAGGACGTCGTCAAGAGCTGGGTCGCCAAGGCCGTGCCGCCGGTCTCGCTCGAGTACTACGAGCAGCCCGGCGGCAAGCACCTCACCTCGGACTTCAAGAAGATGATCCCCGACACCCTGCAGTGGCTCACCAAGAACCTCGCGGGCCCCGCCTCGGACTGATCGTCGCCGCCGTCGGGCGGGCGGGGCTCCGACCCGTGCGCAGGCCTGTGACCTGCGCGTCAATCGGACATTGATTCGCTTCTGATCGACTGCGAGCACCTTGGCTGGGGCGGCCTTCGCGGGCCGCCCCAGCCGTCCTGCCACGTCGTGAAGAGAGCGCCATGCCGATCCGTCTGCTGCCCCCGCCCGCCTCCTCCGTGCCCGCGCAGGCGGGATCCGCCGCCGACTCGCGGGGAACGGACGCGTACGGGCGGACCGCGGACGAGGACCCGGCCACCGTCCGGTTCGCCGGACTGCGGCTGGTGTACGCCGCACTGCGCCGTGACCTCGCCCGGCTGCCCAACGCCCTGCGCCTGCTCCAGCCCGACGAGGAGCACAAGGGCGAGGCGATGCTGCGGCACTGGACCTTCATGACCGCGATGCTCACCTGCCACCACGAGCAGCAGGACACCCGGATCTGGCCGATCGTCCGGCGCTTCGCCCCCGAGCTGCGGCTGCTGCTCAACTGGCTGGAGGCCGACCACCACAACCTCGACCACTCCTTCACCCGGGTCACCACGCTGGTCCGGATCGCCAGCCGGGACACCGGCAGCGCCTGGCCGGTCGCATACGCGATGGAGGATCTGGCGGCCCGGCTGGAGACCCACCTGCGGATCGAGGAGCGGCAGTTGCTGCCCCGGATGGAGCGGGTCGTCGCCGACGGCTCCCGGCTCGGCGGCCTGGGCGAACTGCTCGACCTGCTGCGCTCGGCGGACGGCCCGGGAGCGCCGGACGCGCTGGCCTGGCTGCTGGACGGGGTGGAGCCGACGGTGATCGAGCGGCTGCTGGCCGAGTGCGACGACGACGTGGCCCGCAACTGGCCGCACTGGCAGGCGACCTACCAGCGCTGCACGGCGCCGCTGTGGGGGCGGTCGGGCGACCTGGACGGGGCCGCGATCGACCGCGGGGCGGCCGGGCGGAACCTGAGCATCTTCGGCGAGGGCCTCGGCGGCGGGCTGGAGGGCATCGGCGACTGACCCGCAGCCTTTTAGCGGGCCGTCCATCTACGCGCGTGGCATGGGCTGTTGGCCTATGCTCCTGCCCGGTCGACGGCTCCGAATAGCCCTACGGCTCGGCGCCGGCGCCTATCCCGGCAGGCGGTTGAGCCACTCCAACGGAGTGACCTGGATCGCCCTGTGCGGCGACCCGTCCCACTCCACCGGAAGCCCGACCGCCTCCAGCGCGGCCACCACGGCCCGACCGACCTCGACCGTCCGCCACTCCGACGACTCCTCCGGCTCCTCCTCCGCGGCGCGGAAGCCGCCGTACCGCAGCATCAGCCCCCGCCCGGCTGCCGCCGCCTCGGTGTCCTGCTGGTGGAAGAACACGAAGCCGTACGAGCCCTCGTCGGCCTCCTCGCCGATCTCCGCGTAGCCGCAGCCCGCGCAGCAGGCGAAGTCCACCGCCGCGACGATGCCCTGCTCCTCCAGTGCGTCGAAGGCCACCAGCAGCCGGTCCACGTCCGTGGTCCGCGGCCACTCGGCCTGCTCGGCCAGCCGCTCGGCCCACAGCGGGGCGACGATCCGCTCCGCCTCCCCATGCGTCAGCCCCTGGTTGCCGAGGACGTCGACCAGGGACCCGGCTATCTCCTCCGGCTCCCGGAAGCCGCACCGGATCAACTCGCGAGCCCGCTCCCGGGCTTCGAGCAGCACTTCGGGGCTGAGCGCCGTCTCCTCGGTCATGCCCGCATCCTCACATCCGCCACTGACACGCCGACCCGCCAGACGGTGCGCGGTCGAGGAACTCCGGGGCGAACTGCCCCGAAGGCGCCCGCCCCGGCAGTTGCCGCACTGGTCGTCGGCCGGCGTCGTCGGCGCCGGCGTCGTGACCGCCGGTGCGGGCCGGCGGGCCGGGCGGCCGGTGCGCGTCAGTCCGCGGCGAGCCGGAACTCCAGGTTGCCGAACCGCACCTGGTCGCCCGGCCGGACCGGCACCCCGCCGGCGATCCTCCGTCCGTTCACATGCGTGCCGTTGGTCGACCCCAGGTCGTACAGCACCCAGCCGCCGTTCTCGTGCCGCAGCTCCGCGTGGCGGCGCGAGACCGACGCGTCGTGCAGCCGCAGCCCCGAGCCGGGGACCCGCCCGATCGTCAACTGCCCGGCACCGGCCTGCGGAAGGCTCAGCCCGGGCAGCCGCTCGGTGCGCCAGGCCCGGTTCAGTCGGTCGCCGAAGGCGGACACCCGGCCGACCGTCCGCAGTACGAAGCGCTCCACCGGCCCGCCGGTGGGCAGGCCGGCGACCGCCGCGTCCAACTCGCCCTGACTGCCGGCCTGGAGGACGATCTCCATCCGGCCGAGGAAGGTGTCGTGCGACAGCCGGCCACTGCCCGCGCCCTCGCGCAGCACCCCGAGTGCCGCCTCCCGATCGGCGTCGGAGGGCCGGGCCCGGCCGGCGGGCAGTTCAGGCTGCGTCATGGCCCGATTGTCGGATCGGCCGGCTCGGACTGTCCAGATCACACCGGGCTCCGGCGCGCGGTTCGTACGTCGTCACTGCACTCCAGACGCCCGGACCGGGGGTGCGGTTCCCGCCCGCACTGGCCGACTGACCGTCAGGAGATCTGCTCGGGCAGCCCGTCAGGCCTTGCGGGCGGCCGCCAGGATCTTCTCCGTGGTGTGCAGGAAGCGGGAGGTGGCCGAGCCCCGGTAGCCCTTGCCGAACATGTCCTTGGTGACCCACTTGCCGTTCTGGAGGTGGATCACGACGTACGCGGCCCCGGGGTCGGCGCCCAGCACCTCGACGTCGCCCTTCGGCGAGCGGTGGGGGAGGGGGAAGTCGGCCGGCAGCGGTTCGGTGAGGAAGGCGATCACCAGTCGGACGTCCGGCGTCACCTCCACGCCGCGGAACGGCTCGGCGGCCAGCAGGGCGGCGACCTCGTCGACCGTCCGCAGCAGCACCGGCACCGGGTAGCCGAGTGCCTGCTCCAGGTGCCGCTCGATCCGCCGGGTCAGCGCGGCGCGGTCCGGTTCGTCGGTGTCGGAGGTGTCGAAGAAGACGTTGCCGCTCTGGATGTAGGAGCGGACGTTCCCCAGCCCCAGTTCGGCGAAGAGCGCCCGCAGCCGCTCCATCCGCACCGTCCGGCCGCCGACGTTGACGGCCCGCAGGAACGCGATGTACGTGGTCGTGGTGGTCACCCCGCCAGTGTGGCACCGCCCGCCGCCGACGACCGGTGCCGCCGGGCGACGACGACCGACGACGACCGGTGCCGCGCCCTCCCGCCCGCCGGTAGCCGGCGGCCCCCGCACCGCCGTCCGTACCCGGCGGTTGTCAGTACCGGCTGCCAGACTGGCGCCATGGCTACCTGGCAGGATTTCGAGCACGAGGCACCCGAACTCGCAGCCCTGGTACGGGCCCGGTTCGAGGCGAACAAGCACCACGTCCTGGCGACGCTGCGCAAGGACGGCTCACCCCGGGTGAGCGGCACGGAGATCGAGTTCATCGGCGCCGACGCCTGGCTCGGTTCGATGTACCACGCGGTCAAGGCGCGCGATCTGCAGCGGGACGCCCGCTTCGCGCTGCACGCCCACCCGGGCGACGAGACCATGGCGGGCGGGGACTCCAAGCTCTCCGGCCGGGCGGTGGAGGTCACCGACGAGGACGAGATCGCCGCTTTCTCGGCCGAACTGCCCGAGCCGCCGCCCACCCCGTTCCACCTGTTCCGGCTGGACCTCCGCCAGGTGGTGCACACCGGGCTGGAGGACGACCACCTGCTGGTCCACAACTGGCACCCCGGTCGGCCGGTGGAGACGACCCAGCTCCACTGACCGGCCGGACGGCGCCCGCCGGCCGCTACGGCAGGACGGACTTGAGGGACTCGGGAGTACGGGCGACGATGGCGTGCCCGTCGTCCGCGGTGATGATCGGCCGCTGGATCAGCACCGGGTGCTCGGCCATCGCTGCGATCCAGCGCCCCCGCTCGCCCGCCTCCCGGGGCCACCCCTTCATCCCCAGGTCCTTCGCGATCTGCTCGTCGGTGCGGGTGATGTCCCACGGCTCGAGGCCGAGGCGCTCCAGCACCTGCTCCAGCTCGGCCGCCGTCGGTGGATCCTCCAGGTAGCGCCGCACGGTGTACTGCACCCCGGCGGCGTTCAGCTCGTTCAATGCCGTCCGGCACTTGCCGCAACGCGGGTTGATCCAGATCTCCATGCCCGCCACCCTATCGGCGCGGCAGCCCGGCCGGCCGCACGGGAACTCCACCGTGCCCGTCGGTGGTTCACGGACCAGGAACCATCGTCATCGGAGGGGAGCACCGGATGGACGGCGCGGCGATCATCGAGCAGCTGATGACCCCGGAGGTCAGGACCGACCCGTACCCGCTGTACGCGCGGGCTCACGAGCTCGGCCCGGTGGTCCCGGCGGGGGACGGGATGTACGTGGTGAGCGGTTACGCGGCGGTTAACAAGGTGCTGCGCACCCCCGCCTTCGGCGTGGCGACCGCCGACATGATGGCCGGTCTGGCCCCGGAGTTCGCCTCGCACTCCTCGCTGGCCCTGTTCGGCCGCTCGATCCTCCAGCGCAACGCGCCCGACCAGCCCCGGGTCCGCTCGCTGATCGCCTCCGTCTTCACCGCCCGCCGGGTCGCCGCGCTGCGACCGGCCGTGGAGGCGGCGGTGGACCGGCTGCTGGACGGCATGGCCGAGCAGGGCGCGGACGGCTCGCCGGTCGACTTCATGGACGCCTTCGCCTTCCGGCTGCCGGTCGGGGTGATCTGCGAGCTGCTCGGCGTCCCCGAGCGGGACCGCTACCGCTTCCGCGACCTCGCCTCCGACCTGACGGTCGCGCTGGAGATCATCCAGGACCTCGACGAGCTGGACGCCGCGGACCGGGCCGCCGACGAGCTGTCCGGGTACTTCACCGAGCTGGCCGCCGAGCGGCTGGCCCGCCCGCAGGACGACCTGGTCAGCGACCTGGCCCGGATCGCCGCCGAGGACGGCGAGCGGCTCTCCGCCGAGGAACTGCTGGCCAACCTGGTGCTGCTGCTGGTGGCCGGGTTCGAAACCACCACCAACCTGCTGGGCAACGGCCTCGCCCTGCTGTTCCGCCACCCCGAGGTGGCCGCCGGGCTGCGCAGCGGCGCCGTCACCGCGACCGGCTTCACCGACGAGGTGCTCCGCTTCGACTCCCCGGTCCAGGCCACCGGCCGGGTCGCGCTGGAGCCGGGCCTGGCCGTCGACGGCGTGCCCCTCCCGCCGGGCAGCGGGCTGACGCTGCTGATCGGCGCGGCCAACCACGACCCGTCCCGTTACGGCCGGCCCGAGGTCTTCGACCCGACCCGCACCGACAGCCAGCCGCTGAGCTTCGGCGGCGGCCAGCACTTCTGCCTGGGCTCCCAGCTGGCCCGGCTGGAGGGCGAGGTCGCGATGCCCGCGCTGCTCGACCGCTTCCCCCGGCTCGCCCGGGGCGGGGTCCCGACCCGCCGGGACCGCCTGGTCCTGCGCGGCTTCGAGACCTTGCCGGTGACGGTCCGCTGACCTCGACTGCCGGCCCGCTCCGGGGTCTGCCTGCCGGGCTGCTTCCCGGGCGGCCTCCCGGATCCCCCGGCCCCGGCGGCGGGAGGTTCGGCCGTTCGTGGTCGGGTCGCCGGCGGGGGAACATGGAGGGACGAACCGGTCATTCCGGGCCATTCATCCCGGACCGGCCTGACCGGCCAGCCAGGAGGTCCCCGTCGTGTCAGCACCCCGCCCGCCGCAGCTCGTGGTCGCGAAGCCCCGGGTGCCGCGCTGGGTGCCCTGGCTGCCGGTCCTGCTGCTCGTCCTGGACCTGATCACCGAGGCCGTCGTTCCGGACGCGGTGGCCGCCGGCTTCCTGCTGACGGCCCTGCCGGTGGTGGCCGCCTTCAGCTACGGGCCGGCGCTGACCGGCGTCGCCACGGGCGGCTCACTCGCGCTGCAGATCCTGCTGGCCCTGCGCGCCGGCCACGTCAACGAGCAGCACCACGTCTGGGTCTACATCGCCACCCTGCTCTCCGGGGCGATGGGCACCGCCCTGTCCTGGCAGCGCACCCGGCAGACCGACCGCCTGCTGCAGGCCCGTACGGTCGCCGAGACCCTCCAGCGCACCGTGCTCCGGCCGGTCCCCGAGCGGGTCGGTGGCCTGCGGGTGGCCGGGCTCTACCGGCCCGCCCAGGCCGAGCTGCTGGTCGGCGGGGACCTGTACGAGGTGTGCGACACCCGCTTCGGCGTCCGGGTGCTGCTCGGCGACGTCCGCGGCAAGGGCCTCGGCGCGGTCCGTACGGTGGCCGACGTGCTCGGTGCCTTCCGGGCGGCCGCCCACGACACCCCGGGCCTGGTCGAGCTCGCCGACCAGCTGGACCGCGCCGTGCTGCGCGACGCGGCGGACGGCGACGACGACGAGCTGTTCGCCACCGCCGTCCTGCTCCAGTACCGGCCGGGTGCCGACTGCGTGGAGATCGTGGACCGCGGCCACACCACCCCGCTGCTGCTCGCCGACGGCACGATCACCCCGGTCGCCTGCGCCGAGGAACTCCCGCTCGGCCTCGGCCACCTGGGGCCCGACGACGAACCCGCCAAGCCGACCACCGTCGCCCTGCCCCCGGGCCACACCGTCCTGCTCTACACCGACGGCGTCAGCGAGGCCCGCGACACCACCGGCGCCTTCTATCCGCTGGCCCCGCGCCTGGCCGCCCTCGGCAGTACCGCCCCCGACCGGGTGGTCTCCTTCCTGGCCGAGGACGTCCACCACTACGCCGGCCTCCTCACCGACGACCTCGCCGTCCTGGCCCTCACCCCCGAGTGAGCCGCGCCCACCCCACCGAGATGCTGACGGCCTCTCAGCACCCAGGCTTGCCGGACAGCGAAGAAGCTCCGAACCGGTGTGTTCGGAGCTTCTTCGCTGTCCGGGTTGAGCTTTACAGGTCGTAGTACAGCTCGAACTCGTGCGGGTGGGGCCGGAGGGCGATCGGGGCGATCTCGTTGTTGCGCTTGAAGTCGATCCAGGTCTCGATCAGGTCCGGGGTGAAGACGTTGCCGGCGAGGAGGTACTCGTGGTCGGCCTCGAGGGCCTCCAGGACGGCGGGGAGGGAGGAGGGCACCTGCGGGACGTTGGCGTGCTCCTCG
The DNA here is from genome assembly GCF_055569215.1 of Kitasatospora sp. NPDC029312. Lineage (NCBI taxonomy): Bacteria > Bacillati > Actinomycetota > Actinomycetes > Kitasatosporales > Streptomycetaceae > Kitasatospora > Kitasatospora sp. NPDC029312. The sequence continues at coordinate 22,751 of NZ_JBVHXY010000004.1, read as the reverse complement.
GGGGCGAGCTCGTAGAGGTCCTTGTCGACCGGCTCCAGCGGCTCGATCTTGTTGCGGATGCCGTCGAGGCCGGCCATCAGCATGGCGGAGAAGGCCAGGTACGGGTTGGAGGACGGGTCCGGCGCGCGGAACTCGATGCGCTTGGCCTTGGCGTTGGAGCCGGTGATCGGGATGCGGATCGCGGCCGAGCGGTTGCGCTGCGAGTACACCAGGTTGACCGGCGCCTCGAAGCCCGGCACCAGACGGTGGTAGGAGTTCACCGACGGGTTGGTGAAGGCCAGCAGCGACGGGGCGTGCCGGAGCAGACCGCCGATGTAGTAGCGGGCGGTGTCGGACAGGCCGGCGTAGCCCTGCTCGTCGTAGAAGAGCGGCGAGCCGTCGGTCCACAGCGACTGGTGGACGTGCATCCCGGAGCCGTTGTCGCCGAAGATCGGCTTGGGCATGAAGGTGGCCGTCTTGCCGTTGCGCCAGGCGACGTTCTTGATGATGTACTTGAACAGCATCAGGTCGTCGGCCGCGTGCAGCAGGGTGTTGAACTTGTAGTTGATCTCGGCCTGGCCGGCCGTGCCGACCTCGTGGTGCTGGCGCTCGACCTCGAGGCCGGCCTTGGCCAGCTCCAGGGACATCTCGGCGCGCAGGTCGGCGAAGTGGTCCACCGGCGGGACGGGGAAGTAGCCGCCCTTGTACTTGACCTTGTAGCCGCGCACGTCGCCCTCGGCGGCGCCGCTGTTCCAGGCGCCGGCCTCCGAGTCGATGTGGTAGAAGGACGCGTTGGCGCTGGTCTCGAAGCGGACCGAGTCGAAGACGTAGAACTCCGCCTCGGGCCCGAAGAAGGCGGTGTCGGCGATGCCGGAGGAGGCGAGGTAGGCCTCGGCCTTCTTGGCCACGTTGCGGGGGTCGCGGCTGTAGGCCTCGCCGGTGACCGGGTCCTGGATGAAGAAGTTGATGTTGAGGTGCTTCTCGGCCCGGAAGGGGTCGAGGCGGGCCGTGGCGAGGTCCGGCACGAGGGCCATGTCGGACTCGTGGATGGCCTGGAAGCCGCGGATCGACGAACCGTCGAACATCAGGGTCTCGGACGGGTCGAAGGTCGCCGCAGGTACGGAGAAGTGCTGCAGTACGCCCGGCAGGTCGCAGAACCGGACGTCGACGAACTTCACGTCGTTGTCCTGGATGAACTGCTTCACTTCGGCGGCGCTGTTGAACATCCATCCTCCTCGGCGTAGCGAATGGGGCTCACCCTAGGAATGGGTCGTTTCCGGCCGGTGACCCGCTCGTTTCCTCGATGTTAACCGCGTCCGCCGAGCGGGTGGCAAAGGTGTACGGTCCTGGGCAAATCACCTCGCCGACCTGGGGGCCCGTCGGGAAGTGGTCTGGACCACTTGGTAAGCGCGGTGATCCCGATTCACCCGGTAGGGGACGGGCCCGGCACCACGCCCCGCCCGGAGGGGTGCCGGTGGGGGCGCCGGGGGTGAGCCCGGTTAGTGTGGATTCGTGGACACCAGAGAAGCGTTGGGATCGTGGATCGACGGCCCGAAGGCGGCCGCCGAGAAGATGGGCGCCGACTTCGGCTACCGCGGCGAGCGCCTCGGACTGCCCCAGGAGGGCTCCGGCTCGATCGCCGGCCCGGGCCGGCGGATCGGCTCCCTGTTCGTGGACGGCTGGCTGGTCTCGCTGATCTCCTACGGGCTGATCGCCAAGGGCGACCAGGCCGAGGCCAACCTGTGGACGCTGCCGCTCTACTTCCTGGTCGTCGCCGTCCTGCTCGCCACCACCGGCACGACCGTCGGCAAGCGGCTGTTCGGCCTCCGGGTGGTCCGCCTGGACGGCCGCCGCGCGACCGTCCCGCAGGTCCTGCTGCGCACCGTGCTGCTCTGCCTGGTGGTGCCGGCGCTGGTCTGGGACCGCGACACCCGCGGTCTGCACGACAAGGCGGTCGGCACGGTCGAGGTCCGGATCTGACCGGAGGCCGCCGCGTACCGGATCCGGCCGCTGCCCGCAACGCACCACACCAGGCTGAACGCCGAACGGCCCCGCTGAGGACATCAGCGGGGCCGTTCTCGTGTGGTCGGGGGAGGGTCAGCGGACCTGGCCGCCCTTGGGCATCCGGGCGCCCTTGGGCATCGGGCCCTTGGGGATCGGCGCCTTGGACAGCAGGTCGCCCAGCGCGCGCAGGCGGTCGTTGGTCTCGGTGACCTGCGCGGGGGTGATGGCACGGGGCAGGCGCATCAGGTGGATCTGCAGCTTCTTCAGCGGGACCTCGTCCGCGCCGTCGCCCACCACGATGTCGTGCACCGGCACGTCGCCGACCACCCGCGCCATCTTCTTCTTCTCGGAGGCCAGCAGCTGGCGCACCCGGTTGGGGTTGCCCTCACCGATCAGCGCGATGCCGGCCCGGCCCACGGCGCGGTAGACCGCGTCCTGGTTGCGGGTCACCGCGACGGGCGTGGAGCTGGAGCTCCAGCCGCGCCGGATGTTGTTCAGCACCGCCGCCACGGCGCCCGGCTGCCCCTCCATCTGACCGAACGCGGCGCGCTCGGCTCGGCGCCCGAAGACGATCGCCATGGCCAGCACGGCCACGATGAAGCCCAGGATGCCCAGGTAGATGGGGTGGTCGATTGCGAAGCCGATGGCGAGGAACACGCCGAAGGTCAGCAGGCCGACGCCGGCGATGATCAGGCCGATCTTGGTGTCGACCTTCTTGGTCATGGTGTACGCCAGACGGATCTGCTTCAGCCGTCCGGGGTTCTCGGATGTTTCCCTCGCCATAACGCTCATGGTACGTGGCGCGGGTACGGGATATCCAAGCCCGGGTACCCGTTCGCCCGAACCGTGACCCGTGTGCCCGTACACCGTCGCGCACAGCGACGCCGGAGCCCTCACTGCCGTACGGAGCGTGCCCCCGTCGTACCCGTCGTCGCGGCCGCCAGGGCGTCGTGCCGGCGGTCCGCCGCGTACCGGCGGTTCTCGCACACCGCCGCCCACGCGTTGAGCCGGGCGTGCCGTTGGCCGGGAGCCAGCAGGACGCTCTCGGCGAACCGCAGCGCCACCCCCACCGACCGGATCCGCATCCGCATGCCGAACAGCTCCTCACGTGGGCTGAGAAGAATCGAACGCCCGTCAGGCGCCCATCGTCCCCACCCCGTGTTACCAGGCGGTGACCGGGCAGTCAAAGCGTGGTGAAGCCGGAAGGGCGGAGCCGCAGCTCCGCCCTTCGAATGGCCCAACGTGAATGGCCGGGTTGAGTGGCCGGTGGCCGAAACCGGCCGGCGACGTCAGACCGCGGCCTGCTCGCGCCGCTCCAGCGCCTGCCGGTACAGCCGGCCGGCCCGGTACGACGAACGCACCAGCGGGCCGGACATGACTCCGGCGAAGCCCAGCTCCTCGGCCTCCTCCTGGAGCTCGACGAACTCCTGCGGCTTCACCCAGCGCTCCACCGGGTGGTGGCGCAGCGAGGGGCGCAGGTACTGGGTGATGGTGATCAGCTCGCAGCCGGCCCCGACCAGGTCGGCCAGCGCCTGGCTGACCTCCTCGCGGGTCTCGCCCATGCCCAGGATCAGGTTGGACTTGGTCACCAGCCCGGCCGCGCGGGCCTGGGTGATGACGTCCAGCGAGCGCTCGTACCGGAAGGCGGGGCGGATCCGCTTGAAGATGCGCGGCACCGTCTCGACGTTGTGCGCGAGCACCTCGGGGCGGGAGGAGAAGACCTCGGCGAGCTGTTCGGGCACGGCGTTGAAGTCGGGGATGAGCAGCTCGACGCCGGTGCGGCCGCCCGCGCGCTCGGCGGTCATCGCGTGCACCTGGCGCACGGTCTCGGCGTACAGCCACGCGCCGCCGTCCTCCAGGTCGTCGCGGGCGACGCCGGTGATGGTGGCGTAGTTGAGGTCCATCGTGACGATGGACTCGGCGACCCGGCGCGGCTCGTCGCGGTCGAACTCGGCGGGCTTGCCGGTGTCGATCTGGCAGAAGTCGCAGCGGCGGGTGCACTGGTCACCGCCGATGAGGAAGGTCGCCTCGCGGTCCTCCCAGCACTCGAAGATGTTGGGGCAGCCGGCCTCCTGGCAGACCGTGTGCAGCCCCTCCTTCTTCACCAGCGACTGGAGGGCGTTGTACTCCGGGCCCATCTTCGCGCGGGTCTTGATCCACTCGGGCTTCCGCTCGATGGGGGTCTCGCTGTTGCGGACCTCCAGGCGGAGGAGCTTCCTGCCGTCGGGCGCGACAGCGGACACGTGCGACTCCTAGAACTAGACGGGGTACCCCCAGGGTACGCCTGTGCTTGTACGGGCTGCGCTGGGCCTGGCGCCCTGCAATCGCAGGGCAACGCCGCTACCGGCCGGTAGATTCCCAGCAGTCGAAGGGTGTGGGGCCTTCAGCGGGCGAGCGCCGGCTCCGGCAGCTCGGCGAGGACGTCCTTCAGGTGCCGCTCGACCGCCGGCAGCGCTTCGGCGACCGGGAACGCCCTCCCCAGCTCGCCGGCCAGCGAGGCGACGCCCGCGTCCCGGATGCCGCAGGGCACGATCTTGTCGAAGTACGTCATGTCGGGGTCGCAGTTGAGCGCGAAGCCGTGCATGGTCACCCCGCGGGCGACCCGCACCCCGATCGCGGCGAGCTTGCGGTCGTCGCCGCGCTGACCGGCGTTGGACGGCGCGTACTCCGGCCCGGCCAGGCGCGGGTCGATGCCCAGCGGCAGGCCCATCCGCAGGGTCAGCTTGCCGATGTCCACCACCGCGGCCGGGTCCACCACGGCGTCCGGGATGGTCCGGCCGAGCACCCAGACCCCGCTGCGGCCCTCGACCCGCGCGGTCTCGACAGCGAAGTCGGCGGCGGCGCGGATCAGCGCCTCCTCCAGCCGGCGGACGTAGGCGATCACGTCGATCGGGTCGGGCAGCTTGACGATCGGGTAGCCGACCAGCTGGCCGGGGCCGTGCCAGGTGATCTCCCCGCCCCGGTTGACCTCGACCACCGGGGTGCCGTCCAGCGGCAGGTCGGCGGGGTTGGTGCGCTTGCCCATGGTGTAGACGGGCGGGTGCTCCAGCAGCAGCACGGTGTCGGGGATCTCGTCCGCGACCCGCAGCGCGTGCAGGCGCTGCTGCTCCTCCCACGCCTCCTGATAGGGGACGACACGCTCGCCTATGCCCATCCGCACGAACCGCACGTTCTCACTCATGCGCCCACCGCACTCCTTGCCAGGCGTTCGAGACCAACCTCGCCACTGTACGCCCACGCTCCGACGGGTCGGTCAGCCGCCCGAGAGCAGCTGGAGCCGCAGCGCCAACTGCAGTTCCAGGGAGCGTTCCGGCTGGTTCCAGTCCGGCCCGAGCAGGGCCTCGACCCGGTCCAGCCGCTGCACCACGGTGTTCACGTGGACGTGCAGTTCGTCCTTGGCCCGGGTGAGGCTGCCGCCGCAGTCGAAGTAGGCGCGCAGGGTGCGGACCAGCTCGGTGCCGCGCCGGGCGTCGTACGCGAGCAGCGGGCCGAGCGTCCGGCCGACGAAGCCGTCCACGTCATGGCCGTCGCCGAGCAGCACCCCCAGGAAACCGAGCGCGCGGGCCGAGGCGCCCTCCCCGGCGCGGCCGAGCACCCGCAGGGCGCGTACGCAGCGCAGGCCCTCGGCGTAGGAGGCGGCCAGCGCCGGCGGACCGGCGGCGGGGCGGCCGGCGCCGACGGTGACGGGGAAGCCGGCCAACCGGGCCAGCCGCTCGGCGGCCTGCCGGGCGGTCTCCTCGGGCTCGTCGGGAGTGTCGGCGGTGCCCGCTTCGAGCGGCACCAGCAGCACCACCGCCTCGCCGTGTTCGGCGCCGAGCCCCCGGGAACCGAACAGGTACCGCCGGGCGGCGGCCGCCAGCCGTGCCAGCCGTCCCGGCCCGTCACCGGCGTCGTCCGCCGGTTCCGCGACCAGCACCAGGTGCGGTCGGGCGAGGTCGACCCCCAGCCGGCGACCGCGCGCGGTGAGCCCGGCCGGGTCGCGCTCGGGGGCGGTGAGCAGGTCGGTGAGCAGTTCGCCGCGGACCCGGTTCTCGGCCTCCGCCACCGAGCGGCGCAGCAGCAGGAGCAGTGCCGTGACCACGCCGGCCCGCTCGAACAGCCGCCGGTCGGCGTCGTCGAGGTCGGGCCGGCCGCGCAGCACCAGGGCGCCGAGCGCGTCCTGCCCGGCCAGTACCGCGCACACCCACAGCTCGCCGTGCCGCACCGACCGGCCCTCGGCCCGGGAGGCGGCCACCGCCCGGGCCAGCTCGGCGGCGGGCGCCGGCTTCCCGGCCAGCGGTTCGCCCTCGGCGTCCAGAACGGCTATCTCCCCGCCCAGCAGGTGGGCGACGGCGGCGGCGACGTCCGGCACCTCGGCGCCGCGCAGGACGAGGTCGGTGAGCCGGTCGTGCGCCTGCTCGGCGCGCTGGACGGCGGCGGAGTGGGCCCGGACCAGCTCGTTGGCGGCGTTCAGCTCGGCGATCGCGGCCCGGGTGTCGGCCAGCGACTTGGCGGTGTCCAGGGCGATCGCGGCGTGCGCGGCCAGGGTGCAGAGCAGCGCGACCTCGTCGGGGGAGAAGGCGCGCGGTGAGCGGTCGGCGGCGAACAGGACGCCGATGACCTGCCCGCCGAGCAGCAGCGGCACGCCGATGATCGCCACCAGGCCCTCGTCCAGCACGCCCGCGTCGATCGTGCCGGTGTGGTGGAAGCGCTCGTCGGTGCGGTAGTCGGGGGTGGCGTACGGGCGGGCGGTCTGCGCGACCAGCCCGCCCAGGCCGTCGCCGAGGCTGAGCCGCAGGGTCTGGAACAGCACGGAGACCGAGCCGTCGGTGACCCTCATGTAGGTGTCGCCCGCGGCCTCGTCCGGCAGGGTCAGGTACGCGGTGTCGGTGCCGAGCAGCATCCGGGCCCGGCGGACGATCGCCTGGAGCACCGTGTCCAGCTCCCGGGAGGCGGCCAGGTCCCCGGCAGTGTCGAACAGCGCGGTCAACTCGGCTTCCCGGCGCCGGTGTTGGCGGAGGGTGCGGTGCACCCGCAGGGCCTGCCAGGTGGCGTCGTCGATCTCGGCGAGGACGGCCGACGGCGCCCCGCGGCGGCGGGCGTCGGCCAGCACCTCGGCGAAGTCCTCGGTGGCGGCGCCGGAGGCGAGCAGGTCGAGCAGCCGCCGCAGCGCGGGTGCGGCGCTCTCGTCGGGGTGGTTCATGGTGCGGGCCGCCAATCGGCGTCGGTTCCGACGGGTGCGAGGAATCGCGATGCTATCGGCTCAACCCCCGGGCCACGGCGGGCTTTCCGGCCGCGGCGCCGTCCGTCGGCTGCTCCTCGACCAGGGCGAGGTCCTGCCCCCTGGTCTCCCGCGCGCACAGCACCGCCAGCACGGTGATCGCGGCTGCGACGGCCACGTACACGGAGATGGGGGTGGCGCTGCCGTAGTCCTTGAGCAGTGCGGTGGCGATCAGCGGGGCGGGCGCCCCGGCCGCCACCGAGGCGAACTGGGCGCCGATCGAGGCGCCCGAGTACCGCAGCCGGGTCGCGAACAGCTCGGAGAAGAACGCCGCCTGCGGCGCGTACATCGCGCTGTGGAACACCAGCCCGACGGTCACCGCGATCACCAGCGACCCGAACGACCGGGTGTCCACCATTCCGAAGAACACGAACGCCCAGACCCCGACCCCGGCCGCGCCCACCAGGTACACGGGTTTGCGCCCGACCCGGTCCGACAGCGCCCCGAACAGCGGGATCAGCGCGAACTGGATCGCCGAGGCGATCAGTACGGCGTTCAGCGCGCTCTGCCGGTCGAAGTGCGCGTGGCTCACGGCGTACGCGAGCACGAAGGTCGTCATGACGTAGTACGAGATGTTCTCCGCCATCCGCGCGCCCATGGCCACCAGCACCTCCCGCCAGTGGTGCTTCAACACCCCAGCCAGCGGCGCCGGTTCGGCCTTCGGCTTGTTCGCCAACGCCTGCCGGAACAGCGGCGACTCGTCCACCGCCAGCCGGATCCACATCCCGACGCCCACCAGCAGCGCCGACAGCAGGAACGGCACCCGCCACCCCCACGCCAGGAACGCGCTGTCCGACTGCACCGCCGTCATCAGCGAGAGCACCCCGGCCGCCAGCAGGTTCCCGGCCGGTGCCCCGCCCTGCGGCCAGGACGCCCAGAAGCCCCGCCGTCGCTGGTCCCCGTGCTCCGACACCAGCAGCACCGCCCCGCCCCACTCCCCGCCGAGCGCGAAGCCCTGCACCAGCCGCAGCGCCGTCAACAGCACCGGTGCCGCCGCCCCGACCGACCCGTACGTCGGCAGCAGCCCGATCGCGGTGGTCGACCCGCCCATCAGCAACAGGCTCACCACCAGCAGCTTCTTCCGCCCCACCCGGTCGCCGAAGTGCCCGAACACCAACGCCCCGAGCGGCCGCGCGGCGAACCCGATCGCATAGGTCAGGAACGACAGCAGCGTCCCCGTCAGCGGATCACTGTTCGGGAAGAACAGCTTCCCGAACACCAGGGCCGCCGCCGTCCCGTACAAGAAGTAGTCGTACCACTCGATCGTCGTTCCGATGAGGCTGGCGGCCACCACTCTCGGGAGTGAACTGCTCGCCGCCGAACCACGCGCAGGGGCTTTCATGGGTCACCACTTCCAGGTCCAGAGGGGGACGGTGTCGCCCCGGTGTCGCCACAAGGTAGGAATCCCGCGCCGCCGGGACGATGTGGCCGACCCACACAGCCCCCGGGGCGGATGTGGCCGACCACCCCATGACTGCCGGACGGGGCCGGGCCGGCGCTCCGTGACGAAGTCCCGCGCCGGTACGGGAACGGAGAACTCAGTGCGCCGTCCAGCCGCCGTCGATGGGAAGGCTGGTGCCGGTGATGTAGGAGGCGGGCGGGGTGCAGAGGTGGAGGGCGAGGTCGGCGACCTCGGAGGGTTCGATGAGGCGCTTGACGGCGGTGCGGTCGAGCATGATGCGGTCGACGACCTCGTCCTCGGGGATGCCGTGGGCCAGGGCTTGGGCGGCGATCTGCTTCTCGACCAGGGGGGTGCGGACGTACCCCGGGTTGAGGCAGTTGCTGGTGACGCCGTAGGGGGCGCCTTCGAGGGCGACGGTCTTGCTGAGGCCTTCCAGGGCGTGCTTGGCGGTGACGTACGCGGACTTGAAGGCGCTGGCGCGCAGCCCGTGGACGGAGGAGATGTTGATGATCCGGCCCCACTCCTGCTCGTACATGTGGGGAAGGGTGCGGCGCAGGATGCGGAACGGAGCCTCGACCATCACGCGTTGGATGAGGGTGAAGCGTTCGACCGGGAACTCGTGCACGGGCGCGACGTATTGCAGGCCGGCGTTGTTGACCACGATGTCGGCGTCGTCCGGAAGGGCGTCCACGGCGTCGGGATCGGCGAGGTCCGTGACGATCGCACGCCCGCCGATCCGATCCGCCAGCTCCCGGGCGGGGCCGGCCGCGAGGTCGACGACGTAGACCCGGGCGCCGGCCGCGGCGAAGGCCTCGGCGCAGGCCCGGCCGATGCCCGAGGCGGCGCCGGTCACCAGGGCCGTGCGGCCGTCGAGCGGGCGAGCAGTAGAGGTGTCCATGGCCGAGAACGCTAGGAATCCGGCGGCGCCGCTCCCATGTGGCGGACCACCACAGCATCCGCACTCCCCATGGCGGAAACCGACATGACGACCGATCGACGGTTCGGGCCCGGAAGGCCAAACCCGCCCCGACCTCGCTTCCCCACAATGGGCGCGGTTGCTTCACCCGTTCGGAGGATTGCTCGGTCAGATCCACCCATAGCGCCCGAATGCTCGCTACATTCACGCCGATTCCCGACAGGGGGCGCCGCCCCAGGCAGCCGAAGCGCTGGTAGAGCCCGGTGCGACGTCCGAGAGGTGTTGACTGACATGCCCCAACGGCCTGCAACCGACAGCCCGGCGTACGGACCGCTCGACCCGCTCGGCCAGCACCGAGGTCCGGTCGGCCGGACCCTTCCGGACGCCCCCGAAGCCCTGGCGACCAACGCCCCGACCGGCGACACGCTGACCACCGACGCCCCGGCCGCGGACGAACTGCGACTGCCCGTGCAGGCCACGCCGACCCGGCCCGAAGCCGCTCCCGCCCCCGCCCCCACCCCCGCCCCCACCACCACGGGCGGTCACGGCGGCGGCCACACCGGCCACTCCGGCCCGGCCCCGCAGAACGGCCAACTCGCCGCGCTGATCGAGGAGGCCGGCTTCTCGCACGCCGGCCTGGCCCGCCGGGTCGACCAACTCGGCCTGGAGCACGGCCTCGACCTGCGCTACGACAAGACCTCGGTCACCCGGTGGCTGCGCGGCCAGCAGCCCCGCGGCGCCACCCCGGCGCTGATCGCCGAGGTCTTCACCCGCCGCCTCGGCCGCCGTCTCACCGCCCAGGACCTCGGCCTGGACGCCTGCGCCCCGGTCTACGCCGGACTGGAGTTCGCCGAGACCCCGCAGGAGGCGGTGGACATCGTGGCGAGCATGTGGCGCAAGGACAACGGGCCCCAGTCCGAACTGCGCCGGATCGCCTTCACCCCGGCCGGACTGGTCGTCCCCAGCCGGGACTGGCTGATCGGCCGCACCGACGAGCGCGTCGCCCGCGACGGCTCCACGCTGGCCCGCCCGGACGCCGCCACCGGCCCGCCGGGCAGCGCCCCGACCACAGCGGCGCAGGGCCCCGCGGGCGCGCCCGGAGCGCCGAGCGCGAGCCCCGCGCGCGGCCAGGCCGCCGGTGCCCCCGGCTCCCGCAGCACCGCCGGAACCACCGGCACCGCCGCCCCCATCGGCCGGGTGCCCACCCAGAGCCGGCGCCCACCGGCCGCCGTCGAGCCGCCGTACACCGACCCGACCCGCGAGGCCCGCCCCGCCCTGCGCGTCGGCCGCGGCGACATCGCCGCCATCCGCGCCGTCGGCGACCTCTTCCGCGCGCTCGACCACGCCTACGGCGGTGGCCACGCCCGCCAGGCACTGGTCCGCTATCTGGAGAGCGAGGCCGAGCCGATGCTGCGCGGCCGTTACGGCGAGCAGATCGGCCGGGCCCTGTTCGGGGCGGTCGCCGACCTGACCCGACTGGCCGGCTGGACGTCCTTCGACATCGCCGCGCACGGCCTCGCCCAGCGCTACTTCGTCCAGGCGCTGCGCCTCTCCCAGGCCGCCGGGGACCGCGCCCTCGGCGGCTTCGTCCTGGTGACGATGAGCCAGCAGGCCGTCCACCTGGGCCACGGGCGGGAGGCCGTCCAGCTCGCCCGGGTCGCCCAGCAGGGCGTGGGCACCGCCGTCCCGCCGGTGGTCCAGTCGCTGATGCACGCCGCCGAAGCGCGCGGACACGGCCTGCTGGGCGACGTCCGCTCCTGCACCACCGCCCTGGTACGGGCCGAGCGCTCCCTCGCAGCAGCCCGCACGGGCGACGAACTGCCGTCCTGGGCGCGGTACTTCGACGAGGCCCAGCTCTCCGACGAGTTCGCCCACTGCTACCGCGACCTCCAGCAGTGGCGCACCTCCGCCCAGCACGCGGAGAAGTCGCTGCGGCTGCGCTCGCCCGCGTACGCGCGCAGCCGGATCTTCTGCCGGCTGGTGCTGGCCACCGCCCGGCTGGGCATGGGCGACCTCGACGAGGCCTGCACGATGGCCACCGACGCGCTGCGGGCGGCGGGGGAGATGCGCTCGGCCCGCTCGCTGGAGTACGTCCGGGACTTCCACCGCCGCCTCACCCCGTACCGGGGCAGCCCGGTGGCCCGCGCCTTCGAGGAGACGGCCCGCCAGGCGGGGGTGATCTGACCGCCCGCCCCACGGCGCGGGTCACGGGTCCGGCCACCTCGATCCCGCACCTGTCCGCACCTGTTCACGCATGCCCACGCGCACCCGGCCGCCCGTCCAGCCCCGGCCGCCGGACACCCGCTGCTGCCACCGGCGGCGTCACCGCGCGCATCACCGGCCGCGCCGCCGGGCGCCCCCGCGCGCCCGCCGGGCCGCCAACGGGTGGCCACCACGGCCGGCACTCCGCATCCGGCCGACGACCCCGGCAGGGCCGGACCGCCCGCGCGGCAGGACCGCCCGCACGGGCGGACGCATCAACACGGCCAGGCGGCCGTTCCGGGAGAGCGCGTCGAGCAGATGGTCGACGCGCGCCCCGTCGAAGACGTCCGTCCCCATCGCGACCCCGAGTGCGGCCCCCGAGCGCGACCCTGGAGCACGGCCCTCAGGCCGCCGCCTCGGCCTCCGGCACCCCCGTCGGCAGCCCGAGATCGCGCAGCACCGCCTCCGCCGCCCGGCGCCCGGAGACCAGCGCCCCCTGAGCGGTGCTGGTGTCCCGATGGTCCCCGGCCACGTACAGCCCGGCGAGCAGCCGTACCGGCCGACGCGGGTTGTGCGGTGGGGGCATCGCGGGCAGCGCGTCCGGAACGTGCCGCACGCTGAGGAACTGCCAACCGGTCGGCGAGACGCCGTACAGCTCGGCGAGCCGGGCCCGGACGGCCGGTTCCAGCCCGGCCGGGCCGCCCGCGTCGAAGGAGCGCCGCCCGAGCACGGTGGTGGCGATCAGCGTCTGCCCGGCCGGGGCGAAGGAGGAGTGCAGCTCGCTCAGCACCAGCGAGTGCGAGACCAGCGGCGGGTGCCCGTTGGGCCGGTCGGCGTCGATCAGCAGGACGGCCTCGCCCAGCGGGGCGCGGTCGGCCGCGTGGAAGAAGGTGGTGACGGGGTGGAAGTCCGGCAGCCGCAGCCCGGGCAGCAGTTCGGCGGCGGAGCGGGCGTCGGTGGCGACGACGACGGCCTGGGCGCCGATCCGCCCGTGGCCGACGGTCTCCACGCCGTCGGCGCTGACCGAGGTGACCCGCACGCCGGTCCGCACGGTCCCGGCGGGCAGCGCGGCGGCCAGCTGGGCGGGCACGGCCGCGATCCCGTCGGCGGGTAGACAGAGCCGTCCGCGGGCGTAGGAGCGCAGCACCAGGTCGGCGATGCGGCTGCTGGTGCCCAGCGCCGGGTCGCTGAGCAGCGCGCTGAGCAGCGGGCGCAGGAAGCCGTCCACGGTGCGCGGGGCGAGGCCCTGGCCGGTCAGCGCGCGGGCCGCGGTGGTCTCCGGGCGGGCTTGCAGCCGGGCGGCGGGGGTGGTGGCGATCCGGCCGAGCCAGCTGCCGAGCCGGGCCTTGTCCAGCGGACTGCCGAGCGGCGCCCGGGTGGCTGCCTGGCGGGCGGCGGTGAGCTGCGGATCCCCGGTGCGGTAGCGGCGACCGGCGCTGTGCACCAGCACGCCGGGTGTCAGCGGGCGCAGGTCCAGGCGGTCGAGGTCGAGCGCCCGGCGGAGCTCGGGGAACGCGGTGTTCAGCAGGTGGCTGCCGTCGTCGAGCCGGAATCCGTCCAGCTCGCGGGTGGCCATCCGGCCGCCGATCCGATCGGTGGTCTCCAGGATCTGGACGTCGAGGCCGCGGTCGGTGAGTGCGCGGGCGGCGGCCAGACCCGCGAGTCCGGCGCCGACCACGACGACGTCCGGGTCGGACGGCCGACGCGCGCGGCGGGTGAAGTCGTACGTGGGCACTGGCGTGCTCCCTCCCTGGTCCCGGGGCTCCGGCCGACGCAGGCAGCGGGGTGCCGGGATACGGTCCGTGGAAGGTGATGCCCAGTCAGTGTGAGTATCAGACAAGCAGTACGGACCGGATGCGGGGCTCGGGCGGGGTTGTGCGGCACCGGTTGGGGGCGCGGTCACGGACAGTGCGCTGTGGCGGGCGCCTGACGGGGTCGGCGGGCGCGTACGGTCACCGGGGGCGTGCGACGCGCCCGCCATGTGCTCCCGTGCGCCCCCTCCCGGAGCCCCGTCCGACCCCCGCCCGAGCCAGCCCGGCATATGCCCTTGGCCAGGGCGAACACCGGAGGGCGCCAGCACGGTAGACGCCCGGCGGAGGTCGGCAGCCGCGTGCCGGGCGCCGTCCGGAGGGACGGAAGCCGCACCGGAACCGCACCGGGAATCGAACCCGGCGTCAGAGCGCCGCCCGCACCGCCGAGTCCAGGTCCGGGTGCGCGAAGTGGAAGCCCGCGTCCAGCAGCCGCCGCGGCACCACCCGGTGGCTGCCGACGACCTCGACCGCCAGCTCACCGAGCACCACCCTGAGGACGGCCTCCGGCACCGGGAACGGGGTCGGCCGTCCCACCGCGCGCCCGATCGCCGCGGTCAGCTCGGCGTTGGTGGCCGGCTCCGGCGCGGTGAGGTTGAAGGCGCCGGAGAGGTCCTCCCGGTCGATCAGGAACCGCAGCGCGGCCACCTCGTCGGCCAGCGAGATGTAGCTCCAGTACTGCCGCCCGCTGCCGAGCCGTCCACCCAGGCCCAGCTTGAACAGCGGGAACAGCCGCGCGCCCGCCCCGCCGGCGGCGGACAGCACCATGCCGGTGCGCGGGTGCACGACCCGGATCCCGGCCCGCTCGGCCGGCCGCGCCGCCGCCTCCCACTCCAGGCACACCTCGGCCAGGAAGTCGTCCCCGGCGGGGGAGTCCTCGTCGATCACCCGGTCGCCGGTCTGCCCGTACCAGCCGACCGCGGAGGAGCTGACGAACACCCGCGGCGGCTCCTTGAGCTCCGCCAGCGCGACGGCCAGCGTCTCGGTGCCGTACACCCGGCTCTCCCGGATCTCCCGCTTGTACGCCTCGGTCCAGCGGCGGTCGCCGACCCCGGCGCCGGCCAGGTGGACCACCGCCTCGACCCCGGCGAGCCCGTCCCGCTCGACCTGGCCGAGCAGCGGGTTCCAGCCGATCGCCGTGGTGCCGTCGGGCTGCGGGCCCGTCCGGGAACGGCGCCGGACCAGCCGGACCACCTCATGGCCGTCCGCCAGCAGGGAGCGGACGAGTGCTGAACCGATCAATCCCGTGGAGCCCGTGACAGCGATGCGCATGGTCCCATCCTCGCAGTCCTCAATCCCCCGTCACCTTCGCACACGCCTCACTAGCATGACGCGCATGTCCCATGGCTCCCACGACGATCTGATCATCCGACCGGCGCGACCCGAGGACGATCACGAACTCGCGGCCCTCGACCGCGACTCCTGGTCCACCCTCTCCGACGTCTCCCCCGAGCCGTCCGCCACGGCGACCGTCTTCGACGAGCGGCACACCCCCGAGCAGTACCTGCTCGCGGTGCTGGACGGCCGGATCGTCGGCTACGTCCGCCAGGTGCCGCCGACGCCGCTGGCCGCCAACCGGCACGTCCGGCAGATCCAGGGCCTCGCCGTCGACGGCACGGCGCGTGGCCGGGGCATCGGCCGGCGCCTGGTCGAGGCGGCCTGCGCGGCCGCCCGGGCCGGCGGCGCCCGCAAGATGAGCCTGCGGGTGCTCGGCTGGAACACCCCGGCCCGCCGGCTGTACGAGAGCTGCGGCTTCGTCGTGGAGGGCTCGCTGGCCGAGGAGTTCCTGATCGACGGCCACTACGTGGACGACGTCTGGATGGCCCGCCGCCTGGCCGACTGAGGCCCGGGACCTGCCGCCCCGTCAGCGGATCCGGTGGTGCGGAGTCGTGACGTACCCGCCCTGTCTGGAGCCGCACCCCGCCGGGTACCGTACGCCCGTGAGCAACTCGACGCCTCCCGGGTGGTACCCGGTCCCCGGTGCGGACGGCAGCCCCGGTCACGAACGCTGGTGGGACGGCAGCGCCTGGACCAGCGAGATCCGGCCGCTCCAGGGCGGCGCCGGACAGCTCGCCGACGCCCCCACCCAGCCCTGGCAGCCCCCGGCCCAGCAGCCCGGCTACGGGTATCCGGCGCAGGGCGGCTCACCGGCCCCCGGTTACGGCTACCCGGGCCAGGACGCCGGCCAGTACCCCGGTTACGGCGCCCCGACGCCGGGCTACGGCGCCCCCACCCCTGGTTACGGCTACCCCGGACACCCAGGGCAGGACGTCTACCAGGGCGCGGGCTACGGCTACCCGGGCCCGGACTACCCGCCGTCGAGCCCCGCGAAGGCCAAGCCCGGTGTGATCATCGGCATCGCGGTCGGCGTGCTGGCCGTGGGCGGGATCATCGCGGGGATCGTGCTCAGCCAGGGCGGCGACCCGAAGGCCGGCCCGACGCCCGGTCCCACCGTCCCGGTCAGCCAGAGCGACAGCCCCGGGCCGACCCCCTCCCCGACCCAGAGCACGCCCACCGTCGCGCCGCCCAAGCCCGTCCCGGTCGTGAAGAGCACCGTCCCGGACGCCCAGCACGCGATCACCGTCCCGGTGTACGACGGCTGGGACGTCACGCCCAACCCCGTGCACTCCACGGTCTTCCTCGGCAGCGGCCGCTACACCTGCCCCGACGGCAACGCCTGCATCCGCGGCCAGTTCTCGGTCGAGAAGGACGCCGTTCAGGGCGCCTCGCCCAAGGCGGCCGCCGACGCCGCCATGCCCGCCTACGCCGGCGGGATCTTCAGCGGGATCACCTCGCACACCGACTCCGGCTCCGGCTATGTCACCGTCGCCGGCGTGCTCGGCTACGCCACCCGCTGGCACGTCCGCACCTCGGATGGCACCCAGGGCTACGTCCTGCTGGCCGCCGTCCCGGCCAAGGGCGGCGGCTACGTCGTTTTCGAGGGCGGCGTGGACGACGACCCGGCCGCACCGGACGTGTCGGTGCTGGACCAGATCCTCAAGGGCATCAAGCAGGACAGCAGCTCGGGCAGCAGCACCTGATCCGCTGCGCCCGAGCCACCGAGCCCGAGCCTCAGCGCTCGGGCCTCGGCGCTCGGGCCTCGGCTCCCGAGGCTCAGCGCTCGGGCCGTACGGGCGCCCTCAATCCCCGTACCGCTCCCAGAGCTTGGGGAAGCGTTTCGCCATCACGTCCGGGTCGTCGAAGTCCAGCGGCGCCCCGGACGGTTGCCGGGCCTGCTGGCCGCCCACCTCGGGCAGCGGCAGGCCGGTCAGCTGCTCGTACGCCTCGTCGGCCGCGTAGCCGAGGTCCTCGGCCTCGCCGTCCTCCTCCTCGTCGAACTCGGGCAGCAGGTCCGCCAGGTCGTCCGGTTCGGCCAGGCCGCCCTCGAAGACCTCCCGGCCCTGGCCGATCAACCAGCACCGGAAGTAGTCGAAGGTGTCCTCGGAGGCGCCGTCCAGCAGCAGGTAGGCCGCGCCCCACAGGTCGTAGCGGTAGGCGCGCTGGAACCGGGCCTCGAACAGCCGGGCGAAGTCGATCACATCGTCCGGGGTCAGCCCGACGAGGTGTTCCACCAGCCGGTCCGCCTGCTCGTCGGGATCGCCCTCGGCGGCCTCCCGGGTCTCGTCGATGATCTGCCAGAAGTCGGTCTCGTCCATCACGGCTCCAGCATCCCCGTTCGGCGGCCTTCGTGCATGCCACGACCCGGATCGAGGGGCCGGGAACGGCGGAACCCCGCGCCGTCCGGAGACGACGCGGGGTTCCGGGGGTTCCGTACGACCCGTATGACCCGTACGACCGGGAGGCCTTACAGGCCGAGCTCGACCTCGAACTCGCCGGCCTCCAGGATCTCCTTGACCGCGACCAGGTAGCGGGCGGCGTCCGCGCCGTCCACCAGGCGGTGGTCGTAGGAGAGCGACAGGTAGGTCATGTCGCGGATGCCGATGGCGGTGCCGCCGTCGGCCTCGATGACCACCGGGCGCTTGACGGTGGCGCCGATGCCCAGGATGGCGGCCTGGTTCGGCGGCACGATCACGGTGTCGAACAGCGCACCGCGCGAACCGGTGTTGCTGATGGTGAAGGTGGCGCCGGACAGCTCGTCCGGGGTGATCTTGCTGTCGCGGACCTTGGCGGCCAGCTCGGCGGTCTTCTTCGAGATGCCGGCGATGTTGAGGTCGCCCGCACCCTTGATGACCGGGGTCATCAGACCCTTCTCGGAGTCCACCGCGATACCGATGTTTTCGGTGTCGAAGTAGGTGATGGTGCCCTCAGCGTCGTTGATCCGGGCGTTGATGACCGCGTGGGCCTTCAGCGCCTGGGCGGCGGCCTTGACGAAGAACGGCATCGGGGAGAGCTTGACGCCCTCGCGGGCGAGGAAGCCGTCCTTGGCCTTGGCACGCAGCGACATGATCTTGGTGACGTCCACCTCGACCACGCTGGTCAGCTGGGCCTGCTCGTGCAGGGCCTTCATCATGTTGTCGCCGATGACCTTGCGCATGCGGGTCATCTTGACCGTCTGGCCGCGCAGCGCGGACGGCGCGGCGGCGGCCTTCGGCGCGGCGGCCGGCGCGGCGGCGGCCGGGGTCGCAGCCGGAGCGGCCTTGGCGGCCTCGGCGGCGGCGATGACGTCCTGCTTGCGGATGCGGCCGCCGACGCCGGTGCCGGCGACGGAGGACAGCTCGACACCGTGCTCGGCGGCGAGCTTGCGTACCAGCGGGGTGACGTAGGCGTCACCGTTGTCGGCAGCCGGGGCAGCAGCCGGGGCAGCCTGGACCGGAGCGGCAACAGGAGCCGGGGCAGCGGCCGGAGCCGGAGCAGCGGCGGCCGGGGCCGGGGCCGGGGCAGCAGCCGGAGCCGGAGCCGGAGCAGCCGGGGCCGGGGCCGGAGCGGGAGCGGGAGCCGGGGCGGCGGCCGGAGCCGGAGCGGCAGCCGGGGCCGGAGCGGCAGCGGCGGCACCCGGGGCACCGATCAGCGCGAGCTGGGCGCCGACCTCGGCGGTCTCGTCCTCGCCGACCAGGATCTTGACGACGACACCGGCGACCGGCGACGGGATCTCGGTGTCGACCTTGTCGGTGGAGACCTCGAGCAGCGGCTCGTCGACCTCGACCGTCTCACCCTCGGCCTTCAGCCAGCGGGTGACGGTGCCCTCGGTGACGGACTCACCCAGCGCGGGCAGCAGCACCGGCGTGGCGTCGCCCGCCGGAGCGGCCGGAGCGGCCGGAGCAGCCGGGGCGGCAGCCGGAGCCGGAGCAGCGGCCGGGGCCTCGGCGGCCGGAGCCGGAGCGGCGACCGGGGCAGCCGGGGCGGCAGCCGGAGCCGGCGCGGCCTCGGCGGCGGGGGCCGGGGCGGCAGCGGCGGCCTCGGAGCCGTCGTGGATGATCGCCAGCTCGGCGCCGACCTCGACGGTCTCGTCCTCGGCGACCTTGATCGAGGCCAGGATGCCGGAGACCGGAGCCGGGATCTCGGTGTCGACCTTGTCGGTCGACACCTCCAGCAGCGGCTCGTCGACCTCGACACGCTCACCCTCGGCCTTCAGCCAGCGGGTGACGGTGCCCTCGGAAACGCTCTCGCCCAGCGCGGGCAGTGTTACTGAGACCGCCATGGTTTCAGCGACTCCTATCAAGTCTTGCGTACGGGAAGTACTGGAAACAGGGGGTGGTGGGCGCGATCAGTCGTGCGCGTGCAGCGGCTTGCCGGCCAGCGCCAGGTGCGCCTCGCCCAGGGCCTCGGACTGGGTCGGGTGCGCGTGGATCAGCTGCGCGACCTCGGCCGGCAGGGCCTCCCAGTTGTAGATCAGCTGGGCTTCGCCGACCTGCTCGCCCATGCGGGCGCCGACCATGTGGACGCCGACCACGGCGCCGTCCTTGACCTGGACGAGCTTGATCTCGCCGGCGGTCTTCAGGATCTTGCTCTTGCCGTTGCCGGCCAGGTTGTACTTGAGGGTGACGACCTTCTCCTTGCCGTACAGCTCCACGGCCTTGGCCTCGGAGATGCCGACCGAGGCGACCTCGGGGTTGGAGTAGGTCACCCGCGGGACGCCGTCGTAGTCGATTGGCATCGGCTTGAGGCCGGCCAGGCGCTCGGCGACGAGGATGCCCTCGGCGAAGCCGACGTGGGCGAGCTGCAGGGTCGGGACGAGGTCGCCGACGGCCGAGATGGTGGGCACGTTGGTGCGCATGTACTCGTCGACCAGGACGTAGCCGCGGTCCATCGCGACGCCGTTCTCCTCGTAGCCGAGGCCGGCCGAGACCGGGCCGCGGCCGATGGCGACGAGCAGGAGGTCGGCGTCGATCTGCTTGCCGTTCTCGGTGGAGACGCGGACACCGGCCTCGGTGTACTCGACGCCGGAGAAGCGGGCCTTCAGCTCGAACTTGATGCCGCGCTTGCGGAACGCGCGCTCCAGCAGCTTGGAGGAGTTCTCGTCCTCCAGCGGGACGAGGTGCGGCAGCGCCTCGACGATGGTGACGTCGACGCCGAAGGACTTCCAGACCGAGGCGAACTCGACGCCGATGACGCCACCGCCCAGGATGACGGCCGACTTCGGGATGCGGTCGAGCTTCAGGGCGTGGTCGGAGGAGATCACGCGGTTGCCGTCGATCTCCAGGCCCGGGATCGAGCGCGGCACCGAACCGGTGGCGAGGACGATGTGGCGGCCTTCGATGCGCTGGCCGTTCACGTCGACCGAGGTCTGCGAGGAGAGCTTGCCCTCGCCCTGGACGAAGGTGACCTTGCGGGACGCCACCAGGCCCTGCAGACCCTTGTACAGGCCGGCGACGACGTCGTCCTTGTACTTGTGGACGCCGTTGATGTCGATGCCCTGGAAGGTGGCCAGCACGCCGAACTCGGCGGCCTCCTTCGTCTCGTCGGCGATCTCGGCCGCGTGCAGCAGCGCCTTGGTCGGGATGCAGCCGCGGTGCAGGCAGGTGCCGCCCAGCTCACCCTTCTCGACCAGGGCAACGCTCAGACCCAGCTGAGCGGCGCGGAGCGCCGCGGCGTAACCGCCGCTTCCGCCTCCGAGAATGACTACGTCGAAAACGGTGCTGGCGTCGTTCGCCACGTCACGTCCTCCATGCAATGGGGTGGGTCGCCGGGCCGGTCGCGGTCCGGTGGGTCGGAAGCCTTTGTGGGGCGCCCAGTCGTGCCGGAAATACATCTTCGCACTTGTTCGCGGTGGCTGATGTCCGGGTCCACCCCAGGGGTGGCCCGTGGAGCGGTCACCGGGGCGGGAATACCCCCGACGGAAGGGCATCATCGCAGCTCAATGCGGTATTGACAGCCGCCGGACGGGCGTCTTCCGGGCCGCTCGCCCCGCCCGCTTCCGCACTGTGGAACAAAGTTTCGCCCGTGGCGAACAGAGGTGCGCCCAGCCGTCCGGTCCTACTCCCAGGTAACCGCGCGCCCATGCCGACGGGGCCCGGCGCACACGCGCCGGGCCCCGTAGTACCGGATCAGGCCTTGCCGTTGGCCGCCGTCCGCTCGGCGAAGCGCAGCAGGGTGCGCACCGCGCTCGCGGTGCCGCCCTTCGGGGTGTAGCCGAACGGCGCGCCCTCGTGGAACGCCGGACCGGCGATGTCCAGGTGCGCCCAGTCGATGCCCTCGGCCACGAACTCCTTCAGGAACAGCCCGGCCACCAGGCCGCCGCCCATCCGGTCGCCCATGTTGGCCAGGTCGGCGATGGTCGACTCGGTGAAGGTCTTGCGCAGCTCGGCCGGCAGCGGCATCGGCCAGGACTGCTCGCCGACCTCGCCCGCGAGGGCGTGGAGCTCGTCGCGCAGCTCGTCGTTGTCCGACATCACGCCGAAGGTCCGGTGGCCCAGGGCCAGCACCATGGCGCCGGTCAGGGTCGCCACGTCGATGATGACGTCCGGGTTCTCCTCGCCGGCCCGCACGATCGCGTCGGCCAGCACCAGCCGGCCCTCGGCGTCGGTGTTCAGCACCTCGACGGTCTTGCCGCCGTAGATGCGCAGCACGTCGCCGGGGCGGACGGCGGAGCCGGACGGCATGTTCTCGGCCAGCGCCAGCCAGCCGGTGATGTTGACGGCCAGGCCCAGGCGCTTGGCGGCCACCACGGTGGCGAACACGGCGGCGGCGCCGGCCATGTCGCACTTCATGGTCTCGTTGTGGCCGGCCGGCTTCAGCGAGATGCCGCCCGAGTCGTAGGTGATGCCCTTGCCGATGAAGGCCAGCGTGGCCTTCGCCTTGGGGTGGGTGTAGGCCACCTTCACCAGCCGCGGCGGGTTCTCCGAGCCGCCGCCGACGCCCAGCAGGCCGCCGAAGCCGCCCTTGGTCAGGGCCTTCTCGTCCAGCACCTCGACCTTGAGGCCGTGCTCCTTGCCGGCCGCCTGGGCGATCGCGGCGAAGCTCTTCGGGGTCAGGTCGTTCGGCGCGGTGTTGACCAGGTCGCGGGCGCGGTTCATCTCCTCGCCGATCGCGGCGGCGCGCTCCACGGCGGCCTTGGCGTCCTTGCTGCCCTTGCGGGCGGCCAGCACGACCAGCTCGCCGACCGGCTCCTTGCCGTTGCCGTTGGCCTTGTACGTGCCGAAGGCGTACGAGCCGAGCAGACCGCCCAGCGCGACCGCCTCGATGTCGGCCGCGGACTCGGCCGGCAGCGCCAGCGCGGCCTTCTTGACACCGGCCAGGGTGCGGGCGGCGACACCGGCGGCGCGGCGCAGCGCCTCGAGCCGGTAGCCGTCCTCGGCGGCCTCGCCGAGACCGACCGCGAGCACGAGCGGGGCCTTCAGGCCGGCGGGGGAGGGCACCTTGACGGCCTCGCCCTCGGCGCCGGACGCGCCCAGGGTGTTGAGGACCTCGGTCAGCTTGCCCTCGAACGCCTCGTTCACGGCCTCGGCGCCGGGGGCGAGCACGACGCCCTTGGGGCCCTTCGCGACACCGACCACCAGCGCGTCCGCGCGCAGCGAGGCGGCGGAGGAGGTGCTCACAGACAATGCAGTCACGTCATGCGTCCTGTTCTTTCGCGTTCCACGGCCGGTCGCGGCGTGACTGCCGAACCGGCGCAGCCCGTCCTGGCCGGCCGTCCGCCGACGGGCAGGCGGGTCCGGGCCCCCTGGTGTGCGCGGCCGCGACCGGCGGACGCGCACAACAAAAAAACCAGCCCCACTACTCCCGCCGCGAGAAGAGGGGCTCTCACCTGGGGGAAGTGTCGGGTCCCTCGTCAAGGGCATG
>NZ_JBVHXY010000003.1:328391-339196 GCF_055569215.1 Kitasatospora sp. NPDC029312 | reverse complement strand
CCCCCCCCCCCCCCCCCCCCCCCCCCCCCCCCCCCCCCCCCCCCCCCCCCCCCCCCCCCCCCCCCCCCCCCCCCCCCCCCCCCCCCCCCCCCGGGTCGGTTCAGCCCGGCAGGACGCCGGTCAGGCCGCCGGCCAGCGGGAGGTCCTTGACGCCGCCGCCCGCGCTCAGCGGACCGGTCAGCGTGCCGGTGCCCACCGGGGCCAGGCCCTGGTCCGGCTGGACGGTCGCGCCGTTGTTGAGCACGTCGGCCGAGGAGTTGGCCCACGGGTCCAGGCGCAGGCTCTTGATCGGCGCCACGCCGTAGCCGAGGCCGGCCGTCGTCCCGGCCAGCGCCTGACCGACGTCGGTCTTGGCGAGCGTGGCCGGGCCCCCCGCGGGGGCGGCCTGCGCCGAACCGGCGCCGAGCAGCACCGCGGCACCCACGGCGGCGGCCAGACCCGCGCCGCTCTTCATCGAAACCATGCGGATCACCCTTCGGTGGATCGGTTGCCCGGACGGTCGGAAGTCGTCCGGGGATGCCGAACTGCCCCCCGGCCGGCTGGTCGGGGGGCAGTTCGGCCGGAACACGTGCCGATCGGGGATCAGCAGTCGTCCGCGGGCTTCGGGTGCATCTCGACGTTCGCGCAGCTGTTGCCGAACGCCGGGTTCAGGGCACCGATGATGTCGATGGTGTTGCCGCACAGGTTGATCGGGACGTGCACCGGCACCTGGAGCTGGTTGCCGGAGATGACGCCGGGGGAGCCGGCGGCGACGCCCTGGGCACCCGCGCTCGCGGCGGCGGAGCCCGCCGCACCCAGCACCAGGCCGGCAGCGGCGGCGGAGAGGACGGCGGCCTTCTTCACGTTCTGCATGGGGGTTGATCTCCTCGATCACACACGGGTGGAGCGTACCGGGCCCCGGCACTGCGGGGCACGACACGGGCTCGGTGAATCAGCTGTCGCCGGTGCGGCGACCGCGGGGCTTCAGCCGACGTTCGCGCAGCTGTTGCCGAACGCCGGGTTCAGCAGGCCGATGATGTCGATGGTGTTGCCGCACAGGTTGATCGGGATGTGGATCGGCACCTGGAGCTGGTTGCCGGAGATGACGCCGGGGGAGCCGGCGGCGACGCCCTCGGCGCCCGCGCTGGCGAACGCGCCGCCGGCGGTACCGAGCACCAGGCCGGTGGCGGCCAGCGACAGGACCGCGGCCTTCTTGAAGTTGCGCATGATTCTCCTCGAGTTTCTGCCCGACGGAAACGCGTGTGTCGGGTGCCGGGCGAGCACGAATACTGACCCGATGTCTTCAGGGATTGCCGTGATTGTCACTCCGGCGGCGTACACCGGCGTGTTCCGCCCATGGCTCGGGCGTCGACGCAGCCGCCGCGTTCTTCCAAGCGCCTGGCGAACGATTCCCGCACGGCCGGGAGAAGTTCGGGCGAAGGCGCGACCAGGAATTCCCGGTCAGGCGTTCAGGCGGTGTCGCCGGACGCCGGGTTCTGGGGGGCCCGCCACGTCGACAGACTTGCCGGGGGCCTCGGTGCCGACGAGGCCGTGGGCGAGCTGCGCATGGGCGGTACTCGTTTCATGAGTAGGGCCGGATGGACCGTCTTCCGTGAAGGAGAACGAGGCAGCGCGCGGGGGGAAACGGTCCGGTCCGTCGATCACCCGAATGCCGGTCGCCGCGGCCCCGTTGGGCCGGACGGGTGACAGTGTGCGCACCGTCGCAACCGGTCCGGACGGGTCTCGTTCTAGATGTCGCACTCCCCGTGCATCTCTGTTGAACAGTCAGGAGGCTCGCATGAGCATCAAGAAGACCGCTGCCGTCGGCGCGGCCGTGGCGGGCATCGTGGCCGCCGGTGCCGGTACCGCGATGGCCAGCGCCGGCGCCGAGGGTGTCGCCGCCGGATCTCCGGGTGTCGTCTCGGGCAACCAGATCCAGGTGCCGATCCACATCCCGGTCAACGTTTGCGGCAACACCGTCGACATCATCGGCCTGCTGAACCCGGCGTTCGGCAACCACTGCGTCAACGCGGGCTGAGTCCACCCCCGGTTCGGCCGGTGAGAGCCGCCGTTCCGCGCTTCCCTCCTGGGGCGCGGGACGGCGGCTCTCTTCGTGCCCGGGGAACTGTCGCCGCGTCACCCCGGTGTCGGCGGCTGCTGTCACAAGCCTTGTTGTCCTACTTGTCAGTACCTAGAATGTGAGACCTGCTCACCTTTCCTGCTCCTCCCTTGCTCCGCGCCGCTCGGCGCCACCGCCCGGGCGGTCCCCCCACCCCCGCAAGGAGTCGCGTGTGATCAGGTTCCGCACCCCAGCGGCGCGGCGGACGCGAACGGGCGCCTCCCGGTCCGCGGCGCTGCTCGCCACCGGTGTCCTCGTCGCCGCCCTCGGCCTGGCCGGCGCCCCCGCCGCCCTCGCCGACACCACCCCGACCCAGCCGTCCGACGCCACCCGCCCGGCCGCGATCGTCGCCCTCGGCGACAGCGCCATCTCCGGGGAGGGCGCCGGCACCGACACCAACGACGGCTACTTCCCCGAGACCGACACCGCGACCGACTACTGCCACCGGCATCCCAAGTCGGAAATCTTCGTCACCGACATCCCCGGGGTCACCCCGATCGACCTCGCCTGCTCCGGTGCCCAGACCGGCGACCTGGTGAGCGACCCCGAGCTGGCCAAGATCACCGGCTCGGGCAGCGGCGACTACGGCGAGCCCAAACAGGACGTCAAACTCGCCGACGCCGCGGGCAAGTACGACGTCAAGATGGTCGTCGTCACGATCGGCGCCAACGACGACTTCGACTTCAGCGGCATCATGATGCACTGCCTGGCGCAGTACTTCCCGATCCCCAAGGACCAGGGCTGCCGGGACACCATCGGCAGTGACGAGATCCGCCGGCGCGCCCAGCGGGTCCAGCCCAAGGTCGTGGCCGCGCTGCAGAACATCCGGCAGACCATGCGCAGGGCCGGCTACGCCGACTCCTCGTACCAGCTGGTCTACCAGTCGTACTTCGACCCGATCACCCCGGACATCCGGCGCAACGACTACGTCGGAAAGATCGCGGACGGCTGCCCGGCCTTCCCGGAGGACCTCGCCTGGGGCCACGACTTCGTGGTGCCGGCGTTCAGCGACATGCTGCGCGGCGCGGCCGAACAGGTGCCCGGCGTGCGGTACCTGGACCAGCGGCGAGTCGCCTTCGGGCACGAGGTGTGCGCGGAGTGGACCAGCTCGCCGTACGAGTACACCAACGGGGACGTCATCAACCTCTCCGAGTGGGCGCGCAACGGCTGCGACTCGCAGATCGGCATCCCCGGGCTGTGCATGAACATGGTCCGCCAGTCGTACCACCTGCGGGTGGCCGGCTACCGCGGCGAGGGCGTCTGCCTCGGTCAGTTCTTCGCCCGCCCCGACCTCACCCAGGCGTACTGCAGCCTCAACCAGCAGAACACCACCTCGATCCAGCCGCTCACCCCCGGCAAGCCCTTCGGTGACACTCCGGAGGACGGCTCCTGGTACCAGCTCACCAACACCGCCACCGGCAACGTCCTCGACCTCAGCGGCGGGGGCACCTACGGCGACTCCACCAACGGCCGGGCCGCCATCAGCTACCCGGCGACCGGCGGGCTGAACCAGTCCTTCGTCCTGGAGGCCAAGGCCGGCGGCAGCTACGAACTGGACTTCAGCGGCAACCGCGACATGTGCCTGGACGCGAACGCCGCCGCCACCGCCCCCGGCACCCGCATACAGCAGTGGGGCTGCAACGGCGGCGCCAACCAGCACTGGATCTTCAAGCCGGCCGGCAACGGCAGCTACCAGATCGCCGACTCCGCCGACCCCACCAAGGTTCTCGCCGCCGGCACCACCCTCGACGCCAAGGGCGATCCGTACATCCAGCTCGACCAGGCCACCGGCGCCCCCACCCAACTCTGGCAACTCACCAAGCTCGGCATCGTGTACGTCCACGGCTGACGCGGACGTGGCTCCGGTACGCCGCCGCCCCCCCTGCGGGAGGAGCGGCGGCGGACCCGTTCACGGGCGCGGCCGGGTGGCCGGACGGCGGGGGACGGGGTGGCGGAAGAGGACGTGTCGTAGGCTCACGGGAAAATCGTTGCGCCGGAGCTGCGCGCACCCTCGAGCGTGGCGGGGAGTACTCAGAGCACATGAGCACGGCATCGAGCACGGCGTCGTCCAGCGCCGGATCCGGGGCGCCGCCGGCGCCGGCGGCGGAGCGGTCCGAGGGGCGGACGGGTTCCGCGCCGGGGCGGCTGAGGGGGCTGGTGGACCGCTTCGCGCCCGCGCTGGGCGCGTACGCGGTGGTCAAGGGGATCGGCCTGGCCGTCTTCCTGATGCTGCTTCAGCACACCGGCGACTACCTGACGAAGCAGGTCGGCCGCGGCGGCGGCGTCCACGCCTGGGACGTGCTGGGCACCTGGGACGGCGTCTGGTACCAGCGGATCGCCGAGAACGGCTACGACCCCCAGCTGATCCCGCTGCACGGCTTCCCGCTGGCCACCTACTACGAGAACTCGTCCGCCTTCTTCCCACTCTATCCCTGGCTGATGCGGCTGGTCGGCGCGGTCACCGGGCTCGGCCCGTACGGCTCGGGGATCGTCGTCTCGGTGGTCGCCTCGCTGGTCGCGGCGGCCGGGATCTTCGCGATCGCTGAGCGGCTGGGCGGCTTCCGGGCCGGCGTGATCGCCGCGGTGATCTGGGGCCTGTTCCCGGGTTCGGGCGTGGAGTGGGCGGTCTACTCGGACTCGCTGTTCGTCGCGCTGTCGGCCTGGGCCTGCTACTGCGTGATGACCCGCCACTGGCCGGTCGCCGGCCTGCTCGCGTTGGTCGCGGGTCTGAACCGGCCGACCGCCGCGGCGCTGATCGCCGCCGTCTCGATCGCCGCGCTGGTCGCGCTGATCCGCCGTACGGACGGGGTGGCCCGGCCGCTGACCGCGATGCTGATCACCCCGTGGGGCCTGATCGGCTACGTCGCCTGGGTCGGCTGGCGGATGGGCGACTGGGGCGGCTACTTCAAGCTCCAGCGCGGCGCCTGGAACCGCTACTTCGACTACGGCGCCTCCACCGTCCGCACCATGCTGGACGTGATCACCGGCCACTGGACCTTCTGGCAGTCCAATCCCGTCCCGGACCTGATCGCCATCGCCCTGCTGATCGCCCTGCCGGGCCTGCTGGTGCTGCTGTGGCGGGCGCGCCCGCCGCTGGTGCTGTGGGTGTACACGGCGATGACCGTCGTGCTCGCGCTGAGCAGCAACCAGATCTTCGGCAACATCTCCCGCTATCTGCTGCCGGCCTTCCCGCTGTTCATCGGCCTGGCCGTGGCGCTGCGCCGGGTGCGGACCTCCTCGCTGATCGGCCTGTTCGCGATGCCGGCCCTCGCGGCGGGCTGGTACGCGGGGTATGCGCTGTTCGAGTTGGGCATCCCGTAGCCGCCGGTGGTTGACAACGGGATCATCCGCCAGCAGACGGGTCGTTGCTAACCTCGGACGCATGACGACGACCCCGCCCGTGCGCCGGATCCGCGACATCTCCGGTCTGCTGGACCACGCGAGCCACGTCCTGGCGACCCGGATGGCGGCCGCCTTCACCGAGCTCGGCATCACGCCGCGCGCGTACTGCGTGCTGTTCCACGCCCAGGAGGCCGAGCGCACCCAGATCCAGCTGGCCGAGCTGGCCGACCTGGACAAGACCACCATGGTGGTCACGGTGGACGAGCTGGAAAAGGCGGGTCTGGCCGAGCGCCGCCCGTCCGCCACCGACCGCCGGGCCCGGATCATCTCGGTCACCGAGGAGGGCGCCCGGGCGGTGGTGAAGGGCACCGAGATCGCCGACCGGGTCCACCGCGAACTGCTGGAATCCCTGCCGCAGCCCGAGCAGGACGCGTTCGTCTCCGCCCTCTCCCGCCTGGTGGACGGTCACCTGGCGGCACCGGTCGAGAGCGACCGCACCGTCCGCCGCGCCCGCCGCTCCCGCGGCCAGTGAGCCATACCGCGTCCGCGTCCGCGTCTCGGTGATCTGCTCCGAAGATAGATAGTCCCGAACAAAACAATCTGATAGCGTCCTTCCCGGTACTCGACGAACCGGGAGACCCGCCATGACCACGTACGCCCCGACCGCGCCCGACACGGCGCCGGCCCGACCCGCCCGCTCCCGCACCCTGGCCCTCGCGGTGCTCTGCGCGGGCATGCTGATGATCATCCTGGACGGCTCGATCGTCACCGTGGCGCTGCCCGCCATCCAGGACGACCTGCACTTCTCGCCCGCCGACCTGACCTGGACCGTCAACGCCTACCTGATCGCCTTCGGCGGGCTGCTCCTGCTGGCCGGCCGGCTCGGCGACCTGATCGGCCGCAAGCGGGTCTTCGTCGCCGGGCTCGCCCTCTTCACCGTCGCCTCGCTGCTCTGCGCCCTCGCCACCGGGCAGGGCACGCTGATCGCCGCCCGCTTCCTGCAGGGCGTCGGCGGGGCGATGGCCTCCTCGGTCAGCCTCGGCATGATCGTCACGCTCTTCCCCGAGCCGGGCGAGCGCGGCCGGGCGATCGGCGCGTTCAGCTTCGTCGGCGCGGCCGGCGCCTCGATCGGCCAGGTCCTCGGCGGCGTGCTCACCCAGGCCCTCAACTGGCACTGGATCTTCCTGATCAACCTGCCGCTCGGCCTCGCCGCCGCCCTCCTCGCCGCCCGGGTGCTGGAGCCGGAGCGCGGCCCGGGCCTGCGGGCCGGCGCCGACGCGCTGGGCGCCGCGCTGATCACCGCCGCCCTGATGCTCGGCATCTACACCATCGTCGGCACCGGAGCCCACGGCTGGGCCTCGGCCCGTACCCTCGGGCTCGGCGCGCTCTCCGTCGCCCTGCTGGCCGGCTTCCTGCTCCGCCAGGCCCGGGCCGCCCAGCCCCTGCTCCCGCTGCGGATGTTCCGCTCCCGCAGCGTCTCCGGCGCCAACGCCGTGCAGATCCTGACCATCTCCGGAATGTTCGCCTTCCAGATCCTGGTCGCCCTCTATATGCAGCAGGTCCTCGGCTACGGCGCCGCCGCCACCGGTCTGGCGATGCTGCCGGCCGCGGTCGCCATCGCCGCGGTGTCGCTGCTGCTCTCCGCGCGGCTGAGTGCCCGGTTCGGGGAGCGCGCGGTGCTGCTGGCGGGCCTGGCGATGCTGGTGGCCGCGCTCGCCCTGCTGGTCCGGCTGCCGTCCGACGCCGACTACACCGCCCACCTGCTGCCGACCATGCTGCTGATCGGCGGCGGCGGACTGGTGCTGTCCGCGCTCGCCGTGCTCGGCATGTCGGGCGCCGGCCCGGAGGACGCGGGCACCGCCTCCGGACTGTTCAACACCACCCAGCAGGTCGGCGGCGCGCTGGGCGTCGCGGTGCTGACGACCCTCGCCGACGGCCGCACCGGCGCCCTGCTCGCCGCCGGGCACTCCGCACCCGAGGCACTCACCGGCGGCTTCCGCCTCGCGTTCGCGGTGGCCGCCGGGCTGCTCGCACTGGCGCTGGTGCTGGCGGCGGTGATGCTCCGACCGCCCGTCAGGAGGTGACGGCCGGTCAAAAAGTCGACCCCGACCCGGATTCACCGGATCGGGGTTCGGCGCGTCGGGCGTGCCCTACGGCCAGACCAGGCAGTACAGCTGATGCCCGGCCTCGTGCAGCCGGTTGGCGAAGTCCTGCCACTCGTGCAGCATGCTGTAGATCACGAAGGCGTCCCGCGGCCCGCGCCGGTCCGGGACGGTGGACCAGATGAACGCGGCCGCGCCGAGCTCGGTCTCGTCGGCCTTGCGCAGCGGTTCCACCACGTTGTGCGGGAGTTGGACGACGGCGTAGTCGGGGTGCAGCACCACGAGTTCCAGCGGCGGGACCTGGTGCAGCGGGACGCCCTGGATGCCGGTGAGGACCATGGCGCTCATGGTCTCCGGCTTGATCTTGGTGGAGAGGTGGCCGGTCGGCGAGCCGCTGGTCTCCATCAGGTCGCCGAGCCGCCCCAGCGCGCCGAGTTCGCCGGCGTCCAGGCCGAGACCGCCCGGGCCGAGCGCGGTGGGGACTCTGGCGGCGGTGGCGCGGTCCGGTGCGCCGAAGTACTTGTACGTCACCCCCACGCGTCCCTCACCCCGCCTCTCACCGCCGCGACGACCACGACCCGTACCCGCTCCCGTACCCCCGCGTGCGGTTTCGGCGGGCCTGCGGGAGCCCCCCGCGGCCTCGTC
This sequence comes from Kitasatospora sp. NPDC029312, assembly GCF_055569215.1. Taxonomy (NCBI): domain Bacteria; kingdom Bacillati; phylum Actinomycetota; class Actinomycetes; order Kitasatosporales; family Streptomycetaceae; genus Kitasatospora; species Kitasatospora sp. NPDC029312. Next base: position 331,009 of record NZ_JBVHXY010000003.1, on the reverse strand, counting down.
GTAACCGTCCTGCGCCTCGGACACTCGGACCATCCTCACCGGAATTCGCCGGAATCGACAGACCCCCGCACGTCCGGCGTCCCGCCGGACGTGCTCCTTACCCGTCATGCGCCGCCGTACCCACTCGCGGTACGCGGCAGTCCTCTCCACACCCCTGCACCCAACCGGAGCGCTCGCGCACTCTGGGCACACAGTCTGACTGGTCCGTGCTCCGGTGCCGCCAGCGGCCCCGCCTGCCGACACCCGTCACGACTCCGGTCACGACAGCCGGCACGAACACCCGCCTCGGACGACCGTCACCGGCATCCGTCACGGACAACCGTACAGACAACGGTGCCAGGATCATCGTTCCAGATGATCGGGTCGGACATGCAGAGCTCAAGGACACGATTTGAGACCATGTCTCACGTGAGCTACCCCTACGAAGCCCCCCAGTCCCAGTCGCTCTTCGACCGCGCCTCCGTGGTCACCCCCGGCGGCGTGAACTCCCCGGTGCGCGCCTTCCGTGCGGTCGGCGGTACGCCGCGCTTCATGGTGTCCGGCAGCGGCCCCTACCTCACCGACGCCGACGGCCGTGAGTACGTCGACCTGGTGTGCTCGTGGGGTCCGATGATCCTCGGCCACGCGCACCCCGCGGTGATCGACGCCGTCCAGCGGGCGGTCGGCCGCGGCACGTCCTTCGGCACGCCCGGTCAGGGCGAGGTCGAGCTGGCCGAGGAGATCGTCGCCCGGGTCGCCCCGGTCGAGCAGGTTCGCCTGGTCTCCTCCGGCACCGAGGCCACCATGTCCGCGATCCGCCTCGCCCGCGGCTTCACCGGCCGAGCGAAGGTGGTCAAGTTCGCCGGCTGCTACCACGGTCACGTGGACGCGCTGCTGGCCGCCGCCGGTTCCGGCGTGGCCACCTTCGGCCTGCCGGACACCCCGGGCGTCACCGGTGCCCAGGCCGGCGACACCATCGTGCTGCCGTACAACGACCTGGCCGCCGTCGAGCAGGCCTTCGCCGCGCACCCGGGCGAGATCGCCTGCGTGATCACCGAGGCCTCGCCCGGCAACATGGGCGTCGTCCCGCCGCTGCCCGGCTTCAACGCGGGCCTGGCCCGGCTCTGCCGGGACAACGGCGCGCTGTTCATCTCCGACGAGGTGATGACCGGCTTCCGCGTCTCCAAGGCCGGCTGGTACGGCCTGGAGGCGGCGGACGAGGGCTGGGCGCCGGACCTGCTGACCTTCGGCAAGGTCATGGGCGGCGGCTTCCCGGCCGCGGCCTTCGGCGGTCGCGCCGACGTGATGGCGTACCTGGCCCCGGCCGGCCCGGTCTACCAGGCGGGCACCCTGTCCGGTAACCCGGTCGCCACCGCGGCGGGCCTGGCCCAGCTGCGCGGTTGCACCGACGAGGTGTACGCGACGGTGGACGCGGTCGCCGCCGAGGTCTCCGGCCTGGTCTCCGAGGCGCTCACCAAGGAGGGCGTGGCGCACCGGCTGCAGACCGCCGGGAACATGTTCTCGGTGTTCTTCACCGAGGCCGCCGTCACGAACTACGACGAGGCGAAGACCCAGGAGGCGTACCGTTTCACCGCCTTCTTCCACGCGATGCTGGCCGAGGGCGTCTACCTGCCGCCGTCCGCCTTCGAGTCCTGGTTCGTCTCGGCGAGCCACGACGCGCGGGCGATCGAGCGGATCGCCGCCGCCCTGCCCGCCGCCGCGCGCGCCGCTGCCGCCGCCACGGCCGCGGCCTGAGCCCACCTTCCGAGCCCCAGGAGCAGTTGAGAAGTGAGCGCCAAAGAGATCACCGTCGTCCACCTGATGCGTCACGGTGAGGTGCACAACCCGGAGGGCCTGCTGTACGGGCGGCTGCCCGGCTACCGCCTGTCCGAGCTGGGCCGGGAGATGGCCGAGCGGGTCGCCGAGGACCTGGCGGGCCGGGACATCACCCACGTGGTGACCTCCCCGCTGGAGCGCGCCCAGGAGACGGCCGCGCCGATCGCCAAGGCGCACGGCCTGGACGTCGCGGTGGACGAGCGGCTGATCGAGGCGGAGAACGTCTTCGAGGGCAAGACCTTCGGTGTCGGCGACGGTTCGCTGCGCAACCCGGGGTACTGGAAGTACCTCACCAACCCGTTCAAGCCCTCCTGGGGCGAGCCGTACCTCGACCAGGTGGTGCGGATGATGGGTGCGCTCGGCGCGGCCCGGGACGCCGCCCGCGGGCACGAGGCGGTCTGCGTCAGCCACCAGCTGCCGATCTGGATCGTCCGCTCCTTCGTGGAGCGGCGCCGGCTGTGGCACGACCCGCGGCGCCGGCAGTGCTCGCTGGCCTCGCTGACCAGTTTCACCTTCGAGGGCGACAAGATCGTCTCGGTCGGCTACCGGGAGCCGGCCCGCGACCTGCTGCCGGCCTACCTCGTCGGCAAGGGGGGCAAGGGCAAGCCCGTGGGCAAGAGCTTCGGGGCCTGAGCCCCGGGGGCCACGCCGGGGCGCCGCGCGTAAGCCCTGGGTAAGTATGGCTTCGGGGGAGCCAGAACACAACAAGGGGGCCGATCCCCCCCCCCAGTGAAGGGGGGGGCCCGCACCAAAAAAAAACCCAAAGAAACCCCCCCCAAACCCCCCCCCAAACCCCTTCCCCC
>NZ_JBVHXY010000003.1:271795-328381 GCF_055569215.1 Kitasatospora sp. NPDC029312 | reverse complement strand
TGGGCGGGGTTGTCCTCCACTCCCGATATGAACCCCCTCTGCTCCCCCCCCCCCCCAGCCCCCCGCTTTCCCCCCCGCTTCCGTCGCAGGTCAGGGCGGGTGCCACGCGCAAGGCAGGACCCCGGCGAACCCGCCCGGAACTCCATGCGAAACTTTTCACATGTCTGCCATGACGCGCCCCCGTCTCCGTGTCGCCGCAGCCGCTGCCACCGTCGCCGCCGCTGCGCTCGTCCTCACCGGCTGTTCCTCCTCGGGCTCGTCGACCAGCGGCGAGGGCCAGGTCGGCTTCGTCACGGTCAAGGGGACCAACCTGTCGAAGGCGGACACGGGCAAGCGCGGGGACGCGCCGGACATCGCGGGGCAGACCCTGGAGGGCGACCAGGTCAAGCTCTCCGACTACCGCGGCAAGGTCGTGGTGCTGAACGTCTGGGGCTCCTGGTGCGGGCCCTGCCGGGCCGAGGCGAAGAGCCTGCAGGCCGTCGCGGAGAAGTACAAGGACCAGGGCGTCCAGTTCCTCGGCATCAACACCCGGGACACCGACAAGACCAACGCCGTCCGCTTCGAGCAGGAGCAGGGCGTCACCTTCCCGAGCATCTTCGACCCGGCCGGGACGCAGTTGCTCAAGTTCCCCAAGGGCAGCCTCAACCCGCAGTCCATCCCGACCACCCTGATCGTCGACCGCGACGGCAAGCTGGCCGCCCGCGCCGTCGGCGGCACCACCGAGGACGCGCTGGAGTCGATCCTCCAGCCGGTGGCCGCGGAGCAGAAGCAGTGAGTGCGCCGCAGCTCGCCGACACCTTCACGACCGTGCAGAGCGGGGCGCTGCTGGCCGCGGCGCCGGTCGCGCTGGCGGCCGGGCTGGTGTCGTTCTTCTCGCCCTGCGTGCTGCCGCTGGTGCCCGGCTACCTGTCGTACGTGACGGGCTTCTCGGCCGCCGACCTGGTGGACGCCCGCGGCTCGAAGCGCGGCCGGATGCTCCTCGGGGCGACGCTGTTCATCCTCGGCTTCACCGTGGTCTTCGTCTCGGGAGGCGCGCTGTTCGGCCAGTTCGGCAACACCTTGCAGGAGCACAAGCGGGTCATCTCGATCGTGCTCGGCTCGGTGACCGTCCTGATGGGCCTGGCCTTCATGGGGCTCGTCCCCGGTCTGAGCATGCGGGAGGTGCGCTCGCACCGCCGCCCGGCCGTCGGGCTGCTCGGCGCGCCGCTGCTGGGCATGGTGTTCGGCGTCGGCTGGACGCCCTGCATCGGCCCGACCCTGGCCGCCGTCCAGACGCTGTCCCTGAACCAGGCGGACGCGGCGCGCGGGGCACTGCTGATGACCTTCTACTGTCTGGGCCTCGGCGTACCGTTCATCGTGGCCGCGCTGGCCTTCCGCCGGGCGCTCGGCGCCTTCGGGTGGGTCAAGCGGCACTACCCGCTCGTCATGCGGATCGGCGGCGGCATGCTCGTCGTGGTCGGCCTGCTGCTCGTGACCGGGATCTGGGACACGTGGATGAGCGAACTGCAGTCCTGGACCGCCGACTCATCGATCGGAATCTGACCGTGAGCAAGACCACGACCGAGACCGAGCTGCCGCCGGCGCCGGACGACGCCGCCGCCGAGCGGCTCAGCACCGCGCCGGTCGAGTCCGACGGGCCGACCGGCATAGGGATGTTCGGCTGGGCGCGCTGGATGTGGCGCCAGCTGACCTCGATGCGGGTCGCCCTGATCCTGCTGTTCCTGCTGTCGCTGGCCGCCATCCCCGGCTCGCTGATCCCGCAGAACGGCCAGAACCAGTTCAAGGTGCAGACCTGGAAGGCGCAGCACACCACGGTCGCGCCGATCTACGAGAAGCTCCAGCTGTTCGACGTCTACAGCTCGGTCTGGTTCTCCGCGATCTACATCCTGCTGTTCGTCTCGCTGGCCGGCTGCATCGTCCCGCGCACCTGGCAGTTCGTCGGCGTGCTGCGGGCCCAGCCGCCGGCGGCGCCGCGCAACCTGACCCGGATGCCGGTGTACGCGGCCTGGCGCACCGACGCGGACGCCGGCCGGGTGAACGCCGCCGCCCACCGCCTGCTGCGCAAGCGAGGCTTCCGAGCCCACCTGTCCGGCGACGCGGTGGCGGGCGAGAAGGGCTACCTGCGCGAGGTCGGCAACCTGCTGTTCCACCTGTCGCTGTTCGCGCTGCTCGGCGGCTTCGCCTGGGCGAGCCTGGCCTCCGGCACGGGCGGCAAGCTGATGGTCGAGGGCCAGGGCTACTCCAACACCATCACCCAGCTCGACGACTTCAGCGGCACGCGGTTCTACGGCAACCAGGACCTCGACCCGTTCTACCTGAAGCTCGACAGCTTCACCTCGAAGTTCCAGACCCAGGGCGACCAGATGGGCGCCGCCCGGCAGTTCACCGCGAACGTGGAGTACTACCAGGGCAGCGACGAGTCGAAGCTGAAGAAGGGCGCGATCGAGGTCAACCACCCGCTGGAGATCGGCGGCAGCAAGGTCTACCTGATCGGCCACGGCTACGCCCCGGTGATCACGGTCAGGAACGGCAACGGCGACGTCGTCTACCACGACGTGGTGCCCTTCCTGCCGCAGGACGCCAACCTGACCTCGACCGGTGTCGTGAAGGTCTCCGACTACGGCACGGGCCCGGACGGCAACCGGACCCAGCTGGGGTTCTCCGGCTTCTTCCTGCCCACCGCGCCGGTGAGCTTCGAAGGCACCGGCCCGATCTCGCTGTTCCCCGGTGACGCTGCCCCGGAGCTGGTGCTGAACGCCTTCTCGGGCGACCTGGGCACCGACTCCGGCCTGCCGCAGAACATCTACCAGCTGAACACCCGCAAGCTCACCCAGCTGACCCAGGACGGCCAGCCGGCCAAGGCGGCGCTCAAGCCCGGCCAGGGCTGGACGCTGCCGAACGGCTACGGCAGCGTCACCTTCGAGGGCTACAAGCAGTGGGCGAGCTTCAACGTCTCGCACCGCCCCGGCAACGCGATCGCGCTGACCGGCGCCGTGCTGGCGATCCTCGGCCTGATCGGCTCGCTGTTCATCCAGCGCCGCCGGATCTGGGTGCGCGCGGTGGCCCTGCCGGGCGGCGGCACCCAGGTGGAGCTTGCCGGTCTGGCCCGCAGCGAGTCGGCGAAGATCGCCGAGGAGCTGGCCGAACTCGCGGTGGACCTCCAGGACGACGCCCCGGCGTCCGAGGACGACCGGACACCGGAGGAACCCGCGTCGGAAGACCCGGCGCCGGAGGCATCCGCGCCGGAGGACCCCGCAGCAGCAGACCCCGCAGCAGAGGACCCCGCAGCCCCTGCCGACCAGGACTCCAAGGAGTAGACGGTGCATCTCGCCTCGGGGGTCGACCCACAGCTGGCCGACCTCTCCAACAAGCTGATCTATTCGGCGATGGCGGTCTACACGATCGCCATGTTCGCCCACATGTTCGAGTGGACGTTCGGCAGCAAGGGCGCGGTCGCCGTCCGCTCCAAGGAGCAGTCGGGCAACCTGGCCGAGACCGTCGCCGCCGCGGAGCCCAAGGCCGCCAAGAAGGTCACCGTCACCGTGGCCGGGGCCCAGGGCGGCACCACCACGCTGACCCGCACCGTCCTGGCGGGCGAGGGCGCGACGGTGGTCACCGGCGGTCGCGGCGACGACGAGGTGGACGGCCCGGGCGCGGCCGGCACCAGCGAGCGGGGCGACCTGGCCGGTCGCATCGCGATCTCGCTGACCGTCCTGGCGCTGCTGCTGCACGGCGGCGGCATCGTCGCCCGCGGCCTGTCGGTGTCCCGCTGGCCGTGGGGCAACATGTACGAGTTCTCCTGCGCCTTCGCCTTCGCCATGACGGCCGCGTACCTGGTGCTGCTGGCCGCGCGGAAGAACGTCCGCTGGCTCGGCCTGCCGGTCACCGTCGCCGTACTGCTGACGCTGGGCATCGCGACGCAGGTGCTGTACACCGACTCCGAGCAGCTCGTCCCGGCGCTGCACTCGTACTGGCTGGCGATCCACGTCTCCACCGCCATCCTGTGCGGCGGCGCCTTCTACGCGGCGTTCATCGCCACGCTGCTGTACCTCGGCAAGGACTCCTTCGACAAGCGCACGGCGGCCGGCCTGACCACCGGTCCGCTGGGCACCTCGGCCTCGATCTGGCGCCGGCTGCCCGCCGCCTCGACCTTCGACAAGCTGTCCTACCGGATCAACGCCCTGGTGTTCCCGCTCTGGACGTTCACCATCATCGCGGGTGCGATCTGGGCCGAGGCGGCCTGGGGCAAGTACTGGGAGTGGGACCCGAAGGAGACCTGGTCGTTCATCACCTGGGTCGCCTACGCCTGCTACCTGCACGCCCGCGCGACGGCCGGCTGGAAGGGCCGCAAGGCCGCGTACCTGGCGCTGGCGGCCTTCGCCTGCTGGCTCTTCAACTACTACGGCGTGAACATCTTCGTCACCGGCAAGCACTCCTACGCGGGGATCTGACCGGGGCGCGCACCCACCGGCCCGGCGTCCCGCGAGAGATGGCCGGGCCGAGGTGCAACAGGGGTAGTTCGTGTCGGCCGTCCGTGCCGGTACGGGGAGGAACGAGGAGGAATCGCGCAATGGAGTGCGACGAGGTCATGCTGACCGTCCGAATCACCGCCGCCGAGCGCATGTTGCTCCGCCGGCTCGCCCAGGGACACCGCAGCGACGTGTCCGAGGTGGTGGCCGACGCTCTGCTGGACATCATCCCCACGCTCAGCGCACCGGGGGACGCCCACCGGCTGCTGAGCGCCCTCGCCACGCCCGCGCCGTGCGCGCTGACGGTCTGGCTGCCGACGCCGCTGGCCGACCTGCTGGTGCCCGGAGCGGCCCGGATCGCCCAGATCACCGACGTCCGGATCGAGTCGGCCAGCGCGGCACTGGGCGCGGCGCTGCGGCTCTGGCTGGCCCAGGACCCGGTCCGGCTGGCGGCCAACCTCAGTGTGATGCACGCCGGCCGGCCGGCCGCCCTGGTGGCGGCCTGAGCCTTGGGCAGTGGGGCGGGGGCTCTGGGGCCCGGCGGGGACCCGCCGGGCCGGGGCCGGTGCCCGGCCCCGCGCCCGCCCGCGTCAACTCGCCAGCGGCAGCAGGCCGGGCGCGGCGGGGCGGCCGTCGAAGGCGTCCCGCCGCACCGGCATCCGCGGGCCGTCGACCGGTTCGGTGAGCAGCCGGCACTCGGCCGCCGTCCGCCCGTCCTGGACCAGTCGGACCTGGACGGGCGTGCGCCGGCCGTCCGGTGTCCGCTCGCGCACCGCCCGGACGAAGCAGGGGCGGTCCAACTCGATGTAGCGGTCGAAGGAGGTCACCAGCTCGACCGGGACCACCGGCTCCGGGTGGTGCAGCCGTTGGGCGGCCTGCCGGGCGGCCTCCAGCACCAGCATCCCGGGCACGTGGTCCGGCTCCTGGTCGAACAGCACCGGGTGCCCGGCGTCGGTCCGCAGCAGCCAGGTGTCCGGCCGCAGGGTCGGGCTGAGCACCACGTCCGCGGGATGCGCCCGGCCGACGAGCTCGGGCGCGGCGGGCTCCGGGGGCCGGGGCGGGGTGACGGCCTGCCGCCCGGGGCCGCGCAGCCGCTCGTACGAGGCGGGGCTGAGCACCCGCAGCTGGCCGGAGCCGTGGCCGATCCGCAGGCCGTCCCGGGTGATCTCGGCGTGCACCCGCAGGGAGGCCAGCCGGCCGTGCCGCATCCGGACCTCCTCGCAGTCGACCGCCAGCATCAGCGAGGTCGGCCCGGCGGTGACGCCGAGGCCCGGCAGGCCCGCCTCGCCGAGCACGTAGCCGAGGTCCTCCATGACGAAGTGGTGGCCGCGCGGCACCCCGAAGCCGGCGTGGCCGACCAGCAGGCCGGCCTGGCGGACGGTCTCGGCCATCAGCACCGGGTCGTGGTAGCGGTCGCCGGGCAGCCGGTAGAAGCCGTGGAGCCGGGGCCACTGGGCACCGAGCAGGAAGGCGTACGGGCCGGTGGCCTGCCAGCCGGTGAGGAGGACCTCGGAGACGGAGGTGCGGTGCACTAGGTGCCGGGAGACGGTCCGGTCGTGGAAGTCGTAAGCGGGGCCGGGGCGGCCGGCCGGGCCGGGGCGGGTGGCGGTGCCGGGCTGGGCGGTCATACCGGGCTGGGCGTACGGGCCGTCGGCGTCCGGCTCTACGGTCAATGGCATGGCTGGCCCGCTCCAGGGTGTCGGTCGAGCGGCCGCCACGGACGCCCACAGCAAAACATACATACCACCCGGTTTCTGTTCTGCGACCGGGGCCCATCCCTGCCGCCTCGCCGGTCCGACCACGCTACCGGGCCGCTGGTCTGGGGGAATGCCCGAAACGGGGGATGGCAGACCTTGGGCGGGGAGCCCTCCCCGCTGAACGGCGGGGTCGACAAGGGCGCTAGATTAGATACCAACCATGCGGTTTAGCGGTTGCGCTGTCCGCATGGCGCAGTCCGCCCACGAGGCGTCGCCTCCCACAGGGCGGATCGACAGCAGCCGGACGGGGCGGGGGAGCGCCGTCCGGCCGAGTCCGGAGGGGTCAGTGGTCAAGCAGGAACGCGCGGAGCGGACCAGGCAGGCCGTCCTGCTCGCCGCGGCGGACACCTTCGCGCGAGTCGGCTTCGAGGCCGCCAGTCTCGTCGACATCAGTCGCCGGGCCGGAGTGAGCAAGGGCGCCCTCTACTTCCACTTCGTCTCCAAGCGGGCCCTGGCCGACGGCGTACGGGCCGCCGCCGGGCGGGCGGTCGGCTCGGCCGCGCTGCGCGCCCTGCGCACGGAGGGCCCGGCCGTCCAGGGGCTGATCGACTTCTCGTACGAGCTGGCCCGGCTGCTGCGCGAGGACGTGGTGGTGCGGGCCGGCGTGCGGCTCGGTCGTCCCTGCCCGCGCCCGAGTGCCGCCGCTGCCGCTGCCGTGGACGGCGCTGCCGTGGACGGTGCCCACGCGCTGCCCGCCGGTGACGCCTGGCGCAGCCTCACCGCCGTCGTCCACCGGCTGCTGCACCGCGCCGTGGAAGGCGGCGAGCTACGCCCCGGGGTGGACCGGCGGGCCTGCGCCGAGCTGCTCGGCTCGGCGATGGCGGGCCAGGTGCTGCTGGCCGCGGAGGAGGCCGGCCGGCCCACCCCCGAAGCCGTGCGCCGGCTCTGGTCGGCCGCGCTGCCGGCGCTGGTGACGGCGGAGCGCTGCCCGGACTACCGGGTCTGATCCGCCGGGACCAGTGGGTGTGCTCGGCCCGGACTGCGCGGACCGCCAGGATCGCCCGGCCGGAGCCGCCGGGCTCAGACGCCCTCGGCCACGTTCAGCCGGGCGAGCGCGTGCGGCTGCACCAGCCCCGGCAGCAGCAGCGTCCAGAGGTCGGCCATCCGCTGGACCAGGTCCTGCCGACCGGCCAGCACCTGGGAGCTCAGCTGGATCCCGGTGACCGCCCCGGTGATCACCCCGGAGGCCGCCGCCAGGTCGATCCCGGGGTGGAGTTCCCCGGCGTCCCGGGCGCTCCGCAGCAGCTCGCGGACCAGGTCCATCCAGCCCTGGTAGGCGGCGATCTGCGGCTGGGTGAAGGTGCCGTGCTCGATCGTCAGCCGGATGCTGCCGCGCAGCAGCGGATCGTCCTGGAGGGCGTGGGCGAAGGCGTAGCCGAGGTCGATCAGGGTCTGTACCGGGCTGTCCGAGGAGGGCTCCCAGGAGGCGATCCAGGCGCCCTGGCCCTCGATCACGGCGAGCGCCAGCTCCTCCTTGGAGTGGAAGTGGAAGTACAGCGCGCCCTTGGTGACGCCCGCCCGGTCCAGGATCTCGGCCATGGTGGCGGCGGCGTAGCCCCGCTCGTCGAAGACCTCGGCCGCCGCGAGGAGCACCGCCTGGCGGGTCGCCAGCGCGCGGGCCTGTCTGGCCATCGCAGCCTCCCTGGATAGTTCTCTACCTCGGCAGCGGCCGATCCTATGGGGGCCGACGGGGCGACGGGCGCATACCGTCCAGTAGGTATCCTACCGAGCCGCTTCCGGCCGTCCGGCCGGGTCGGCGGGCCTTCGCGGCTGCGCGGACGGCTCGACGGCCGGCCCCCCGCATCGGGTGACCGGCCGTCGGAAGCCGTCGGAGAGCCGTCGGGCCGTCAGGCGGCCTGCTGCCAGCTGACCGGCGAGTAGTAGGCCGGGCGGCGCTCCAGCCGCTGCCAGTTGGCGATCGGCTCGACCGGCGCGATGGCGGCGGCCTGCTGGACCGTGGCCGCGCGGGCCATCAGAACGGCGGTCAGGGCGGCGAGTTCCTCGTCGGAGAGGCTGCCGCGGACGATGCGGACGAGGGGTTCGGCGGAAGCGGTCATGTCCTGGTTTCTCCCCCGGTGAAGTGGTGTGTGGTGTCGCTCGGTACGGCCTGCCGCGTGCCGCCTCGTGCGGGTGGCGCGCGTCGTGTGGGTGCTACATCGGCGGGTTGCCGTGCTTGCGGCTGGGCAGGTCGGCGTGCTTGGTGCGGAGCATCGCCAGGGAAGCGGCGATCACCTGCCGGGTCTCGGCCGGGTCGATGACGTCGTCCACGAGGCCGCGTTCGGCCGCGTAGTACGGGTGCATCAGCTCGCTCTTGTATTCCTTGATCTTCTGGGCGCGCATGGCGTCCGGGTCCTCGGCGGCGTTGATCTCGCGGCGGAAGATGACGTTGGCGGCGCCCTCGGCGCCCATCACCGCGATCTCGTTGGTCGGCCAGGCGTAGGACAGGTCCGCGCCGATGGAGCGGGAGTCCATGACGATGTAGGCGCCGCCGTAGGCCTTGCGCAGGATCAGCGAGATGCGCGGCACGGTGGCGTTGCAGTAGGCGTAGAGCAGCTTGGCGCCGTGCCGGATGATGCCGCCGTGCTCCTGGTCGACGCCGGGCAGGAAGCCCGGGACGTCCAGCAGGGTGAGCAGCGGGATGTTGAAGGCGTCGCACATCTGGACGAAGCGGGCGGCCTTCTCGCTGGCGTTGATGTCCAGCACGCCGGCCAGCGACTGCGGCTGGTTGGCGATGATGCCGGTCACGTGGCCGTCGATCCGCGCCAGCACGCACAGCACGTTGGTGGCCCAGCGCTCGTGGACCTCCAGGTACTCGCCGTGGTCGACGATCTCCTCGATCACCTTGCGCATGTCGTACGGACGGTTGCCGTCGGCGGGCACCAGGTCCAGCAGGCTGTCGTTGCGGCGCTCGACCGGGTCGTCGGTCACGACGGACGGCGGCATCTCGCGGTTGTTCTGCGGCAGCAGCGAGAGGAGGTAGCGGACCTCCTCGATGCAGGACTGCTCGTCGTCGTAGACGAAGTGGGAGACGCCCGAGACGCCGGCGTGGACGTCGGCGCCGCCCAGGCCGTTCTGGCTGATCTTCTCGCCGGTCACCGCCTGGACGACGTCCGGACCGGTGATGAACATCTGCGAGGTCTCGCGGACCATGAAGACGAAGTCGGTCAGCGCGGGGGAGTACGCGGCGCCGCCGGCGCACGGGCCGAGCATCACCGAGATCTGCGGGATGACGCCGGAGGCCTTGGTGTTGCGCTGGAAGATGCCGCCGTAGCCGGCGAGGGCGGTGACGCCCTCCTGGATGCGGGCGCCGGCGCCGTCGTTCAGCGACACCAGCGGGGCGCCGGCCGCGATGGCCATGTCCATGATCTTGTGGATCTTCTGCGCGTGGGCCTCGCCCAGCGCGCCGCCGAAGATCCGGAAGTCGTGCGCGTAGGTGAAGACGGTGCGCCCGTGCACGGTGCCCCAGCCGACGATCACGCCGTCGGTGTGCGGCTTCTTGGCCTCCAGGCCGAAGCCCTGGGCACGGTGCCGGCGCAGCGGCTCGACCTCGTGGAAGGAGCCTTCGTCCAGGAGCAGCTCGATGCGCTCCCGCGCGGTCAGCTTGCCCTTCGCGTGCTGGGCCTCGGTGGCCTTCTCGCTCGGGCCCCGCCGTACCTTCTCGCGGAGCTCGTGCAGCTCGGCGACCCGCCCGTGGGCGTCGGCCGGGACCTCGGGGACCTCGCCGCCTACCGGCGCCTCATGCACAACCGTCATCTCGAACCACTCCAAGGGTGAGGGAACTGTCCGACAGCCAACGTCTGCGTGCCCCCAGCTGCGAATCACTTTCTTCACTTATGACTGTACGAGGGGCCGTGCGCTGGTTTCGGCGTCGATTCCGTACAAGGTCGAGTTCGTTTAGCTGTGAGGGCTGGACAGAAAGGGCCGGGCCGAGGTCTCCGCGCTCAGTGCGGGGTCGAGTACGGAGAGTTGTCGTCGGGGCGATGCTCAGATGATCTGATCATGAAGAAAAGCGCAGGTCAGGGCTGTCTGTCACCAATGTAGGGCGGTCATCTCGGGCGGCGGTCAAGCGGCGCTCGAGTCCGGCGCCGCAGCGGGCCCGACGCGTGCTAGCGCCCTCCGAGTCGTAGGGAAGCGCCAAAAACACCGCAGCCCACCCGAGCGGCCCCGGGTGGGCTGTCCGAGGGAGCGTCCGACCGCTCCGATCAGCTCCTTCGACCGTCCTCCGGCTCGTCCCCGCCCCGCAGCTCCTCCTCGCGGCGGCGCAGATCGGCCTCCCACTGCCGGAGCATGTCCTCGTGCTCCTGGGCGCTCCCGTTGTCGTTCCCCTTCAACGGGTCGCCCGTGGGCCGGTCATTTGCGGGCCGGTCGCTCCCGGGTGCCTCGCTCTCGGGTGCCTGGGGCCTGAGCGAGGCGAGGAACTCCGGATCGTCGTCCGGTGCCAGCGGACGCCCGCGCCGCGCGGAGCCGGCGGCGGGCTGCCCCGGGTGGCCACCGGGCGCCCCCGCCCACAGGAAGCCGCGCCGCCTGCCGGCCACCAGCCAGGCGATCGGGCCCAGGGGCGGGAACAGCAGCACGACGATCAGCCAGATCGGCTTCGGCAGGTGCTTCACCTCGTCCTCGGGCGTGACCAGGCAGTCGATGAACGCCCACACCCACAGCGCGAGCGGAAGGACGATGGTCAGAAGAATCCTCAGCACGGCTGCGATCTCCCCCCGGCGACGGCGGTTGGCGGCGGGCGCCTTCCGGGGCCCTTGACGCAAGCCAGGCTATCGGGTGGCGGATACTGACAGGCATGGCATACGACGATCTCCGCTCGTTCCTCCGGGCCCTCGACCGTGAAGGCGACCTCAAGCGCATCAAGGTGGAAGTGGACCCCCACCTGGAGATCGGCGAGATCGTCGATCGCGTGCAGAAGGCCAAGGGCCCGGCGCTGCTGTTCGAGAACGTCAAGGGTTCGTCGATGCCGCTGGCGATGAACGTCTTCGGCACCGAACGCCGCCTGGCCAAGGCGCTCGGCCTCAAGGGCCCGGAGGACATCTCCGAGAAGATCGCCGGTCTGCTCAAGCCCGAGCTGCCGCAGGGCTTCACCGGCTTCCGGGACGCCTTCGGCAAGCTCGCCTCGATGGCGCACGTCCCGCCCCGGCACGTGAAGTCCGGCGACGCCCCGGTGCAGGAGGTCGTGCTCACCGGCGACGACGTCGACCTGGACTCGCTGCCCGCCCTGTTCACCTGGCCGCTGGACGGCGGCTCCTTCTTCAACCTGGGCCTCACCCACACCAAGGACCCGGACACCGGCATCCGCAACCTCGGCCTCTACCGGCTCCAGCGGCACGACCGCCGGACCATCGGCATGCACTGGCAGATCCACAAGGACAGCCGCAACCACGCCGCCGTCGCGGCCCAGCGTGGTGAGCGCCTCCCGGTCGCGATCGCCTTCGGCTGCCCGCCGGCCGTCACCTACGCGGCCACCGCGCCGCTGCCCGGGGACATCGACGAGTACCTCTTCGCCGGCTTCATCGCGGGGGAGCGGGTCCGGATGGTCGACTGCAAGACCGTCCCGCTACAGGTCCCGGCCGACGCCGAAGTGGTGCTGGAGGGCTGGCTGGAGCCCGGCGAACTGCTCCCCGAGGGGCCCTTCGGCGACCACACCGGCTTCTACACGCCGCAGGAGCCGTTCCCGGCGCTCACGATCGACTGCGTGACCATGCGCCGCCGTCCGATCCTGCAGTCCATCGTGGTCGGCCGCCCGCCGACGGAGGACGGCCCGCTGGGCAAGTTCACCGAGCGCTTCTTCCTGCCGCTGCTGAAGATCATCATCCCGGACATCGTCGACTACGACCTGCCCGAGGCCGGCGGCTTCCACAACTGCGTGATCGTCTCGATCGACAAGAAGTACCCCAAGCACGCCCAGAAGACGATGCACGCCATCTGGGGCGCCCACATGATGTCGCTGACCAAGCTGATCATCGTGGTGGACTCCGACTGCGACGTGCACGACTACCAGGAAGTCGCCTGGCGCGCCTTCGGCAACGTCGACTACAGCCGGGACCTCACGGTGGTGGAAGGCCCGGTCGACCACCTCGACCACGCCTCCTACCAGCAGTTCTGGGGCGGCAAGGCCGGCATCGACGCGACCAGGAAGCTGCCGGAGGAGGGCTACACCCGGGACGGCGGCTGGCCGGAGATGGTCTCCTCGGACCCGGCCACCGCCGCGCTGGTGTCCCGTCGCTGGAAGGAGTACGGCCTGTGAGCACGGCCGCGGTCGAGACCCCGGGGCGCACGAGGGCGTTCCTGCGCCTGGTGATGATCGAGCACTCGGTCTTCGCGCTGCCCTTCGCCTACACCGCCGCGCTGACGGCGATGTTCCTCGCCGACAAGCGGGTGCACTGGGGCGAGTTGTTCGTCGTCACGGTGTGCATGGTGGGCCTGCGCACCTTCGCGATGGCCGCCAACCGGATCATCGACCGCGAGATCGACGCCCGGAACCCGCGCACGGCATCGCGCGAACTCGTCACCGGGGCGGTCTCGTTGCGGACCGCGTACGTCGGCTCGGCCGTGGCGCTCGTGGTCTTCCTCGGGGCGGCGGCGATGCTCAACCCGCTGTGCCTGGCGCTCGCGCCGGTCGCGGTGGTGCCGATGGTGGTCTACCCGTACGGCAAGCGGTTCACGGACTTCCCCCAGGCGATCCTGGGCCTCGCCCAGGCGATGGGCCCGGTGGGCGCCTGGCTCGCCGTGACGGGCAGCTGGTCCTGGGAGGCCGTCGTCCTCGGCGTGGCGGTCGGCATCTGGATCGGCGGCTTCGACCTCATCTACGCCTGCCAGGACGTCGAGTCCGACCGGCACGGCAAGGTGCGGTCCGTCCCGGCGCGGTTCGGCATCCCGGCGGCGATCTGGGGCGCGCGGGTCTGCCACGTCCTCACGACGCTCCTGCTGGGCTGGTTCGCCGTCCTGACGCACGCGGGCGCGGCCTTCTGGACCGGCCTCGTGGTCGTCGCGGGCGCGTTCGTCTACGAGCACACCATCGTGAAGCCGAACGACCTGTCGAGGCTCAACCGGGCGTTCTTCCAGACCAACGGCTTCGTGGGCATCTCGCTGTTCTGCTTCGCGCTGCTGGACCTCATCCTGCGCGGCATCGGGATCTGATCCCGTGACGGCCGACTGGCGGGCCGACCGCATCGGTACCGCGCTGCGGGGTGCGAACCCCACCGTGCTGCGACGGCTGGATGCCGGCTTCGCGGTCATCGGGGACGTCCAGTTCCTGCCCGGCTACTCGGTCCTGCTCACCGACACGCCGGGCGCGGAACGGCTCACCGACCTGCCCCGCCCGCGCCGCCTCGCGTACCTCGCCGACCTCGACCGCCTCGCCGAGGCCGTCGAACGGGCCTGCCGCGCCGCCGATCCGGCCTTCCGCCGGGTCAACATCGAGATCCTCGGCAACAAGGACCCGTTCCTGCACGCCCACGTCTGGCCCCGCTACGACTGGGAGCCGGCCGAGATCGTCCAACGGGCCGTCTGGCTCTACCCGCCCACCCACTGGCAGGACCCGCGGCACGCCCTCGGCCCGGCCCACGACGCCCTCCGCGCCGCCCTCACCGCCGAACTGGGCGCGCCGGCCTGACCGCTCACCGCCGCTGCCCGGCTTTCCGCCGGAGCGCGCCGGCCGGATCCGGGCGGCGCGCACGGGAAGTCGGCCGAGTCGACTTCCCGTGCGGTGTCCCGGTGCCACGCGTTCCCGGCTTCCGGCCCTGTCCGCCGGCCCGGGGCCGTCCCCTTAAGCGGCCGGCCGCCGGGCGAAGTCCGGCGCGTGCTCCGGGCGCGGGCCGATCGCGATCATCCGGGAGAGGCCGAGCCGTACGGCCGGGACGTGGCGGGCGAGCAGCGCGAACCGGACGGGCGGTCCGATCCGGCGCCCGCTGATCACCGGGCTGAACATGACGCCGTGCAGGGTTCGCTGCATCCGCTGCAGGACCACGGTCGGCCACTGGCGCCGCCGCTGCACCCGGGCGAGGGCGGCGGGCGTCGGCCGGCCGTGGCGCAGCGGCTCGGCGAGCAGGGTGGCGGCGGCGACGGCGTCCTGGATGGCGAGGTTGATGCCCACGCCGCCGGCCGGGGACATCGCATGGGCGGCGTCGCCGATCAGCAGTAGCCCGTCCGTGTACCAGCGGTCGAGCCGGTTGAGCCTGACGTCGAGCAGGTGGACGTCGTCCAGGCCCGCCAACTGGTCCACGCGGTCGGCGTACTGGGGGAACAGCCGGGCGATCCGCTCGCGGAACCGCTCGATGCCCTCGGCGCGCCGCTGCGCGTCGGCCCCCTTGGGCAGGAAGTAGCCGATCTGGAAGTAGTCGTCGCGGGTCAGGCTGATGGCCATCTCCCCGTGTCCGAAGCCGGGGGTGAGGCTGGGCGGCACGGCCTGCTCGTCGGCGTGCCGGGGCAGCCGGAACCACCAGACGTCGAAGGGCACCGGGTACTCCTCGGGCACCAGCCCGGCCACCCGGCGCAGGGTGGAGTGCCGTCCGTCGGCGGCGACGGTCAGGGCGGCCCGGATCTCGCCCTCCTCGCCGTCCCGGGTGCGGTAGTGCACGCCGACCACCCGGCCGCCCTCCCGGATCAGGCCGGTCGCCTCGGTGTTCATCCGGATGGTGAAGGTGGGCTCCTGCTGCGCCTGCGTCACCAGGAAGTCGAGCAGGTCCCACTGCGGGATCATCGCGATGTAGTTGTACGGCGCGGGGAGCTTGTCGAAGGCGCTCAGCGCGACCGGTCCGACGCCGGGCACCGACACCACCAGGTTGCCGAGGCGGCTCTGCGGCAGCTCGGCGAACTTCCGGCCCAGGCCGAGTTCGTCCATCAGCCGCACGGTCGAGGCGTGGACGGTGTCGCCCCGGAAGTCCCGCAGGAAGTCGCCGTGCTTCTCCAGCACGGTCACCTCGACGCCCGCCCGGGCCAGCATCAGGCCCAGCACCATCCCGGCCGGTCCACCCCCGGAGATGACGACGCTCATGGCTCTCTCCCCTCGCTCCGTGAGTTCCCGATCGCCGGTGATTCCCGCTTGGAACTCGCATATACAGAATCTTTGGAACCGTCTCAGGTGTCAAGTTGTACGATGGCTCACATGGAGGATCTGGTCACGGCCGCGCTCAGAGCGGCGAAGGAGCGGAGCCAGGACGTCGCGGACGTCCCGCTGACGGCGATCGCGGCTGCGGCCGGCATCTCCCGCAGCACGCTGCTGCGGCGGCTCGGCGGTTCCCGGGCGTCCCTGGACGAGGCGGTGCGGGAGGCGGGCGTCGACCCGGGCGGACGGCCGCCGGTCCGGGAGCGCGCGATCGAGGCGGCGGCCCACCTGGTGGCCGAACGAGGCCTCGGCGGGATCACCCTGGACGCGGTCGCGGACCGCGCCGGGTGCTCGCTGCCCAGCCTCCACACCGTCTTCGAGGGCCGGGACGGCCTGCTCGCCGCCGTCTTCCTGCAGTACGGCCCGCTGCCCGACCTGGAGGCGCTGGCCGCCGACCCGCCCGAGCGGCTGGAGGACGCCGTCCGGGCGCTCCACCGCAACTTCCTGACCGCCTTCTGCGACGAACCGCGGATCATGCCGGCCGTCTTCGCCGACCTGCTCAGTCGCCCGGACGGCCCCGCCGCCCGGATGATGGCGGCCAACCTGCCGCGGATCGTCGACGGCCTCGGCCGGCTGCTGCTGCCGCACATCGAGGCCGGACGGCTACGGCCGCTGCCGCTGCCGGTGCTGGTGCAGCTGCTGCTCGGCCCGATGCTCAACCACGTCCTGCTGCGGCCGGTGCTCGAACCCGCCCTCGGGGCCGGACTGCCCTCGCTGGAAGAGACCTCCGCCCTCTTCGCCGAGGCCTACCTGCGGGCGGTCACCCCGTCCGGGGCGGACGGAACACCCTGAGGAGAAGCATGATCGGCAGACTGCAGTGCCTGGTGCTCGACTGCCCGGACCCGGCCGTACTCGCCCGCTTCTACGCCGCCGTGCTCGGCGGCGAGGTCGACCGCCCGGACCGGCGCTGGTCGCTCGGCGCCGACTGGTCCACCCTGCACCTGGACGACGGCACGGTGCTCTGCTTCCAGGCCGTCCCCGACCACCGCCCGCCGCGCTGGCCCGACCCGGCGCACCCGCAGCAGGCACACCTGGACATCGACGTGCCGGACCTCGACGCCGCCGAACCCCAGGTGCTCGCCCTGGGCGCCGTCCGCCTCCGCGACCTCGGCGGGTGGCGGGTCTACGCCGACCCGGCCGGCCACCCCTTCTGCCTGCTCGGCGGTCAGCCGCTCACCGTAGGCCCGTAGGCCCGTGAGCCCGTAAGCCCGCAGGCCCGGAAACGCGGGACCCCGGCTCAGTCCAGCAGCAGCCGGTCGCCCAGGCGGAGCCGGCCGGGGGCGGCCACCTCGGCCAGTGCGTCCAGGCGGCCGTCGTGGGCGTGGACGAGCGCTTTGAGGATCTCGGGAGCGTGGGGCAGTCCCGGCTGGGGGGCCGCGGTCATCGCGCAGCGCTCACTGGAGGTGACGAAGGTGAGGCCGGCGCCGCCGGGGGCCTCGGCGCGGGCCCGGTGGCCGAGCCAGCGGTCCTCGACGAAGGGCGGGGTGCCGGGCGGGGTGCGCAGCACGATGTTGGGGCGGAACCGCCGCTCGTCCACCACGGCGAAGGGGACGGTCTCGCGGACCCAGTCCAGGGTGGCGGTGGTGAGGAGGCTGACCGGCAGTCGGTCGAAGTGCGAGACGGCGTCCTCTCGGGCGAGTTCGACGTCCCCGCGCTGGAGGTAGGCGCGCAGGAAGGCGGCGGGCCGGTCGACCGGGCGGCCGAGGGGGTCGAACAGTTCGGGCCCGTCGATCCGGTGGCCGAGGCGGGCGGTGAGCCGGAGCAGGCCGTCCATCCGGCGGAAACGGCGGGTGGTCTTGCCCGAGCCGAGCCTGCCGGAGGAGTCGCGGACGGCGTAGAGGCGGTCGCCGGCCAGGCCGCGCCCGTCCACCTCGACGGAGTGGAGCCGCTCGCCGCCGGTGGATTTCACGGGGTAGCGCCAGAGTCGCTCGATCACTCCGATGATCTCAGCCATGGCCGGACAGCGTAGTGGCGCCACCCGGGGATGGTCTAGACCAAGTCCCGCGCCGGGGCGGCCCGGTGGCTCAGCAGGGCCGACCCCTCGACGAAGGCCCGTCGGCTCAGCCCAGCCGGGCCACCGCCCGCACCGGCGCGCCGTCCGCCGCCTGCAACCGCAGCGGGAACAGCGACACCTCCACCGGCCGCCCCGCCTCCTGCGCCTCCAGCAGGGCCCGCAGGTCGGTCAGGTTCTCGGCGATCACCCCGCCGCCGTCCGCCCCCAGCAGCACCCGGTGGGCGGCCAGCGTCGGCTCCTCGGCGGGCTGGTCGTGCTCGTCGGTGAGGTCGGCGAGCAGCGCCGCCACCGCGAGGTCGTCCGGGCCCGGGTCGGGCGTCGGGTCGACGCTCAGCGCGTCCACCCCGACCGTACGGACCCCCGAGGCGACGATCGCCTCGGCCGCCTCGGCGGTGAGGCTGGGGTGGGCGAGGTAGGCGTCGGTGCCCCAGTGCCGGACCCAGCCGGTGGCCAGCAGCAGCACCGAACCCTCGCCGCAGCGTTCCAGCGCGGGCGCCAGCAGCTCCGGGGTGATCGCCGCCCGGGGCTCCAGCCCGCGCAGGTCGGCCACCACGGCCGGCCCGGTGAAGCGCTCCAGCGGCAGCCCGTCCAGCGTCGGCCAGGTGACGTCCACGTGGTACGGCGCGTCCACGTGCGTCCCGGACTGCGAGCCGAGGTGCAGGGCCAGCACGTTCACCCCGGCCGTCGCGGTGGTGAGCGCGGGCTCCAGCAGGACGGTCGGATCGCCGGGGTAGACCGGCATCGCGGTGGTCACCTGATGGGTGAGGTCGACGAGGGTCGCTGCCATGCGCCCCATCCTCCCAGGACGTGCCCACTCCCGGGGCCGTTCCACCCCGGCCGTCCATCCCTCCCCGGCCACGCCCGCCGCTGTGGCTACTCCCGCCACTCCGGCCACTTCCGCCACCGCGGCCGTGCGGCGCCCTGGGGGCGAACCCCCAGGTGAAGGCGGGATAGAAATGCCCCATGGGAAATGCGAAGCGTCAGCCGTGGGTGGTCGGGGTCTCGGGAGCGTCGGGGACGCCGTACGCGGCCTCGGTGATCCGGGCGCTGCTCGCGGCCGGCGAGGCGGTGGACCTGATCGTCAGCCGGGCCGCCCGGCTCACCATCCTCGACGAGACCGGCATCTCCTTCCGGGACGCCCACTGGCGCACCGACCTCGCCGCCTGGCTGGGGACGGAACGGGGCCTGGACGACGTCCGCTACTGGCCCGCCGGCGACTTCGCGGCCGGCCCGTCCAGCGGCTCCTACCCCGCCAAGGGCATGCTGGTGGTGCCCGCGACCACCGGCGCGGTGGCCGGCATCGCCCTCGGCCTGAGCAAGGACCTGTTGCAGCGGGCCGCCAGCGTCACCCTGAAGGAGCGCAGGCCACTCGTCATCTGCGTGCGCGAGACACCACTCAACGGGGTGACGTTGAAGCACTTGGTGGAACTCGACGCGCAGGGCGCGGTCGTCCTGCCCGCTTCGCCCGGTTTCTACGCCGGCGGCTCCACCGTGCGCGAACTCGTGGATTTCGTGGCCGGGCGGGTGCTGGACGCCGTCGGTGTGCCGCATTCCCTGTACCTGCGCTGGGAAGGGGAGTTGGGGGCGGCGGCTCGCGCGGCCGACGCCGGCGGGGCCGCTCCGGCTGAGGGGGAGTAAGGAGAGCGAGGGCAGGAGAGTATGTTCTCTGCGATATCCGGGTCGGTCAGCGCACGTCGCCTTTGAATCCGGATAATGATCTGTGGGTCTGGTGAGGTTCGGAAGGACGCGGACGGTATATGGACACGGTGGACAGACAGCTCATCCAGGCGCTCCGGGAGAACGGCCGTGCGTCCTACGCCGAGCTGGGCCGGTTGGTCGGACTCTCCGGCCCGAGCGTCACGGACCGGATCAACCGCCTGGAGCAGGCCGGGGTGATCACCGGCTACCGCGCGACGGTCAACCCGGCCTCGCTCGGCTTCGGCGTCACGGCCCTGATCGGCCTTCAGCTGACCGACGCGGCCGACCACGAGGACGTCGCGTTCCGGCTGAAGGACCTCAACGAGGTCGAGGACTGCTGGTTCATCGCCGGCGACGACTCCTACATGCTCAAGGTCAGGGTGGCCGACGTGGCCGGCCTGGAATCGGTGGTCAAGCGGATCTCGGGCACGAAAGGCGTGGCCCGGACCCGCACCACCGTCGTACTCTCCACCAAGTGGGAAAATCGGGTGAGTGAGCTTCCTCCCGTAGGAGAGTGACGTACATGGCACTGGTCGGTCTGGAGGAGCTGCGCGCGGCCCGGCAGCGGATCGCGGGGGTGGCCGTGCGCACCCCGCTGGTCCCCGCCCCGTGGGCGGCCGAGGGGGAGCGGCGGCTCTGGCTCAAGCCCGAGAACCTCCAGCCGACCGGGGCCTTCAAGACCCGCGGCGCCTACAACCGGCTGGCCGCGCTCACCGCGGAGGAACGCTCCCGCGGCGTGGTCGCCCAGTCCAGCGGCAACCACGCGCAGGCGGTGGCGTACGCGGCCGGGCTGCTCGGCATCAAGGCCGTGATCGTGATGCCGGACACCTCGCCCGCGGTGAAGGTGGAGGCGACCCGCTCGTACGGCGCCGAGGTGATCGTGGTGCCGCCCGGCGAGCGGGACACCCTGCCCGGCGAACTGGCCGAGCGGCACGGCTATGTCTGGGTGCCCCCGTACGACGACCCGTTCATCCTCGCGGGCCAGGGCACGGTCGGCCTGGAGATCGCCGAGGACGCCCCGGCCGAGCTGGACACCGTCCTGGTGCCGGTCAGCGGCGGCGGCCTGATCGGCGGGACGGCGGCCGCACTCAAGCTCACCCGCCCGGGCATCCGGGTGATCGGCGTCGAACCGGAGCTGGCCGCCGACGCGCAGGCCAGCCTGCGGTCCGGGCGCCGGGTGGAGTGGCCGGTCGCCGACACCTACCGGACCATCGCGGACGGGCTGCGCACCCCCGCGGTCGGCGTGCTGCCGTACGAGCACCTCACCGCCTACGTGGACGACATCGTCACCGTCACCGAGGACGAGATCCGCGCCACCGTCGCCGTGCTGGCCCGCCGTGGCCGGCTGGTCGCCGAGCCCTCCGGCGCGGTCGCCCCGGCCGCGTACTTCCACCGCGCCGCCGAGACCGGCGGCCAGACGGTCGCGGCCGTGGTCAGCGGTGGCAACATCGACCCCGCACTGCTCGCAGAGCTGCTGTCGGCATAGGCGTAGGCTCATTCCGGCAAGGATTCGAATGTCGGAGGAGGCGGGTCACCGCATGGACGCAGGGCTCAAGCGCGAGCTGGAGGCGAAGGTCTACGCGGGTGAGCGGCTGACCCGCGAGGACGGGATCGCGCTCTACGAGAGCGACGACCTGGCCTGGCTGGGCGGACTGGCCCACCACGTGCGGACGAAGAAGAACGGCGACGTCGTCCACTTCAACGTCAACCGCCACCTCAACATGACCAACGTGTGCAGCGCGTCCTGCGCGTACTGCTCGTTCCAGCGCAAGCCGGGCGAGAAGGACGCCTACACGATGCGCATCGAGGAGGCCGTCCGCCTCGCCAAGGCGATGGAGAGCGAGTCCCTCACCGAGCTGCACATCGTCAACGGCCTGCACCCGACCCTGCCCTGGCGCTACTACCCGCGCTCGCTGCGGGAGCTGAAGGCGGCCCTGCCGAACGTCTCGCTGAAGGCCTTCACCGCCACCGAGATCCACTGGTTCGAGAAGATCAGCGGCCTGTCCGCCGACGAGATCCTGGACGAGCTGATCGACGCCGGCCTGGAGTCGCTGACCGGCGGTGGCGCGGAGATCTTCGACTGGGAGGTCCGCCGGCACATCGTCGACCACGACACCCACTGGGAGGACTGGTCGCGGATCCACCGCCTCGCGCACGCCAAGGGCCTCAAGACGCCCTGCACCATGCTGTACGGCCACATCGAGGAACCCCGCCACCGGGTGGACCACGTGCTGCGGCTGCGCGAGCTGCAGGACGAGACCGGCGGCTTCCAGGTCTTCATCCCGCTGCGCTACCAGCACGACTTCCACGACTCCAAGGACGGCGTCGTGCGCAACAAGCTGATGGCCCGTACCGAGATGGCCACCGGAGCGGAGGCGCTGAAGACCTTCGCGGTCTCCCGGCTGCTCTTCGACAACGTGCCGCACGTCAAGGTCTTCTGGGTGATGCACGGAGTGACCACCGCGCAGCTGGCGCTCAGCCACGGCGCGGACGACATGGACGGCTCGGTGGTCGAGTACAAGATCACCCATGACGCGGACAACTTCGGCACCCCGAACAAGCTGGGCCGCGAGGACCTGCTCGGCCTGATCCGCGACGCCGGCTTTCGCCCGGTGGAGCGCAACACCCG
The DNA here is from genome assembly GCF_055569215.1 of Kitasatospora sp. NPDC029312. Classification (NCBI taxonomy): domain Bacteria; kingdom Bacillati; phylum Actinomycetota; class Actinomycetes; order Kitasatosporales; family Streptomycetaceae; genus Kitasatospora; species Kitasatospora sp. NPDC029312. Next base: position 306,705 of record NZ_JBVHXY010000003.1, on the reverse strand, counting down.
CTACCAGGTCATCCGCGAGTACGACGGCCCGGACCTGACGCGCCGCGAGACCCCGCAGACGATGCGTCTCTGACCTGCGAACACGCGCCGCCCGGACCGCACCCGCGGCCCGGGCGGCGGCGTCTTCACGGCCCCCGCACCGGGGCCGGGTTTACCAACGGGTACGGCGTTTGGCAGGATCGACGGCATGTCCGGTTCTCATCGCGCCACCGAGTACCCGCCGTACGAGCCGATGCAGGAGCCGGTGTACGGCGGGGTGCCGCCGCAGTCGCAGGAGGCGCCGTACCGCGCGTACGAGCCGTACCGGCAGCCCGCCCCGCAGGACCACCACGGCGAGTACCCGCGGGACCAGCACGCCCCGCAGACCGCTGACGGGTACTTCGCCGCGTACGACGAGCCGTTCCAGCCGTACGCCGCCGAGCCGGAGACGGTGTACCAGGAGCCGTTCCACGGGCAGCCGGAGTACGGGCAGCCGGAGTACGGACGGCCGACGTACGAGCAGCCGTCGTACGAGCAGCACGACCAGTACGAGCAGCACGGGCAGTCGGCGTACGGGCAGCCGGTCCACGAGGAGCCGGCATACGACGAGCCCGCATCGCTCGCGTCCGGCTACGAGCAGCCCGCCCACGAGCAGCCCGCCCCCCTCGCGTCCGTCATCCCGGCCGCGGCCCCCGTGCCCGGTGGCCGGGCCGCCGCGCGGGGCCGGAGGCGCAAGGCCAAGCAGAAACGTCACGGCAAGGCCGTGATGGCCGGCACCGCCCTGCTGGTCGCGGCCGCCGCCGGCTGGTACACCGTCGGCCAGGACGAGGCCAAGCCCGGCATCGCGGCCGCCGACGGCCCCGGCCCCGAGGGCGTCAGCAAGCCGGACCAGCCCGGGGCCGCCCCCGCCGCCGTCCAGGCCGCCACCGACCGGCAGTCCGCGCCCCAGGCCGCCGGCCGCGGCGAGGCCCGCCCGGACGCCTCGCTGGCCGCGATACCCGGCCTCGGCGCCGCCTTCACGGCGAAGATCCCCGCCGAGACCACCCAGGTCCTGGTCGCCTCGGGCGCCGACAAGAACACCGACAAGAACACCGTCGTCCTGTGGACCCGCACCCCCGAGGGCCGCTGGCTGGCCGGCGAGACCTGGAACGGCCACAACGGCAAGAACGGCTGGACCACCGACCACAACGAGGGCGACCTGCGCAGCCCGATCGGCGTCTTCTCGCTCACCGACGCGGGCGGTCACAACGCCGACCCGGGCAGCAAGCTCCCGTACGACAAGGACCCGAGTTTCGTCGTCTCCGGCACCGGCTTCTTCGGTGACCAGCTGGCCGGCTCCTTCGACTACGTGGTCGCGATCAACTACAACCGGGTCCCCGGCAACTCCCCGCTGGACCCGCGCCGCCCGATGGGCGCCAAGAAGGGCGGCGGCATCTGGCTCCACGTGGACCACGACGGCCCCACCCACGGCTGCGTGTCGATCCCCGAGGACAAGATGGCCCAGCTCATCCGGACCCTCGATCCGGCCGCCCACCCGGTCATCGTCATGGGCGACGCCACCACCCTGGCCGCCTGACCTCGGTGTACGGGGGGCGGGCCGCTTGTCGATCTCCTACAGATCGCCGGGGCGGATCCTGTAGCCGGTCATGCCCGGCTGACCAACCAGTAACCGGGTTCCATGGCAGTATGAGCGGTTCACGCATTGTGGCACTCGGCCACTACCAGCCCCCCAAGGTCCTCAGCAACGACGACCTGGCGGTGCTCGTCGACACCGACGACCAGTGGATCCGCACCCGGGTGGGCATCCGCACCCGGCATATCGCCGAGGGCGAGACCCTCGTCGACCTCGCCACCGAGGCCGCGCAGAAGGCGCTCGCCCACAGTGGCCGGACGGCCGACGACATCGACCTGGTCGTGGTGGCCACCTGCACCGCCGTCGAGCGCAGCCCCCACACCGCCGCCGCCGTGGCCGCCCGGCTGGGCGTGCGCTCGCCCGCCGCGTACGACATCAACACGGTCTGCTCGGGCTTCTCCTACGCGCTCGCCACCGCCGACCACGCGATCCGGGCCGGTGCGGCCCGCCGCGCGCTGGTGATCGGCGCCGAGCGGATGTCCGACACCCTCGACTGGACCGACCGCTCCACCTGCGTGATCTTCGGCGACGGGGCGGGCGCCGCGGTGGTCGAGGCCCAGGCGGAGGGCGCCGAGCCCGGCATCGGGCCGGTGGTCTGGGGCACCGAGCCGGAGAAGGGCGACGCCGTGGTGATCACCGGGTGGGACCCGGTGATCAGCCAGCAGGGCCAGTCGGTGTTCCGCTGGGCCACCACCCAGCTCGCCCCGCTCGCCCGGCAGGCCTGCGAGCGGGCCGGGATCGACCCCTCCGAGCTCAAGGGCTTCATCCCGCACCAGGCCAACCTGCGGATCATCGACGCGATCGCCGCGAAGCTGGGCCTCGGTGACGCCGTGGTGGCCCGGGACGTGATCGACTCCGGCAACACCTCGGCCGCCTCCATCCCGCTCGCCTTCTCCAAGCTGGTCGAGCGCGGCGAGCTCTCCCCGGGCGATCCGGTGCTGCTCTTCGGCTTCGGCGGCGGCCTCGCCTACGCCGGCCAGGTCGTCCGCTGCCCGTGATCCGCCCGCTCGTCTCCGGGCGCTCGTCTCCGGGCGCATGACCGCCCCGAGGGGCACAACCGCCCCGAGCCGAAGGGCGCGCCGGTGCCGAAAGGGAGACGCGACAAACGAGGTACGAGCGCCGGAGCGCCGACCGTAGGCACCGGGTCCGAGCGCCCCGGAGGCGAGCGGGCGAACAGCAGTCATGCCGGTGGGCGGGCACCCTGTGTGAGGGGTGCCCGCCCACCGGCATGTCTGGCGCGCGTGCGGTACGTCGGCGGACCTCCCCCGAGGACACGGCCGCCGTCCGTCGTACCCCGGACAGGAGGCCGGGGCTGCGCGCGGAGCGGATGGTGGATCGAACGGATGGTCCTACTTGGGCGCCTTCTTGCCGGTGACGCCCAGGTACACCAAGGGAGCGAGGTTGGGCTTGAGGTCCTTGACCTTGACGCCCCAGGAGGTGAAGGCCTTCTGGTGTTCCGCCGCCGAGGCGAGCAGGGAGACCAGGGCCCCGGAAACGGCGTTCGGATCGAGCGCCTTGTCGGCCTGACCCTTCGCCTGGAGATCCTTGACGGCTTCCGCGAGTGGCTTGGCGACCGCGTTGAGGACGGTCATGCGGATCTTGAAGAACCGCTTGTCCCCTTCCGCGGCACCGAGCGTGACCACTCGGAGAATGGCGTCGTTCTTGCGCCAGAAGGCGAGGAATCCGTCGACCAGTTCTTCCGAAGTGGTCGGTCCGGACTTCCCTGCCCAGGACTTTCCGGCCACCAGCTCTTTGAGGGTGTCGGCGTCCTTGGCCATTTCCTCGGCGATTTCGAGGACTGCGCCCTCGACATCCGGGAAGTACTGGTAGAAGGTCGCGGGGGAGGTACCCGCCATACGGGCGACGTCGATGACCTTGACGTCCCGATAGGGCGACGTGCTGAGCATCTCGCGGAGGCAGTCGAGCAGCTTCTGCCGCGTCTCCTGTCCGCGTCGCCCGGCGACGCGACCGTCGACGGTGCGAACTTGTCCTGTCATGCCGTCAGCTTACCGTGGCACGATCTTGGCGCGATTCGGTGATGCGACTATTACTCCGCACGGGGGTTGCTATAGCGGCAGGAACCACTTCGGACGGATATTCACGGTGCTCCGAGGTGCTGTTGTAGCCCCCCCGTGTGCTTATGACCTCATAGCGTGACGGCGAGTCCGCTGAGGGACGATCGGATGACAGAGCGTGACCATTCGTCCGGAGCGGAAATGGACGGTCCGGGCCCGCGAGCGCAAGTCCCGGCCGGAGCGGGCGTCAGAATCCGGCCGTTCCGTCGTCGCTGACCGGGCCCCGCCCTGCGGGCCGCTCCGAGCGGGGGAGGTTGGAGATGCGCCGGGCGGCATTGGAGAATCGGCACCGGCACCACGCGGCGGGTGCGGAAACGGGGAGGTGGCAGCGGAGTGGACCAGCTGACGGCGCACGATCCGAGGCGGATCGGGCCCTTCGAGGTGCTGGGGCGACTCGGCGCGGGTGGGATGGGGCTGGTCTACCTGGCGCGCTCAGCGTCCGGGCGCCGGGTGGCCATCAAGACCGTCCGGGGGGAGCTGGCCGAGGACGAGCTGTTCCGGGTCCGCTTCGCGCGGGAGATCGCGGCCGCCAAGACGGTCGGCGGTTTCTACACCGCGGCCGTGGTGGACGCCGACGCGGACGCCCGGGTGCCCTGGCTCGCCACCGCCTACATCCCGGCGCCCTCGCTGGAGGACCTGGTCGAGGAATGCGGCCCGCTGCCGGTGGACGCCACCCGCTGGCTGGTCGCGGGCATCGCCGAGGCGCTGCAGTCCATCCACGGCGCCGGGCTGATCCACCGCGACCTCAAGCCCTCCAACGTCCTGGTGGTCGAGGACGGCCCGAAGGTGATCGACTTCGGCATCGCCTCCGGGGTCTCCAGCACCCGGCTCACCATGACCAACGTCGCGGTCGGCACCCCGGCCTACATGTCCCCCGAGCAGGCCCGGGACAGCCGGACCGTCCGGGGCGCCAGCGACGTCTTCTCGCTCGGCTCGCTGATGGTCTTCTGCGCCACCGGGCACCCGCCGTACCGCGGCTCCAACCCGGTCGAGACGGTGTTCCAGCTGCTGCGCGAGGAGCCGGACCTGACCGGCATGCCGCCCGAGCTGATGGACCTCGTCCGCGCCTGCATGCAGCAGGCGCCCGAGCGCCGGCCGACCCCGGCGCAGATCCAGGCCGAGCTGGCCCCGCACCTGTTCTCCCGGGACGACGCCTCCGGCGAGGCCGGGGACTGGCTGCCCGCCAACGCGTTGGAGCTGATCGAGCGCAGGCGCGGCCGCCGCCCGAGCGCGCCGCCGCCCCGCCCGTACTCCGGTCCGGTCGAGCCCCAGCCGCCGCAGCCGCAGGCCCCGCCGCCGCAGCCGTCGCCGCACCCGTCGATCCCGCCGCAGCTCCCCGGGCCGGGCGACCCGAACCACCGTCCCGGCGGGGTGCAGGCACCGCCGGCCGGTCCGGTGCACAGCGCCCCGCGCCCCGGGCAGGCCTCGGACGGCGAGATCCCGACCGCGAAGATCGCCTCCAAGAACAAGCACCGGGCGCCCACCGGCGGGGGCGCGGTCGAAGTCCAGCTGTCCGGCGCCTCGGTACGGATAGGCCCGGGGCCGCGGGCCGAGCACGAGCAGCCCGGCCCGTCCACCGCCCCGGCCGAGACCGACTGGGTCCGCCGGACGGCGACGACCACCGGGGTGCCCAACCCGGCCCCGGCCCCGGCCGCACGCTGGCGCCCCTGGCGCTTCCGGATGTCCAACGACGTCTGGGGCACCCCGGTGGTCGCCGACGGCACGCTCTTCGTCTCCAGTTTCGAGGTGCACGCGCTGGACATCGCCTCAGGCGAGCGCCGCTACAAGACCCGGGACGTCGCCTGGGCGCTCGCGGTGGACGCCGGCCGGGTGCACGCCGCCGACGGCCCGCACCTGTACACCGTGGACGTCGCGGACGGCACCGAACGCTGGCGCACCTCGCTGGACGGCTGGGTCTACTCGCTCTCCGCCGCCGACGGCGTGCTCTGCTGCGGCGTCCGGGGCGGCGGCGTCCAGCTGCGCGCGGCCGCCACCGGCGCCGAGCTGTGGCGCGCGGACGACGCCCAGCAGGACTACGAGAACCCGCAGTCCGGCCCGGTCCTGGTGGCGGGCGCCGCCTACTACTACGGCGCCGGGCGGCTGCGCTGCGTGGACCCGCGCGGCACGGGCCTGCGGTGGTCGTTCCCGGTCGGCGAGGACGTGCCCTCGCACCCGGTCGAGCGCGGCGGCGTCCTGTACGTGACGGCCGGGACCCGGGTGTACGCGCTGGACGCGGCCAGCGGGGCCGAGCGCTGGCGCTTCGAGGCCCCGGTGGTGCTGTTCACCCCGCCGACGCTGGACGCCGACGCGGTCTACGTGGCCGACTACCTCGGCACGGTCTACGCGCTGGACGCGGCCACCGGCCTGGACCGCTGGCGCGGCGTCACCGGCAGCCGGCAGGGCGCCGAGCCGGTGGTGGTCGGGGACGGCATGGTGCTGCTGGGCAGCGGCGAGGTGCTGTACGCCTTCGAGGCGGCGGGCGGCCGGGAGCGCTGGCGCTACACCGCGCGCGGCGAGATCGTCGGCTCGCCGGCGGTGGCCGACGGCCTGGTGCACCTGGGCAGCCGGGACCACTCCCTGCACACCCTGGACCTGGCGACCGGTCAGCTGCGCTGGGAGCTCGGCACCAAGGGCGAGCTCACCGGCTCCCCGGTGGCGGTCGGCGGGCGGGTCTTCGTCGGCTCCAAGGACCGCTGCGTGTACGCGCTGGACGCCTACTACGGCACGGCGGTGCCCGCCCGCTGAGCGGGGCGGACACCGCCGTGCCGGTGGTCCAGGCTCAGGCCTGGGCCTTGCGGGCCTCGGGGTGGCGGCTGCACCAGCCCTCCCAGGCGGAGGAGACCATGTCCGCCACGTCGTGGACGGCGCTCCAGCCCAGCTCGCGCCGGATCAGCTCGGCGGAGGCCACCACCCGGGCCGGGTCGCCGGGGCGGCGCGGCGCCGTCTCGGGGGTGGTGTCGTACCCGGTGACCTTGCCGATCACCTCGATCATCTCCTTGACGCTGACGCCCTCGCCGCGGCCGATGTTGAGCACCAGCGAGGTCTCGCCGGCCGGGTCGGCGGCCAGCCGCTTGGCGGCCGCCACGTGGGCCGAGGCGATGTCGGAGACGTGGATGAAGTCGCGGACGCAGGTGCCGTCCGGGGTCTGGTAGTCGTCGCCGAAGACCAGCGGTGCCCGGCCGGCGGTGAGCCGCTCGAACACCATCGGGACCAGGTTGAACACCCCGGCGTCGGAGAGCTCCGGGGAGGCGGCGCCGGCCACGTTGAAGTAGCGCAGGGCCACGGTAGACATCCCGTGGGCCTTGCCCACGGCGGCGACCAGCCACTCGCCGGCCAGCTTGGTCTCGCCGTACGGGCTCATCGGGGCGCAGGGGGTCGACTCGGTGACCAGGTCCACGTCCGGCATGCCGTAGACGGCGGCGGAGGAGGAGAACAGGAAGCGCTTCACGCCGCCCTCGACCGCGGCCTCCAGGACCGTCTGCAGGCCGATCACGTTCTCGCGGTAGTAGCGGAACGGCTGCTCGACCGACTCGCCGACCTGCTTCTTGGCGGCGAAGTGCAGGATGCCCTCGATGCCGTGCTCGCGGATCGCGGCGTCCAGCACCGTGCGGTCCAGGGTGGAGCCCTCGATCAGCGGGACACCGGCCGGCAGCCGGGAGGCGTCGCCGGTGCTGAGGTCGTCCAGGACGGCGACGCGCTCGCCGGCGTCGAGCAGCTGACGGACGACGTGCCCGCCGATGTATCCGGCTCCGCCGGTGATCAACCAAGTCATGCGGCAATCCTAGGCGTTCGCATTCGGTCGGCCTTCTCGGGCGAGTCCAGCCGACAATCCGGACAAATCGGTGGAATGCTGACAAAGATTTCCGTGCTCTCATGCCCGCGCCCTCGGCGTGGTGACGAATCGGAGGCCGCCAGGTGAGCCGCAAGAAGGAACACAACCGCCCGCTGCCGGCCGGCCCGAGGCCGACCGGGCCCAAGGCGGCTCACCGGCGGCTGCTCCTGCCGGGCGCGGTCGCGGCACTGACGGCACTGGCACTGGTCGGGTGCAGCAGCTCGACCTCCTCGTCCTCCTCCACCGCCGCCTCCCCCTCCGCCGGCTCCAGCACACCCGCCTCCGCCGCCCCCAGCTCCCAGCCCGGCGGCGCGAACCAGCTGCAGGACGCGTACCAGACGGTGATCGCCAACGTGCTGCCCTCGGTGGTGCAGATCACCACCGGGGAGAGCCTCGGCTCCGGGATCGTCTACGACGACAAGGGCGACATCGTCACCAACGCCCACGTGGTCGGCTCGGCGAGCACCTTCACCGTCACCCTCGCCAACAGCACCAAGGCGCTGGACGCCTCCCTGGTCGCCAGCTACCCCGACTCCGACCTCGCGGTGATCAAACTCAGCAGCCCGCCGAGCGGCCTCAAACCGGCCACCTTCGGCGATTCGAGCAAGGTCGAGCTCGGTCAGATCACCCTCGCCATGGGCAGCCCGCTCGGCCTCTCCAGCAGCGTCACCCAGGGCATCGTCTCGGCGACCGGGCGGACCGTCACCGAACCCCAGGGCGGCGGCTCGCCGGGCGCCACCATCGGCAACATGGTGCAGACCTCCGCCGCGATCAACCCGGGCAACAGCGGCGGCGCGCTGGTCAACCTGAACAGTCAGGTGATCGGCATCAACACCCTCGCGGCGACCGAGCCGCAGGCGGGCGGCGCGGCCGCCCCCGGCATCGGCTTCGCCATCCCGGCGTCCACCATCACCAACATCACCGACCAGCTGATCAAGCAGGGCAAGGTCACCAACTCCGGCCGGGCCGCCCTCGGCATCACCGCGCGGACCAGCTTCAACCAGCAGTTCCAGCCGGCCGGCGCGGCGATCGTGGCGGTCACCCCGGGCGGTGCGGCCGCCGCCGCGGGCCTGCAGCCCGGCGACGTCATCACGAAGATCGGCGACACCCCGGTCGACTCGCTGAACGCGCTCACCACCGCGCTCGCCTCGCTCACCCCGGGCAGCAAGGTCACCGTCACCTACGTCCGGGACGGCAACACCAAGACCGCCGATGTCACCCTCGGCACCTTGGAGACCAGCCCCTAGCCCGCCCGAAGCTCCCGGCCTGCCCGAAGCCGCGAAACTCGCAGCCTGCCCGAAGCCCCGAAGCCCCGAAGCCCCGAAGCCCCGAAGCCCCGAAGCCCCGAAGCCCCGGCGCGCCGCCGGGCCCGCACGCCGCGCAAGGGTGCCGCGGGCCGGCCGCCGCGCCGGACCGGCGCCGGGACCCCGTCCGCTGCCTCGACGGGGTCCCGGCGCTTCGTCCCGTCCGGGGCGGTCAGCGGCGGGCGGTGCGGGTGCGCCAGGGCAGCTCGACGGTCACGGTGGTCGGTCCGCCCTCCGGGCTGTCCACCAGGAACACCCCGTCCACCGCTCGGATCCGCTCGGCCAGCCCGGCGAGTCCGCTGCCCGGGTACGGGGCGGCGCCGCCCCTGCCGTCGTCCTGGACCAGCACCATCAGCTGGTCGTCCGAGCGCCAGACCTCGACCGAGGCGGTGCGCGCACCCGCGTGCTTGGAGGCATTGGTCAGCAGCTCGCTGACCGTGAAGTAGGCGATGCCCTCGACCGCGGAGTCCGGGCGCTCGGGCTCCCCACCCCGCCCGGTCAGGTCGACGTGCACCCTGACCCCGCCGGGGACGGTGCAGCGGGCCGCGACCGCGGACAGCGCCGCGTCCAGGCCGCGGTCGGTGAGCACCGCCGGGTGGATGCCCCGGGCCAGGTCGCGCAGCTCCTGCAGCGCCAGCTTCACCTCGCCGTGCGCGTTGTCGACCATCCGGGCGGCGGCCGCCATGTCCTCCTCGGACTCCACCTCGCGCAGCCGCTCCTTGGCCATGCCGAGGTCCATCGCCAGCGCGACCAGCCGGGCCTGGGCGCCGTCGTGCAGGTCCCGCTCGATCCGGCGCAGGTCCGCGGCGGCGGTGTCGACCACGGTGCCGCGGTCGTCCTCCAGCTCGCGCACCCGCTCCGCCAGGGCGCCCGGGAAGAGCAGCGTCTCGATCAGGATCCGGTCGACCGCCACCAGCGCGCGCACCACCCAGGGCAGCACCGGCCACAGCACCACGACGGACACCAGGGACAGCGTGAAGCTGAGGATGCCCCACGGCAGCATCAGCACGTTGTAGAGCGTCGAGCGCCAGCTCAGCAGGTCGGTGAGGTGGGCGATGGTGAAGCCGCTCGTCCCCGGCCGGCGCGGCCGCACCGGCTCCGGGTCGTCGATCGCCGAGCCGTACGCCGCCCGCGCCCGGCGCCGGCCCAGCCCGCCCAGGGCGCGGGAGACGGCCAGCCCGCCGGCCAGCAGCGGCAGGCCGACCACCGTGACGGACAGGCCCAGGCCGACCGAGAGGGTGGTGACCGCCAGGACGAAGCCGGCGATGCCGAGCGGCAGGTTGAGCATCAGCCGACCGATCTGGTGCCACATCCGTGCGCCGTACAGCGGCGGGCGTTCCATCCGGGCCTCCTGCTCCTTGATGGCGTCCACGGCGCGGCGGTGCAGCGGCTTCATCGGATCATCCGTCCCTGTCGGTCGTGCTGGCGGACCAAGCTTCCCGAATGGGGGGCGGGCGGTGCCATGGGGGTGATACGTCTTCCCGGGCGGGGGTTATCCCCACCCCCTGCCCGGCTCCCGTGACGCACCGGGGTGTCCACCGGCCGTCTTGCGGAGCGGGCGGGGTTCGGACCGAGCCGAGCAATCCCCTTAGACTCACGCATTGGCCAGGGTTAAGCGCGTGCGAGGAAAGTCGTAGAACTGTCTTGAGGGGCGGATTCACGGCCGAGGTGGAGGCGAAGGCATGGAGGGGCAGCAGGCGGCTGCCGTCGCGGCCGACCCGGCGGTCGGCAGCGGCTACTTCGACGCGTACGCCGCGATGGGCCTGCTGGCCGTCATCGGCGTGCTCTTCGTCACCGTGGCGTTCACCGCCAACCGCCTGCTGCGGCCGGTGGTCTACTCACCCGAGAAACTCCTCGCCTACGAGTGCGGCGTGGACCCGGTGGGCGAGGACTGGGCGCACACCCAGGTCCGGTACTACGTGTACGCCTTCCTGTACGTGATCTTCGCGGTCGACGCGATCTACCTGTTCCCGTGGGCGACGGTCTTCGCCAGTGCCGGGTACGGCGCCGGAACGCTGATCGAGATGTTCCTCTTCATCGGGTTCCTCGCGGTCGGGCTGCTCTACGCCTGGAAGAAGGGCGTTCTGGAATGGACGTGACGCACACCCACTCGCACGGCGACCAGGGCGGCCCCGTCCCGCTCGGCCTGCCGGACCCGTCCCGGCCCGGCGCCGTCGAGCGCCGCGGCCTCGGCCCACTGGCGCGGCTCGCGCCCGACCCGGTCAAGGTCGTGCTGAACTGGGGCCGCCGCTACAGCCTCTGGTGCTTCAACTTCGGCCTCGCCTGCTGCGCGATCGAGTTCATCGCCGCGTCGATGGCCAAGCACGACTTCATCCGGATGGGTGTCATCCCGTTCGCGCCCGGGCCCCGTCAGGCGGACCTGATGATCGTCTCCGGCACCGTCACCGACAAGATGGCGCCCGCCGTCAAGCGCCTCTACGAGCAGATGCCCGAGCCGAAGTACGTCATCTCCTTCGGCGCCTGCTCCAACTCCGGCGGCCCCTACTGGGACTCCTACTCGGTGACCAAGGGCGTGGACCAGATCATCCCCGTCGACGTCTACGTGCCCGGCTGCCCGCCCCGGCCGGAGGCGCTGCTCCAGGGCATCCTCAAGCTGCAGGAGAAGATCGCCGCCGAGTCCCTGCCCGGCCGCTATGCCCCGCCCCCGGCGGCGCTGCGGCGTCCGCTGGTCGTGGGGCCGGGTTCGCCGGAAGGAGGAGCCTCGTGACGTCCGCCGAGCAGTACGCGGCGTCGGTCGGGGAGTGGGCGACCGGCGCCGAGGCGTACGGGCTGATCACCGTCGACGTTCCGGCCGAGCGCTGGATCGAGGCGCTCACCAACGCCCGGGACGTCCTTGGCCTGGCGTTCTTCGACTGGCTGAGCGCCGTCGACGAGCTCGCCGACGGCTTCTCGGTGGTCGCGCACCTGGCCGCCGCCGAGGCGCCCGGCGTGCGCCACCTCGCGCTGCGCACCCGGGTGCCGCGCGACGGGGCCGCGCTGCCGAGCGCCGTCACGGTGTACGCGGGCGCCGCGTGGCACGAGCGCGAGACCCACGAGATGTTCGGGATCGACTTCCCCGGGCACCCCCACCTGGTCACCCTGCTGCTGCCGGACGGCTTCGAGGGCCACCCGCTGCGCAAGGAGTTCGTGCTCGCGGCGCGGGTCGCCAAGGACTGGCCGGGCGCCAAGGAACCCGGCGAGTCCGACCACGGCGGCGGCCCGGCCCGGCGCAAGATGCAGCCGGCCGGTGTGCCGGACCCGAACGAGTGGGGGCCGCTCAAGGGCACCCTCCCGCCGGTCGCCGAGCGTCCGGCCCGCGGTGCGCGGGCGGCGGGCGCGGCGGGGCGGGCGCCCCGGGCGGCCGCCGCCGGTGCTGCTGGTGCGGCCGGTGCCGCTGCTGCGGGTGCTGCTGCCGGTGCTGCTGCCGGTGCCGAGGGCGCGCCCGCCGTGCGGGCGGACCGGCCGCGACGGACGCGGTCGGTGTCGGAGGGCTCGGCGAGCCAGGCGGGTGCCGGAGCCCCGGCGGCCGCTGACGCTCCGGCCGCTCCGGCTGCGCCGGCCGCCGAGGGCGCCCCGCCGGTGCGGGCGGACCGGCCGCGACGGACCCGTTCGGTGTCCGACGGGTCGGTCAGCCAGACGGCCGACGAGTCCGCTGAGCCCGCTGAGCCCGCTGAGCCTGCCGCGTCCGCTGAGCCCGCTGGGCCGGCGAAGCCCGCCGAGTCCCCGGCCGGGCCCAAGGCCCCCGCCCGGCCCCGCTCCTCCGACGCGCCCTGGCACAACCCGGTGCCCGCCCACGGCGAGAAGCCGTCGGGCGAGCAGCCGGGAGAGCCGGACGAGCGGGGCGAGCCGGACCAGCCGGGCGAGTCGGGCGGACAGCAGGACGGGAACGCGGCCGGAGCGGCCGACCAGGACGGAGACGGCACGTGAACCTGCTCGACACGGTGCTCCGCTGCGTCGCCACCCTCGTCGTCTTCCTGCTCTTCCCGCTGATCATCGGCCAGACCGAGCACAAGGTCATGGCGCACATGCAGGGCCGGCTCGGCCCGATGTACGCGGGCGGCTTCCACGGCTGGGCGCAGCTCGTCGCCGACGGCGTGAAGTTCGCGCAGAAGGAGGACATCGTCCCGGCCGGGGCGGACCGCCGGATCTTCCAGCTGGCGCCCGCCGTCTCGCTGCTGCCGTACCTGTTCGTGCTGCTGGCCGTCCCGGTCGGCCCGAACGGCTTCGTCGGCCAGGCGATCGACGCCGGTCTGTTCTTCGTGCTCGCCGTGATGGGCGTCGGCGTGATCGGCAAGCTGATGGCCGGGTGGGCCTCGGCGAACAAGTTCTCGCTGCTCGGCGGCCTGCGCACGGCCGCGCAGCTGATGTCGTACGAGCTGCCGATGGTGCTGGCGGCGGCCTCGGTGGCGATGGCCGCCGGCACGCTGTCGCTGCCCGGGATCCTGGACGCCTGGCAGTGGTACTGGCTGCCCTGGCAGGTCATCGGCGCCTTCGTCTTCTTCACGGCCGGTCTGGCCGAGCTCCAGCGGCCGCCGTTCGACATGCCGGTCGCCGACTCGGAGATCATCTTCGGCGCGTACACCGAGTACACCGGTCTGCGCTTCGCGCTGTTCCTGCTGTCCGAGTACGTGGGCATCCTGGTGGTGTCCGCGCTGACGGCGGTGCTCTTCCTGGGCGGCTGGCACGGGCCGATGGCCGACCAGCTCGGCTGGCTCTGGATGCTGCTCAAGACCTTCGCGCTGGCCTTCGTGGTCATCTGGCTGCGGGTCACCTACCCGCGTCTGCGCGAGGACCAGCTGATGCGCTTCGCCTGGGTGGGCCTGATCCCACTCGCGCTCGTTCAGCTGGCCCTCACCGGCATCATCAAGGTGGCGATCTCATGAGTTTTCCCGGTGTCGGCCTGGCCAAGGGGCTGGCCGTGACGCTGCGGACGATGACCAGGAAGAGCGTCACCGCGCAGTACCCCGACGTGCAGCCGGTGCTGCCGCCGCGGTCGCGCGGCGTCATCGCGCTGCTGGAGGAGAACTGCACGGTGTGCATGCTCTGCGCGCGCGAGTGCCCGGACTGGTGCATCTACATCGACTCCCACAAGGAGACGCTGCCGGCCGCCGAGCCGAACGCCCGGGCCCGCACCCGCAACGTGCTGGACCGCTTCGCCATCGACTTCTCGCTCTGCATGTACTGCGGGATCTGCATCGAGGTGTGCCCCTTCGACGCGCTGTTCTGGTCTCCGGAGTTCGAGTACGCGGAGACGGACATCCTCGAGCTGACCCATGAGCGGGACAAGCTCCGCGAGTGGATGTGGACCGTCCCGGCGCCGCCGGCCCTGGACCCGGCGGCCGAGGAGCCGAAGGAGATCGCCACCGCGCGCAAGGCCGCGGACAAGCTGGCCGCCGCGGCTGCCGCCGCCGCGGTGCCCGAGGAGGAGGGTGACGAGGCATGACCGCCGCTGCCACGCTCCTCGCGGCGACCGGCTCCTTGGAGCCGGCCGCCCGTTCCTTCCTGTCCCCGACCGGTCAGGAGATCGTCTTCCTGCTGGTCGGCATCGCGGTGCTCGGCTCGGCCGTCGTCGCCGTGACCACCAGGCAGCTGGTGCACGCCGCGCTCTGGCTGGTGGTCGCGCTCGGCGGGCTGGCGGTGGAGTTCCTGCTGCTCACGGCCGAGTTCATCGCCTGGGTGCAGGTACTGATCTACCTGGGCTCGGTAGTCGTCCTGGTGCTGTTCGGACTGATGCTCACCAAGGCGCCGATCGGGCGCTCGCCGGACGCCGACTCCAAGAACCGCTGGGTCGCCCTGGTGGTGGCGTTGGCCTCGGCCGGGACGCTGGTGACGCTGGTCGTCGACGCCTTCCGGACCTCCTGGATCGACCTCGGCCAGGGCGGCGGCTCCGCCTCCGTCACCGGGGCCAGCCTGTTCCGGCACTGGGTGCTGCCCTTCGAGGCGCTGTCCGTGCTGCTGCTGGCGGCGCTGGTCGGCGCGATCGTGCTGTCGCGCGGCTCCAAGCGGCGGGTGCCGGCGCCCCGGGCGGGCCGGGTGCGCGCCGGACGGCCGGTCGGGTCCAACGGGACGGTCGCCGCGACCGCGCCGCGCACCGCCGCCCCGGAGGCCGCCGATCCGTCCGCGTCCGCTGCCCCGCCCGCGTCCGCTGCGTCGGAGGAGAGCTGATGCACCTCGCCTACCCCGTCGTCCTCGCCGCGCTGCTGTTCAGCGTCGGCGTGTACGGCGTGCTCGCCCGGCGCAACGCCGTCCTGGTGCTGATGTCCGTCGAGCTGATGCTCAACGCCGTCAACCTCAACCTGGTCGCCTTCGACGCCTGGCTGCGCGACTCGCTGCACGCCGGGCAGGCGCTCACCCTGTTCACCATCACCGTCGCCGCCGCCGAGATCGGACTGGGGCTCGCCATCGTCCTGCTGCTGTTCCGCGCCCGGGGCACCTCCGACATCGACCGGGCCACCGCGCTCGGCGACCCGGCCGAGACGCTCCCCGTCGAGGAGGCGCCGAACGGAGCCGAGGCGCTGAAGGGCGGGGCCACCGCATGAACCTCGCCCTGCCCGCCCTCGTCCCCGCGCTGCCCGCGCTGGGCGCCGCCGCGACGCTGGCCGTCGGCAAGAAGGCACCCGGGCTGGCCCGACCGCTGGCGATCGTCCCGGTCGCCGTTTCGGCCGTGCTCGCCCTGGTCGTCGGCCTCCAGCTCGGCACCGGACAGACCCTGGACGCCGCCACCCGGCTCACCCCCACCGGCGGACCGGACATCGCGCTCGCCCTCCACCTGGACGGCTTCAGCTCGCTGATCTCCGTACTGGTCGGCGTGGTCGCCACCTGCGTCCAGGTCTACTCGACCGCCTACCTGAAGTCGGACCCCCGCTACCCCTCGTACGCGGCGCTGGTCTCGCTGTTCACCGCGGCGATGTTCCTGGTGGTCTACTCGGGCGACCTGATCGTGCTGCTGGTCGGCTGGGAGGTCATGGGCGTCTGCTCGTACTTCCTGATCGGCCACCACTGGGAGACGGCGGACGCCCGCTCGGCCTCGCTCAAGGCCTTCCTGGTCACCAAGCTCGGCGACGTGCCCTTCCTGTTCGGGATCTTCCTGCTCGGCGCCGACGCCGGCAGCTTCCGGGTCCCGGACGTGCTGGCGGCCGCGGGGGAGGGCAGGCTCAGCCACCCCACGCTGACCGCCTTGCTGCTGCTCGCCGGCGTGGCCGGGAAGAGCGCGCAGTTCCCGCTGCACACGTGGCTCCCCGACGCGATGGCCGGTCCGACGCCGGTCTCCGCGCTGATCCACGCCGCCACCATGGTCGCGGCCGGCATCTACCTGGTCGCCCGGCTCCTGCCGGTGTTCCTGCTGTCGGGCGCGGCGCTGGCCGTGCTCGCGGTGATGGCCGCCGTCACGATGATCGGCTCGGCGCTCTGCGCCCTCGCCCAGGACGACCTGAAACGCGTGCTCGCCTACTCCACCGTCGGCCAGCTCGGCTACATGGCCGGCGCGCTGGCCAGCGGCGACCGCGAAGCCTCGGTGTTCCACCTGGTCAGCCACGGCGCGTTCAAGGCGCTGTTGTTCCTGGCCGCCGGTGTGGTGATCCACGCCGCGCACACCAACTCGCTGTCCGCGATGTCCCGGATCCCGGGGCTGCGCAAGCGGGTGCCGGACGCCTACTGGACGATGGGCATCGCGCTCGTCGCCCTGGCCGGGCTGCCGCCGTTCTCCGGCTTCTTCAGCAAAGAGGCGGTGCTGACCGCCGCCGAGCACGCCGCCAACGGAGAGGCGCTGACCAACGGGCTCGGGCCGGCCTCGGCGGTGCCGGAGGCGGCCGGGTGGATCGTGCTGATCTCGGCCGCGCTCACCGCGCTGCTCACCGGCGCGTACGCGACCCGCCTGTTCCTGGTCGCCTTCCACAGCCCGACCGGCGCCGCGACGGCGGCTCCGGAGGTGCTGCCCGCCGCCGACCGGGCCACCGTGGTGGCCGACCACGAGGCCGACGCGCCGTACTCGCCCGAGCTGGACGAGGCCGACCCGGCCACCGCCGAACCGCCCGCGATGCGCTGGCCGCTCTGGGTGCTGGCCGTCCCGACCATGGGCTTCGGGGTCGCCGGGCTGCGCTCCGACTGGCTGCCCGCACTGCTGGATGGCGGCTCGCTGCGCCCCACCGGCGTCACCGCGGTGACCGGCACCGGGCTCGCCGTGGTCGGGGTGCTCGCGGCCTACGGAGCCTGGCGCTCCTCGACCGGGCGGCTGGCGGCCGGCCGGCCGGCCCCCGCCCCGGTCGGCCGGGTGCCCGAGCAGGCCGGAGCCCCGGCCGTCGAGGTGATCACCGCCGACCCCGGCCGCACCCTGCTGGGCCCGCTGTTCGGCCCGGCCCGGCACGGCTTCGGCGTGGACCGGCTGTACGACGCGCTGTTCGTCCGCCCGGTGGCCTCCGCCGCCCGGCTGGTCCGCTTCCTCGACCGCGAGGTCGTCGAGGGCTACGTGCAGGGCAGCGGGATCGGCGCCAACCTGCTCGGCCGGGCCGTCCGGCTCGCGCAGACCGGCAACGCGCAGACCTACCTCAGCGCCCTGCTGGCCGGAGTCGTCCTGCTGGCCGTCCTGGTGGCGGTGTAGCCGGTGTCGATCTCCTCCGTCTCCGCCTTCCGGTCCCGCTCCTCCCGCTCCCGCCCCTCCCGCTCCCGCACCGCCCCTAGGAGCCCCCGATGAACGCGGTCCTCATCGCCCTCCTGGTGCTGCCCCTGCTCGGCGCCGCGCTCACCCTGGCCCCGGTGTTCGGCCCGGACCGGGCCGTCGCCGACCGGCGGGCACTGCGGCTGAACTCCGTCGTCACACTCGCGGTGTTCCTGCTCGCCGTCGCCCTCGCGGCCGGCTTCGACCACGACCACCCGGCCCGGATGCAGGCCACCACCGACCTGTCCTGGATCCCGGCCCTGCACGTGCGCTTCCACCTCGGCGTGGACGGCGTCTCGCTGCCGCTGATCGTGCTGACCGCCCTGCTCACCTTCCTCTGCGCGCTGTACTCGGAGAAGCGGCTGCCGGGCGGGGAGACCGGGGGCACGGCCCCCGATGAGTCCCGCCCGTCCGCGCAGGCCTTCGTCGGCCTGTTCCTCCTGCTCGAAGTCGGCATGCTCGCCACCTTCGCGGTGCTGGACCTCCTGCTCTTCTTCCTGGCCTTCGAGATCGTGCTGATCCCGATGTACTTCCTGATCGCCCGCTGGGGGAGCGGCGCGAAGGTCCCGGCCGCCAACCGGTTCATCCTCTACACGCTGCTCGGCTCGGCCCTGATGCTGCTCGGCTTCCTGCTGGTCGGCAGCAAGGCCGGCACCTTCGACATGCAGGCCCTGGCCGCCGCGCACGGCAGCGGACTGAGCCACACCACCCAGGTGATCGCCGCCCTGGCGATCCTGGTCGGCCTAGCGGTCAAGGCCCCCGCCTGGCCGCTGCACAGCTGGCTCCCCGACGCGCACACCGCCGCCCCGACGGTGGGCTCGGTGCTGCTCGCCGGCGTGCTGCTCAAGATGGGTACCTACGGTCTGGTCCGCGTCCTCCTCCCGGTCGTGCCCGACGGCACCACCACGCTCGCCCCCTACCTGGGCGCCTTCGCGGCCGTCGGCATCGTCTACGGATCACTGGCCTGTCTGGCGCTCGCCCGCCCCGGATCCAAGGGCGACCTCAAGCGCCTGATCGCGTACTCCTCCGTCGGCCACATGGGCTTCGTGCTGCTCGGCATCGCCTCCCTCACCCCGGTGGGTGTCAACGGGGCGCTGTTCGCCAACATCGCCCACGGTCTCATCACCGGTCTGCTGTTCTTCGTCGTCGGCGCGCTCAAGGACCGCTACGGCACGGCCGACCTCGACACCCTCTCCGGCACCACCGGCGCGGCCCTCTACGGCCGGGCTCCCCGGATCGGCGCGCTGCTCGCCTTCGCCGCCGTCGCCAGCCTCGGCCTGCCCGGGCTGGCCGGCTTCTGGGGTGAGGTGCTCGCGATGTTCGGCGCCTTCCACCCCGCCGACGGGCTCTCGCGCCCCGCCTTCGTCACCTACATGGTCCTGGCCGGCCTCGGCACCCTCCTCACCGCCGCGTACCTGCTGATCGTGGTCAGGCGCGTCTGCATGGGCGACCCCCGGCAGCCCGCGCCGGTCGCCGACCTCGCCGACCTGCGCCGGTACGAGGCCGTCAGCTGGACACCGCTGGCCGCGCTCACCCTGCTCGCCGGTCTCTGGCCCGCGCTCCTGCTCGGCCTGTCCGACCCCGCGGTCAAGCACCTCCTCGGGGGTGGCTGACCGTGCTCGCAGCCCACACCGCCGCACTCGGACCTCACTCCACGGGGCAGCACACTGTGACCTCCCTCGCCGTAGCCAACCCGGGCAGCCTGATCCAGTCCGTGGACTGGGTGGCGATCGCGCCGCCGCTGATCGCCGCCGTGGCCGCCCTCGCCGTCCTGGTCACCGACCTGTTCCTGCCCGAGCGGCACAAGAAGTGGCTCGGCCGCCTCACCGCGGCCGGACTCGCCGTCGCCCTCATCGCGCTCCTTCCCCTCACCGGGGGATCACCCCGGGCGACCTTCTGCGTGCAGAACGTAACAGGAGGCACTGACAATCCGGCGGCCGGCGGCTGCTCGTACGTCGCCGACCACTTCGCGCTGGTGTTCCAGCTGCTCGCGCTCGGCGGCGCGTTGATCGCGGCGCTGCTGTCGGCTCACACGGTCGACGACGAGCGGTTGCCCCGCGGCGAGTACTGGTTCCTGCTGCTCTCCAGCGCCACCGGCGCCGCCCTGCTGCCCGCCTCCCGCGACCTCGCCACCATGGTGATCGCCCTGGAGGTCACCTCGCTGCCCGCCTTCGCGCTGGTGGCGCTGCGCCGGGACGGCCGGGGCGCGGAGGCGGCGCTCAAGTTCTTCGTCTCCTCGGTGACCGCGACCGCCGTGATGCTGCTCGGCATCGGCTTCGTCTACGCGGCGAGCGGCAGCCTGCACCTGGGCGCCGTCGCCCAGGGCCTGGAGCACGCGCCCGGCCAGCTCAGGCCGCTGGCCGAGGCGGGGGCCGTGCTGACGCTGGTCGGCTTCGCCTTCAAGGTCGCGGCCGTCCCGTTCCACTTCTGGCTGCCCGACACCTACACGGGTGCCCCGCTGCCGGTGGCGGGCTACCTGTCGGTGGTCGGCAAGGCGGCCGGTCTGTCCGGCCTCGCCCTCGCCACCACCATCGCCTTCCGCCCGTACGCCCACACCTGGGGCCTGGCGCTCGCCGTGCTGGCCGCCGTCACCATGACGGTCGGCAACGTCGGTGCGCTGCGGCAGCGCTTCGACACCCGGTACAGCGCGGTGCGGCTGCTCGCCTGGTCCTCGATCGGCCAGGCCGGCTACCTGCTGGTGCCGCTGGCCGCGGCCGGCTACGCACCGACCGGGGTCGCCCCGCTCGGCGCGACCGCCGCCTACGCGCTGATCTACGGCGTGGTGAACCTCGGCGCCTTCGCGGTGGTCGCCGCCGTCGGCCGCCGGGCCGGGACCAGCGTGGACGACTTCCGCGGCCTGTTCGCCCGCAACCGCTGGACGGCGCTGGCGCTGGCGTTCTTCCTGCTCTGCCTGGCCGGGCTGCCGCCGGGCGTGGTGGGTCTCTTCGGCAAGGTCGTGGTGTTCCGCGCCGCGGTGGACGCCGGGCTGGGCTGGCTGGCCGTGGTCATGGCCGTCAACGTGGTGGTCGCCCTGTACTACTACCTGCTCTGGACGGCCCGGCTGTTCGCCCCGACGGACGCCGCGCAGCAGGCCGGGACCGAGGACGGCGCCGGGCGCCGGCTTCCCCTCAGCCTGACCGCCACGCTGGGGCTGACCGCCTCGGCCGCCGTGGTGCTCTCGGTCGCGCCGCAGCTGGTCCTCCAGGTGACCGGCGGCACCCTGTTCTGAGCCGCCCGGGCGACGCCCGGAGGTGGTACGGACCGGGCCCCGGACGGCTTTGGGCCCCGACCGGTGCGGCGCGTAGGCAGGCCGCCGCCGGGTGTCACGTCGGTCACAAGGGAACAAGCTCCCGGGCCCCACCCGTTGAGCGGGCAAGAGGGACGAGGCAGAAAGGGCTTCCCCACCGCACCACTGGAGGGCCTGACGTGCACAGCCGGCACAACGGACTGAGGACCGCCGTCCTGCTCGGGGGCCTCTCGGCGCTGATCCTGGTGATCGGCGCCTTCTTCGGCCGGACCGGCCTCCTGATCGCCCTTCTGGTCGCGCTCGGGACCAACGCGTACGCCTACTGGAACAGCGACAAGCTCGCGCTGCGGGCCATGCGGGCCCGGCCGGTCAGCGAGTTCGAGGCGCCCGGGCTGTACCGGATCGTGCGCGAGCTCTCCACCTCCGCCCGCCAGCCGATGCCCCGCCTCTACATCTCCCCGACACCGGCCCCCAACGCGTTCGCCACCGGCCGCAACCCGCGCAACGCGGCGGTCTGCTGCACCGAGGGCATCCTGCAGATCCTGGACGAACGCGAGCTGCGGGGCGTGCTCGGGCACGAGCTGAGCCACGTCTACAACCGGGACATCCTGATCTCCTCGGTCGCCGGGGCTCTGGCCTCGGTGGTGATGTTCCTGGTGAACTTCGCCTGGCTGATCCCGTTCGGCCGGGAAGAGGACGACGACGGACCGGGGCTGTTCGGGACGCTCGCGATCATGATCCTCGGCCCGCTCGCCGCCGGGCTGATCCAGCTGGCGGTCAGCCGTTCCCGCGAGTACCAGGCCGATGCCGACGGGGCCCGCCTCACCGGCGACCCGCTCGCCCTCGCCGGCGCCCTGCGCAAGCTCGACGCCGGCACCCGCCGGCTGCCCCTCCCGCCCGAGCCCCAGCTGCAGACCGCCAGCCACATGATGATCGCCAGCCCGTTCCGCCCCGGCGAGGCCGGCGCCCGGCTGTTCTCCACCCATCCGCCGATGGCCGAGCGGATCGCCCGACTGGAGCAGCTGGCGGGCTACCGGGGCTGAGAGCGCTCAGCCCGCCATCCCCTCGTACGCCCTCCGCAGCCGGTGGACGCCCTCCACCACCGCCGCCGGGCTCTCGGCGGCGGCGTAGCTGAGGCGCAGGTGCGGGGCCGGGGGTTCGGCGGCGTGGTAGGGCCGACCGGGGGTGACCTGGACGCCGCTGCGCACGGCCGCGGCGGCGAGGGCGGTGTCGTCGGTGCCGTCCGGGAAGCGCAGCCAGAGGTGGTAGCCGCCGGGGCGGTAGTCGCCGAGCACGCCGGGGATCTCGCGGTGGAGCGCGGCGACGGCGGCGGTGCGCCGGTCGCGCAGTTCGGCGCCGAGCGTGCGCAGGTAGCGGGCCCAGGCCGGGTCGGAGACCAGTTCGAGGGTCGCCTCCTGGAGCGGCCGGGGCACGAAGAAGCTGTCCACCACCTGGGTGGCCCGCAGCCGGGCGAGCGCGGGGCCGCGCGCGGTGAGGGCGCCGACCCGCAGGTTGGGGGAGGCGGCCTTGGTCAGGGAGCGCAGGTGCACCACGACCCCGTCCTGGTCGTCGGCGGCCAGCGGGCGCGGCAGCGCCGGGGCGTCCGCGTGGACCAGCAGCCGGGCGAAGTCGTCCTCGACCACGAAGGCGCCGGCCGCCCGGGCGATCCGCAGCACCTCCGTCCGCCGCCCGGGGGAGAGCACCGCGCCGGTCGGGTTCTGGAACAGCGGCTGGCAGACGAACACCCGTGCCCGGGTGGCCTCGAAGGCGTCGGCCAGCAGGTCCGTCCGCACGCCGTCCGCGTCGGTCGGGACGGGCACCGGTCGCAGTCCGGCCGCCCGGACCACGGCGAGGATGCCCGAGTACGTCGGCGACTCGACCAGCACCGGGGAGCCCGGCGCGGCCAGCGAGCGCATCGCCACCGTCAGCCCGCCCTGCCCGCCGGAGGTGATCAGGACGTCCCCCGCGCCGACCGGCCCAGCCGGGCCGCCGATGTCGCGGGCGAACCAGCCGCGCAGCTCGGTGAGGCCGTCGGTGGGCGGGCGGTCCCAGGCGCCCGGGCGGCGGCCGGCCCGGGCGAGGGCTCCCGCGAGCAGCCGTTCGGGCAGCATCGAGGCGTGCGGGTAGCCGCTGTTGAGGTCGATGACGTCCGGCGGCGGCACCCGGAGGGTGGCGAAGACGGGGGCGGCCAGCAGGTCGCGCGGGCCGTGGTCGGCGCTGAGGGCGATCTGCTGCCAGGAGAGGTCGCCCGGCCGGGCGGCCGGTGCCGCCGGGGAGGCCGGCGCCGCGGCGAAGGCCGCCGCCCGGAACACCCCTGCGCCGGGCCGGGAGACCACCAGCCCCTCGGCCACCAGGACGGCGATGGCCCGGGAGACGGTCACGGGGCTGACCTGGTGGCGTTCCATCAGCACCCGGCTGGACGGGAGCTTTCGACCCTCGGGGTAGCGCTCGACCTCCCGCCGCAGACTGTCGGCGAGTTCGGCCACGCTGCTACGCTCGTTCATGACGGCACAAGATAGCGCTACCCTGCCGCGGGCGGTAGCACCTCAGCACAGCCCCGCCTCCGGCACCGCCCTCGCCGCCCTCGGGGTGGCCTCCTTCTCGCTCAGCTTCCCCGCCACCGCGTGGTGCCTGACCGGCTTCGGCCCGTGGACCTCGACCGGTCTGCGCGGCGCCCTGGCCGGGGTGCCGGCCGTGCTCTACCTGCTGGCCACCGCCGCCCCGCGGCCGACCCGACGGCAGTGGCCCGGCCTGCTGGCCGTCTCCGGCGGCTGCGTCCTCGGCTTCCCGCTGCTGACCACGCTCGCCCTGCGGACCTCCTCGACCGCCCACTCGGCGGTGGTCATCGGCGTGCTGCCGCTGGCCACCGCGGTGGTCGCGGCGCTGCGCACCGGGCGCCGGCCGTCCCGGGCGTTCTGGGCGGCGGCGCTGGCCGGGGCGGCGGCCGTGCTCGCCTTCACCCTGCTGCAGAGCCACGGCCGGCCGACCGTCGCCGACCTCTACCTGTTCGTCGGCGTGGTGGTCTGCGCGGTCGGCTACGCGGAGGGCGGCCGGCTCTCCCGGGCCATGCCGGGCGCCCGGGTGATCGCCTGGGCGGTGGTGGCCGCGCTGCCCGCGATGCTGCTGACCTCGGCGGTCGGCCTGGCCACCGAGCCGCTGCGGGTGGGGGCGAAGGCGCTGGTCGGGCTGGCGTACGTCGCCGCGGTCTCGCAGTTCGGCGGGTTCGTGCTCTGGTACCGGGGGATGGCCGGGATCGGTGTGCCGAGGGCCAGTCAACTGCAGCTCGCGCAGCCGCTGCTGACCCTGGTCTGGTCGGTGCTGCTGCTGGGCGAGGACCTGCCGGCGGCCGCGCCGGTGACGGCCGTGGTGGTGCTGGTCTGCATCGCGGTGACCCAACGGGCCCGCGCCTAGCGGCCCGCCGGTGCGTCCCGGGACCCTCGTCCGGAGCCGTTCGGGGCGATCCCCCGCTCGATAGGATGAGCCCCGCGCCCCGTCGGTCCGGGCGCGGCATCCGGAGGGAGTGGGCCGCCATGGCAGACGAGGGGCACGCTCCGGCGTCCGGGGACGCGCCGGCCCGACGGCGCGGGCAGGGCGAACTGGAGGCGCAGGTGCTGGAGGTGCTCCAGCAGGCGCCCGCCCCCGTCACCGCGGGCTGGGTCCAGGAACGTCTGGACGGCGACCTGGCGTACACCACGGTGATGACCATCCTGTCCCGGCTGCACGCCAAGAACGCCGTCTCCCGGAGCCGCTCCGGCCGCTCCTACCGCTGGCAGGCTTCCGCCGACGCCGCCGGACTGGCCGCGCTGCGGATGCGCCGGATGCTCGACGGCGAGGCGGACCGGGACGCCGTCCTGGCCAGCTTCGTCAGCGCGCTGCTGCCGCACGACGAGGAACTCCTGCGGGCGCTGCTGGACGCCGCGTCCGCCGATCCGGCAGTGGCCGACCGCGAGAGCTGACCCGTGGGCTTCTTCGTCTTCCTCCCGCTCGTCCTGCCGCTGACCGCGGTCCCGATCGCCCGGCTGACCGAGCAGCACCTGCACCCGCGCGGCGCGGCCCGGCTGATGACCGTGATCAGCGCGGTGATGGCGTTGTGCAGCGCGCTCTGCCTCGGGCTGATCGGCGTGGTCGGCACCGCGCAGATCCCCGGCAACCCGTTGCCGGACAGCTGGTCCGACCCGGAGGTGCGGCACGCGCTGCCGTACCCCGAGACGGTCGGCACGGCCGCGATGTGGCTGCTGGCGGTGGTCGGCCTCGCCTGCGCCCGGACGATCGTGCGGCACCTGCGGGTCCGCGCCCGGGGCCGGCGGGCGCTGGCCGGGCTGCCCGACGGACCGACCGGGGCCGGCGACCTCGCGGTGCTGCCGGACGCCAGCCCGTACGCCTACGCACTGCCCGGCTCGCCCGGGCGGGTGGTGGTCTCCACCGGCATGCTGGACGGGCTGGCCGAGGACGAGCGCGCGGCGCTGCTCGCGCACGAGCGGGCGCACCTGCGCCACCGGCACCACCGCTACCTGCTGACCACTCAGCTCGCGGCCTGCGTCAATCCCTTCCTGCGGCCGCTGCAAGCCGCGGTGGCGTTCAGCACGGAGCGCTGGGCGGACGAGGAGTCGGCCCGGGCGGTGGGGGACCGGCGGGTCACCGCGCGGGCGGTGGCCCGGGCCGCGCTGGTCTCGCACGCCGCCCCGGCGCCCGGCTTCGCGGCCTTCGCCGCCCCGGCCGCCGCGCCCGGCCCGGTGCCCCGGCGGGTGGCGGCACTGCTCGGCCCGGTGCCGACGGACCGCAACTGGCCGCCGGCCAAGTCCCCGGCCGGCCTGGCGGCGATGGTCGCCGCGGTCGGTACGGCGGCCTCGGCGCTGTGCGCGCTGAACGCGGCGGTGGCCCTGCTGGTGGTGCTGAAGGCCGTCACCCCGCTCTGAGACGGAGGCGCCCGCTCCGCGGCGGAGCCGGTGGCTCAGCCCCCGGAGGACTCCAGGCTCTCCCGGAGCTTGCGGAACTCCGCGGCCAGCGCGTCCAGCGGGTAGTGGGCGTTGAGCCCGCTCGGGTTGGGCAGCACCCACACCTCGGTGTCGCCGATGCCCTCCGGCTGGCGTCCGATCGTGACCTGCCGCCGGCCGAAGGCCGTCCGGTAGGCGCCGATGCCGAGCACCGCCAGGACCTTCGGCCGCAGCCGCAACACCCGCTCGGTGAGCGCCGCGCCGCCGGCCCGCAGTTCCTCGGCGGTGAGCTCCTCCGCCTTCGCGGTGGTGCGCGGGGCGACGTTGGTGATGCCGAGGCCGAGCGCGAGCAGTTCGCCCTGCTCGTCGGGCCGGAGGCGGCGCTCGGTGAAGCCGGAGCGGTGCAGGGCCGGCCAGAAGCGGTTGCCGGGGCGGGCGAAGTGGTGCCCGGTGGCGCCGGACCACAGGCCCGGGTTGATGCCGCAGAACAGCACCCGCAGGCCCGGTCCGGTGACGTCCGGGATGGTGGTGTCCTGGGCGGCCCGCAGTTGCTCGGGCGTGGGCCTCATCGGCGGCTGATTCGGCAGCGGCTGGGCGTTCACGCCGCCAAGTCTGCCCTGGGCGCGGACGGCGCCGTACGGCGGTCGCACAGCCACCGCAGCCCGAAGACCACCACGGCCGCGTACGCCCAGCCGGCGAAGACGTCCACGATGAAGTGCTCGGCGCCGTAGACCAGGGTGAACGCCATCGCGAGCGGATAGGCGACCAGCAGCGCCCGCAGCCAGGGCCGGGCGGTCGGCCAGAAGAAGAACAGCAGCATCGCCGGGTAGGCCGAGTGCAGCGAGGGCATCGCGGCGACGTCGTTGGCGAACTGGCTGCCGTTCTCCAGCAGCGAGTCGGCCTGCGGTAGCCCCAGGGCGGAGATGGTCTCCCAGACCACCCGGTGCAGCGGCGGCAGGTCGCCCTGCTGGGCGACCAGCCACGGCGGGTCCGCCGGGTAGAGCAGGTAGGTCGCGAAGCCGGCGAAGGTGAGCGTGAAGTAGCAGGCGAGCAGGTGCCGGAACCGGCGGTGGGCGCGCCGCCAGAGCACCGCGAGCAGCACGAAGACCACGAGGAAGTGCGAGAGGTAGACGGCCGTCGCCGCGTAGTCGTACCAGTGCGGTGAGCCGGGCGTGTAGAGCGCCTGTTGGAGCCGTACGGTCCAGGTTCCGCCGAATCCGAGCAGTTCGTCGGCGCGCAGTTGGGGCAGCCAGTGCGGGGCCCACGGGGTGTGCGCGCCGTAGCCGCGCAGCAGCGAGTACGCCCAGACCACGGCCATGACCGGTACCCAGTCGCGCAGCACCAGCAGGAAGCCGCGCCAGCCGTGCCCGCTGTGCACGGCGGCGGTGAGCAGCGCGCCGATCAGCCAGAGGAACACCACGTCGTTGGCGAAGGCCATGCCCTGGGTGCTGACGAACCAGACGAGGGCGGTCAGGTAGGCCGGCCACGCCAGGAGCCGGAGTCTCGCCAGCCCGCCGTGGCGGTTGCGATCGGTCAGGGGACGCAGTCGCCCGGCCCGTGCCGGTGACGGCGGGGCCGGGCTGAGCAGCTTGGTCATGCTCACCGAAACTACCAACGGAAGCTTGAAAGTCTCTGGGTGAACGATGACCGGCTCGTAAGAAAGACCCACGGTTGGGTCAATTCGCCCGGTTTCGGCCCCGACGCCAGGCTCCTGGGGAAGCCGGCGCGGAAGCCGCTCCGGCGGTGGGGCCGTTCGCGGGCTTCACCCTGCTCCACGGGCTCCGCACGGGCACGGAATCATAAATTCCGCGCGGACTGTCAGTGCGGTGGGACACCATGGCCGGCATGTCCTATGAACTCCAGGCGCTGATAGGCACGTTGGAGCTGCTGAGGGTAGCGGCGGCGGAAGTCCCGGTGGCCCGGGTGGTGCCACTGGCGCAGGGGCTGGCCCTGATCCCGGTCACCTCCGTCGTCCTGGCCGCGCTCCAGGGCGACGACGAGGTGGCCAAGGCCGGTGGCGGGGCGGGCTTCGGGTGGCACTCGGACGGCTTCGAGCTGCGGCTCGCCGCCTGGTCGAAGGCCGGGCCGATCGCCTGCGTCGATGCCGAGTACTCCGGCGGGAGCGGCACCCAGCGCGCCGCCGTCTGGGAGGACGGCCGGGTGGTCCTCGGCCCGCTCGCCGGCGGCGAAACCGAGCCGGGCCAAGAAGGCACCCCGATCTCGCGGGCGCTGCGGTGGCTCGGCGCGGACGTCACCCCGGGACGGGTGGACGAGTTCGACGCCGTCGGGCTGGCCGCCCACCGCAGCACGGCCGACTGGGCGGCGGCCTGAGGGCGCGCCACCGGACGACGCGCCACCGGACGGCGTATGTGCGGTGGCTGTGACCGCGTAGACGGCCGCACGGTGTGAGGAGGCGATCTCGCCCTGCCCCCGCACTGAGAGGAAGCAGCACTCATGCGTGCCACTCGGATGGGCCCCGTGCTGACCGCAGCGCTCGCGCTGACCATGGTCGCCACGGCGTCCGCCACTGCCGCAGGCTCTGCGGCCGCGGCCCCCCGTACCCCCGTCCCCGTCGTTCCGGCCTTCCCCGCCGTTCCCTCCGCGCCGGACACCCTGCCGATCACCGTCCCCGGTGCCATGCCGGCCGCCGTCCCGGCGCCACCGAGCACGCTGCCGGTCGCCGACCCGGCACTGCCGACCGTCCCCTCGCTGCCCGACGCCCCCACGGTGCCCGACGCCCCCGACGTCCCCGCCGCGCCGGACACGAGCGCAACCCTCGGGGCGGTGGACGACCTCGTCAAGCTGGTCACCGACCTGACCTCGACGGTGTCCTCCACCGTCCCCGACCTCGGCGGCGTCGTCCAGCAGCTGATCGCCACCCTGCAGTCCATCCTGCAGGGCCTGCTCGGCGGCCAGCTCTCCAGCCCGTCGTCGGCGGCCACCCAGGCCGCGCCCAAGGCCCCAGGCACCACGGGCACGTCCGCGACCAAGCCCGCCGACCCGGCCGCCGTGGCGAAGCTCCAGCAGCAGCTCGACACCCTGCGCGCCCAGGCGCAGGCCCTGGCCGCCGCCCACCCCCGCCCCGCCGCCGGCTGACCCCACCCGCGGACATCGAACGGCCCCGCCCCGAACCCGGGAGCGGGGCCGTTCGATGCCCGTCCGACCGTCCGACCGGGTGGACGTCAGCGGTAGTTCACGTACTGGATCGCGAAGTCCAGGTCCTTGCCCTTGAGGAGGGCCTGGACGGCCTGGAGGTCGTCGCGGCTCTTGGAGCTGACGCGCAGCTCGTCGCCCTGGACCTGCGCCTTGACGCCCTTCGGGCCCTCGTCCCGGATGATCTTCGCGACCTTCTTGGCATCCTCCGTGGAGATGCCCTCCTTCACGTTGGCGAAGATCTTGTACTCCTTGCCGGAGAGCTGCGGCTCGCCGGCGTCCAGAGCCTTCAGCGACAGGCCGCGCTTGATGAACTTCGTCTGCAGCACGTCGAGGATGGCCCGTACGCGCTCCTCGCCGTTGGCCTTCATCTCGATCTTCTCGCCGGAGCGGCTGATCTCGCCGCCGACGCCCTTGAAGTCGAAACGGGTGGCGATCTCACGGGAGGTCTGGTTGATCGCGTTGTCGACCTCCTGCCACTCGACCTTCGAGACGATGTCGAAACTGGAGTCGGCCATGGGTGTTGGTCTCCTTGATGCTCTGGCTTCACTTGCGCGGCCCGTCCCACCGGACGTCCGCCGCCCCAGCCTATCCAGCACCACCCCGGCGCGGCCCGTGACCGCCGCGCGGCGGTCCTTGATCGTCGGGCGCTTATCGAGTGGCGAACCACCCCCTGGCATCAGGTATGGTTTACCACGTCGAACGGGGCGATGCCCCGGGCGGCGAACATCCTGGCTGGTTGCCCGAGCGGCCAAAGGGAGCAGACTGTAAATCTGTCGCGCAAGCTACGCAGGTTCGAACCCTGCACCAGCCACAGGATAGAGAACAGCCCCTGATCTGCGGAAACGCGGATCAGGGGCTGTTCTGTTTGCCCGGGTGGTGCGGGGGTGGCGCTGGGCGGGGGCCCGGGCGGTGCCGGGGAGGCGGGTTATTGCGCATTGCTTGCAATTACGGTGGGCAGGCAGCAGAGTGGTGGGCCGGGGGGTGGGAGTCCTTCCATCGAGCTGATCGTCTTCCCAACCGGCGCCCGCCGGGACAACGGCTCGCCCCACCCCCGCCAGCAGCCCAGGCCGTGTGCCGTGACCGGGCCCCGGTGCGACCGTCTTGCGCCGGGGCCCGACGCATGTCCGGAGCGGCCTCGCCCCCCGGTCGGCCGCCGCGACGGCACGGCTCGCGTGCGGTGCACGTCAAGGTCCCGTCAACGCGGGGCCTTCCCCCGTATGGACGGCGTCAGGGCCCCCTGTACGCGCCCTTGACGGCTGATGTGCTGCCTGTGCCGGTCGTCCGCCGGTGCCGCGCGCAGCCCCTCGGCCCGTCCGCGGCTCTCCCGAAACCACGCTGGTGGAGCCCATGTCCGATCTCATCCACGTCGGTGTCACGGTCGCCGTGTTCGCCGTCATCGCCCTGATCGCACGGGGGGTGGAGAAGCTGTGAGCGCCGAGAACATCACAGGTCTGGTGGTGGCCGTCGCCCTCATCGGCTACCTCGTCGTCGCGCTGATCCACCCGGAGAAGTTCTGACATGAGCTCCCCTCTCGCGGGCTGGTTGCAGGCCCTGGCCCTGGTGGCCGCGCTGGTCCTGTGCTACCGCCCCCTGGGCGACCACATCGCCCGCGTCCTGACCAGCTCGAAGCACCTCAGAGCCGAGCGCGGCATCTACAGGCTGATCGGCGTCGACGGTGACGCCGATCAGCGCTGGCCGGTGTACCTGCGTTCGGTGCTGGCCTTCTCGGCGGTCTCCGTCCTCTTCCTGTACGGCCTGATCCGCCTCCAGGGCTACCTGCTGCTGAACCTGGGTGTTCCGCGGATGCCGGGGCACCAGGCCTGGAACACCGCGATCTCCTTCGTCACCAACACCAACTGGCAGTCCTACGGCGGCGAGTCCGCGATGGGCCACCTGGTGCAGATGGCGGGCCTGGCGGTGCAGAACTTCGTCTCCGCCGCCGTCGGCATCGCCGTCGTGGCGGCGCTGATCCGCGGGTTCACCCGGAACCGGACGGACCGGCTGGGCAACTTCTGGGTCGACCTGGTGCGGATCAACCTGCGGCTGCTGCTGCCGATCGCGATCGTGTTCGCGCTGGTCCTGGTGGCGAACGGCGTGATCCAGAACTTCCACGGCTTCCACGGGATCACGACGCTGGCCGGTGACCCGCAGAGCATCCCGGGTGGTCCGGTGGCCTCGCAGGAGGTCATCAAGGAGCTCGGTACCAACGGCGGCGGCTTCTTCAACGCGAACTCGGCGCACCCCTTCGAGAACCCGACCGGGTTCACGAACTGGCTGGAGATCTTCCTCATCCTGCTGATCCCGTTCGCCCTGCCGCGGACCTTCGGCCGGATGGTCGGCGACAACCGCCAGGGTTACGCCGTCGCGTCCGTGATGGCGGTCTTCTGGGTCGCGTCGGTGGCGCTGATCACGTTCTTCGAGTCGCAGCACCACGGCAGCGCGTTGCAGGCCGCCGGGGCCGCGATGGAGGGCAAGGAGCAGCGGTTCGGCATCGCCGCGAGTTCGCTGTTCGCGGCGTCGACGACGTTGACCTCGACGGGTGCGGTGGACGCTTTCCACGACTCGTTCACGCCGCTGGGCGGCGGGGTCACGGTCTTCAACATGATGCTGGGCGAGATCGCGCCGGGCGGTGTGGGCTCGGGCCTGTACGGGATGCTCGTGCTGGCGATCGTGGCGGTGTTCGTGGCCGGGCTGATGGTCGGCCGCACTCCGGAGTACCTGGGCAAGAAGCTCGGCGGGCGGGAGATGAAGTTCGCCTCGCTGTACATCCTGACGACGCCGGCGCTGGTGCTGGCCGGTACGGGTGTGGCGATGGCCCTGCGGGGTGAGCGGGCGGGGATGCTCAACTCGGGCGCCCACGGCTTCTCGGAGGTGCTGTACGCGTTCACCTCGGCCGCCAACAACAACGGTTCGGCGTTCGCGGGCATCACCGTGAACACCGACTGGTACGACACGGCGCTCGGTCTGGCGATGGTGTTCGGCCGCTTCCTGCCGATGGTGTTCGTGCTGGCGCTGGCGGGCTCGCTCGCCGGGCAGCAGCCCGTCCCGGCCACGCCGGGCACCCTGCCCACTCACAAGCCGCTGTTCGTGGGGCTGCTGTCGGGCGTCGTCCTGATCGTCGTCGGCCTCACCTACTTCCCGGCCCTGGCTCTCGGGCCGATCGCGGAAGGTCTCACCTCCTGATGTCCACCTCCATGCTCGATCCCGCACCGGCCGAGAAGGCCGAGGCCGAGACCGCCGCCATGCCGCACCGAGTCTCCGGCGGTCTGCTCGACCCGAAGCTGATCATCGCCTCGCTGCCGGACGCGGTGCGCAAGCTCGACCCCCGGGTGATGGTCAAGAATCCGGTGATGTTCGTGGTCGAGGTCGGCTCGGTCGTCACCACCGTCTCCGCGCTCGCGGATCCGTCCGTGTTCGCCTGGGCCATCACCGTGTGGCTCTGGCTCACCACGGTGTTCGCCAATCTGGCGGAGGCCGTCGCGGAGGGCCGGGGCAAGGCGCAGGCCGACACCCTGCGCAAGACCAAGACCGAGAGCGTCGCCCGGCGGCTGACGAACTGGCCCGCCACCCAGGACGAGGAGGAGGTCTCCGGGACGGCGCTGCGGCTCGGCGACCACGTCGTGGTGGAGGCCGGGCAGGTCATCCCGGGCGACGGTGACGTGGTCGAGGGTGTCGCGTCGGTGGACGAGTCGGCGATCACCGGTGAGTCCGCGCCGGTGATCCGGGAGTCCGGCGGCGACCGCTCCGCGGTGACGGGCGGCACGAAGGTGCTGTCCGACCGGATCGTGGTGAGGATCGCCTCGGAGCCCGGCAAGTCGTTCATCGACCGGATGATCGCCCTGGTCGAGGGCGCCGCCCGGCAGAAGACGCCGAACGAGATCGCGCTGAACATCCTGCTGGCCTCGCTGACCGTCGTCTTCCTGGTCGCGGTCGTCACGCTCCAGCCGATGGCCACCTACGCGGGCGCCCCGCAGCCGACGATCGTCCTGGTCGCCCTGATCGTGGCGCTCATCCCGACCACCATCGGCGCGCTGCTCTCCGCGATCGGCATCGCCGGCATGGACCGCCTGGTGCAGCGCAACGTGCTGGCGATGTCGGGGCGCGCGGTCGAGGCCGCCGGTGACGTCAACACCCTGCTGCTCGACAAGACCGGCACCATCACCCTGGGCAACCGCCAGGCCGCCGAGTTCCTGTCGGTGAGCGGCGTCTCCACGGACGAGTTGGCCAGTACCGCCCAGCTGTCCTCCCTCGCGGACGAGACGCCCGAGGGCCGCTCGATCGTCGTCCTGGCCAAGACGGAGTACGGTCTGCGGGCCCGCGTCCAGGGCGAGTTGACCCACGCCACCTGGGTGCCGTTCACCGCCCAGACCCGGATGTCGGGCGTGGACCTGGACGAGGCCGACGGGGTGCGCCAGGTCCGCAAGGGCGCGGCCGCCGCCGTGTCCGACTGGGTCACCGGCAACGGCGGCCGGGTCACCGACGAGATGTCCACCCTGGTCGACGGCATCTCCGCCGCCGGTGGCACCCCGCTCGTGGTGGCGACGAAGATCGGCGACGCTCCGGCCCGCGTCCTCGGGGTCATCCACCTGAAGGACGTGGTCAAGGAGGGCATGCGGGAGCGGTTCGACGAGCTGCGCCGGATGGGCATCAAGACCGTCATGATCACGGGCGACAACCCGCTGACCGCCAAGGCGATCGCGGAGGAGGCCGGCGTGGACGATTTCCTCGCCGAGGCCACGCCCGAGGACAAGATGGCCTTGATCAAGAAGGAGCAGGAGGGCGGCAAGCTCGTCGCGATGACCGGCGACGGCACCAACGACGCCCCCGCCCTCGCCCAGGCCGACGTCGGCGTCGCGATGAACACCGGGACCATGGCGGCCAAGGAGGCCGGCAACATGGTCGACCTCGACTCCAACCCGACCAAGCTGATCGAGATCGTCGAGATCGGCAAGCAGCTGCTGATCACCCGCGGGGCGCTGACCACCTTCTCCATCGCCAACGACGTGGCCAAGTACTTCGCGATCATCCCCGCGATGTTCGCCGGGGTGTACCCGGGCCTGAGCCACCTCAACGTCATGGGCCTGCACAGCCCGCAGTCCGCGATCACCTCGGCGGTGATCTTCAACGCCCTGGTCATCATCGGCCTGATCCCGCTCGCGCTGCGCGGCGTGAAGTACCGCCCCTCCGACGCCAGTTCGCTGCTGCGCCGGAACATCGGGGTGTACGGCTTCGGCGGCCTGGTGGTGCCGTTCGTCGGCATCAAGCTGATCGACCTGATCGTCCAGTTCATCCCCGGCCTCAGCTGACGCGCCGGAAGGAGGGAGAACACCATGTCCAAGCCCCTGCCGACGACCGTCCGCACCTACGTCACCGCGCTGCGCGCGCTGCTGGTGCTCACGGTGATCCTCGGTGTCGCCTACCCGCTGCTGGTCACCGGGATCAGCCAGGTCGCCTTCAGCGACCGGGCCAACGGCTCGATCGTGAAGTCCGACGGCAAGGAGGTCGGTTCCAGCCTGCTCGGCCAGAACTTCGACCTCCCGAAGAAGGACCCGGACGACCCGAAGGAGGAGGCCCGGCCGGACCCGAAGTGGTTCCAGCCCCGGCCGTCCGCCAACGACCACGCCGGCGACAACTCCGGTGCCTCCAACCTCGGCCCGAACAGCGACGACCTGCTGAAGGCCGTCGACGACCGCCGCGCCGCCGTCGCCGCCTTCGACGGCGTCGACCCCGCGAGCGTGCCGGCCGACGCGCTGACCGCCTCCGGCTCCGGCCTCGACCCGCACATCTCCGTCGCCTACGCCAAGGAGCAGGTCAACCGGGTCGCCAAGGAACGCGGCCTGCCGGCCGACACGCTGAACCGGCTGGTCGACACGCACACCGAGGGCCGCTCGCTCGGCTTCCTCGGCCAGGAGGGCGTCAACGTCGTCCTCCTCAACAGGGCACTCGCCGAGCAGAAGTGACCGGGCGGTGACACCACCGCGGACGCGCGGGTGACCGGCCCGGGGGGGGGGGGGGGGGGGGGGGGGGGGGGGGGGGGGGGGGGGGGGATGGGGGGGGGGGGGGGGAGGGGCAAGACGCCAGAGGACCCGACCAGAAG